>SUTT01000016.1 GCA_015152565.1 Cyanobacteria bacterium SIG27
CAAAGATTTTATTTGGACCCTCAGGTGGTTTTGTTGTTTTTTCGTATTTACCATCTTCATTTGGAACTTCAATTGTTATAATTTCTTTTGAAAATATTTCATATCTGCCATGTGAGGCACCAGTGATAGTTGAACCGGCGTCAGATACATTTACCATTTTCTTTGTCATTATTGGAATAGAAGCAGCTATTGCAACAGCAAGAACAGTCAAGATTATTATCGTTTCGCTAAGTGAAAAAGCTTTGATTTTGTTTTTCATTAAAATGCTCCATTTTAGTATATAGTTTAATTATCGTAAATGATGAAACTAAAGGCAAATTGTTATTGTTTTTTAATATTTTTGCAAGTTGCTAAAATAGGTTTAGTATGACAGCTATTATAATCTTGTTAAATTATTTTTCCATTAAACTTGTTTTGCGTAATTTCTATACCATTTTTAAGCCAGCAATCAACCACTTCAACAGATTTTTTTGCCATTTTATAAACACTTTGCATTTCATCGGGTGAAAAATTGCCAAGCACAAAGCTATCAATCGCAAAATGCTCAGGAACCGGCCCAACACCAACTTTCAATCTATCAAATTTATCGCTTCCAAGACGATTTATTATTGATTTAATTCCGTTGTGACCTCCAAAAGAACCGTTTTTCTTTAATCTAAATGTTCCAAATTCTATTGTAGCGTCATCGTAAATTACAAGAATATCTTCATTTTTAAGCTTATAAAAATTCATCATTTCCAAAATTGCATTTCCTGATAAATTCATATATGTCTTAGGCAAAAGATACAAAACATCTCCTTTTTTACCAAAAAAAGAGTTAAATTTATCGCACAAAGTTACATTGTGTGCACTTAAAATTTCATCTAGCATTAAAAAACCTGTGTTATGACGAGTGGTTTTATATTTTTCTTCTGGATTTCCTAAACCAATAATTGCTTTCATTTTATTTTTCTTTCTTTTTTTAATTTTGATTTGAATTAAACTTTGTTATTTGTCTTTATTGGTAATTTAAAAATAGACAAAAAAGGTTATTTGTAAAATAGCATACAAGATGGAGTAAAATCAATAAAATGAATAAAAATAACCAAAGTTCAAAAATGGTTGCAGAATTTTTAGAAAAAAATAATCTTCATAAGAAAGAATTTGCTCAAATGATTGGAGTGACACTTTCTTATGTATATAATTTGATAGACGAAAATGTTCCTTTTTCAACAAGAACAATAACTCTAGAGCGCATTGCAACGGTAATGGATATTAATCCTGAGGATTTTATGGAATATCAAATTCCGGCTGATACTGTGCCATATGGCGAAAATCTTTTGCTTTTAAAAGACTTAATTAAACACAATAACTTTTCTACTTTGGATTTTTTAAGGAATTTTGAAAGAAAGAAAAGACTTGAGTTAGTCGACATTTTAAGAGGAGCAAAGCCAATACAGATTGATATATCTGAACTGAAAAAAATTGCAAACACTCTAAATATGTCCAATGAGGAGCTTTTTTCTCTGTGGAAATCGAGAATGATTGAATATTTAAAAGATGGTGGTTTTAATATTGATAAAAATAAAAAACTATTAGAAACAATGTTTAATTGTGCTAATAAAGCTATAACTACACTTGGTTAATAAAACTTTACAGAATTTTATTCTCGCTTGACTTTGACTTGCACTCTTTATAACATGTCAACAAGACTATTTTTATAAGGTGACACATGAAAGGTTCAACATTACATAGATCAGGTCTTACTCGTGAGAAAATGGGAGTTTTAGCTAATATTTCTCAAGTGGACACAAAAAAACAAAGTACAAAATCTCAATTAAGTCAATATTATAGAGCTACAAAAGCCCAAGAATTGGACTTGTTGTGGGGTAATGTACAAAAAGGTATTCAAAAAGTTCAAAACGCTACTAAATCAACAAAACAAAAATCACCTGCTGTTTATTTAACAATTGGTTTCATTGCCGGTGTTTTGTTTATGTGTTTTATAACATTAATTGTTTCAATTTGTTCAATGAATCCAAAAACTGAAACTAAAATTGAACCATCTAATGTTACTGTTATTGGTTCAGATAATTTATTAGATAACGTTGCTGAGCCTGTTATAACAAGAGAAAAATATGTTATCAAAAAAGGCGATACATTAAATGGAATTGCTTATCGTTTTTATGGAAAATATGATGAGGCTAAAATTCTTGAAATCCAAAGAATTAACAATATCATCAATCCTGCAGCGATAAGAGTAGGTCAAGAGCTTTTAATTCCTGTTTTGCAAGAAAGATAATTATAAAATTTAAATTCAAAACCGCCTTTTGGGAGCGGTTTTTTATTATCCTTTTTTACTATTGAATATTATAGTTTGATATATTGTTTTAAGCTTGAAATTCATTTAAACATAATAATTATAAGAGGTTTAAATGAAAAAAATAGTTTTAATTATATTTTGTTGTTATTTATTGTGTGCTTCATCATTTGGTGCAATTTCAGGAAAAATTGACCATAATGATTTAAATTATAAAAATAAGATTATAAATTCAAAAACAAACGAACCGTTATCGGGTGCTAAAATCAGCATTCCGGAGCTGAATTATACAACATATTCGGATAGTAACGGTTGTTTTAAATTGAATGCAGATATTGACGAAAAAACGGTGTTATTTGTTGAAAAAGATGGATATAAAACTTTTTCTTTAACTGTTGATAATAGCGTTTTTAATTCGCCATTAAAACTGGGAATAGAAGAATCAAGCCCGTTTGATATGCAGATTAGCCAAGGGATAATTCATCTTGGAGATAATATGTATAGTAATAATTCTGCAAATAGTGCTGATTTTAGATTAAATGCTAATGGACATTATCTATCTAAAACTTTTGTAAAACCCAAATTTAGTGCAAAGCAAGATGTTGTAATAAGAATTGGAACAATAATCGGGCTAGATACCAAAAAAGCGAAGCAATACGGGCAAAATCGAATTGTTAAAGTTTATTCTGCACCCAGCGAGGTTTTTGTTAATGGGCATAAAATTGCAAAATTAGAGCTAAATGGAGATAATATTGAAATCAATATTCCAAAAAATATTTTAAAAGAAACTAATGAACTAGTGATTAAATCAGGGAAAAATCTTTTTCAAACAAGTTACACAGACTATGATGATATTGAGCTTGCAAATTTGAGAATTGAAGTTAAGGAAAAAAGCCACTACGCACGAAGATAATTTATTTTTAGTTAAAAATATTGTATAATCCAGTTTATGATTAAACCAAGAAAAATTCTTGAAGAAATTAGAGAAAAAAAACTGCATGAAAAAAAAGACTGGCGCTTAAAACTGGATGAAAATGAAAATATCTATGCTTGCCCTCAATCCATTGTTAGTATTGCTAAAAACGCAAAAGAAGCTGATATTTGCCAAGTTTCAAATTGTGCTGAACTAATTAAAAAGTTTAGCAAAAAGTATTCAATTGAAGAAAACAATATCCTATTTTCAAATAATATAAATGAAATTTTAAGGAATATTTTTGATGGTTATCTTGAAAAAGAAGATATTATCGCATGTTTTAAAACAAATTCAGATTTTATTAATAAGTATGCTTTAATTAACGATATAAAAGCTTTAAATTTGGATGATGTTAGTCAATTACAAAAAGAAGTAAAAATCGTTTATATTTGTACTCCAAATGATATTACAGGAGAGGTTATTAAAGCTTCTTGTGTTGAAAATTTATTAAAAGAATTTAGCGAAACTTTATTTATTTTTGATTGTACGTATATCAATTTTGCTCTTAATTCGACGCTTGAAGATTATATTGAATTAATTAAAAATTATGATAATGTAGCTATAATTAAATCTTTTGAAAAAGATTTTGCAATGGTTGGAGTTGGTTTTGCTTTTGCTTTAGCAAACTTTGAGATAATTAATAATATTTCAAAAATTTCTTTTGTCGATATTAATTCGATTGCGCTTAATTGCATTTCAATTGTGCTTAATGATGATAAAAGAGTTGAAGAAATAAAAGAATTGAATAAAAATGCTCGTGAATTGCTTTTTGAAAATTTAATTCAAAGGCAATTTACGCCATTTGACAGTCAAGCAAATTTTATTTTGTGTGATTTTAAAAATTATTGTGAGTTTTATTATGAAAAACTTAAACAAAACGGAATAATAACCAAAAATTTTCCAAAAAATTCAACATATTCTTCGTGCTTAAGAATAACTATTCCAACAGTTGGAGGTGTTAAATTTCTTTGTGAAATTTTAAACAAAAAAGATGTTTTAATTTTTTCTGACGAAGTGATGTTAAAATACGAAAAAGAAAATGATGAATTTGAGTTTTTGCTTGACGAAAATACTATTAAAGAGTTATTTAAAAATTATGATTTAGTAATTTATACAAAAAATGATGCAGATAAAATTAAAGAATTTTTGAAAGAACAAGAAATTGAAAAATATTTTTATTATATTTTTAGTTCAAATTCTGCTACGGCAAATTCTGATAGTTTAGCAAAATTAAAAGAAAGCTGTCCGTATAAGAAAATAAAATTAATTAGCTCAAATATTGAAAATATCATTAAAGCTAATATGGCAGATATAGAAGTGATTGCTGTTATTATGCCTGAGGATGATTTTAATGGCGTAATAAATAATTATAGACATCTTGGCGTGAAAAATATTCTTGGAGATTATAAAAATTTGTTTGATTTTATAGTTCAACTGGATAATTTTAATAGTATTCAAGATAATTTTATAATTAATTAAAAACAAAATGAACTTTTTAAATTCAAATTCGTTTTAGAAAATGTACAGATTATAAAGGAGAGAAAAATGTCTGAAGAATTAAAAGAAATAAAAAACGAAGAATGTTTTTGCAAAAATAAATATTTCAGAAATTTCTTAACTACAACAGCAGGAGTTTTTGTTGGCGGATTTCTAGCTTTAAGCTTATTTGGTGCAATTAATAAACCTCCTATACCGGCTTTTCCGATGTATCCACCTGTTTTTCATCATTACACTCCACAATTTCCAATTATGAAACATTGCGATTGCCCTTGTCATAAGAAAATGAAAATGTTTCATGAATTTAAAAAAGGAGAGTTCAAAAAAGGCGAATTTAAAAGACCACCTTTCAACCCTCAAAAGCCAGATAAAAAACCAGAAAAAAACAACGATTAATATAATGCCCTCGAATAGAGGGCATTTTTTATATATTAATACCTAAGTCTTGCGCTAATTGAGCAAGTTTTTCGTCTGGAATTTTAAGTTCAATTTGTTTAGCTTTTATAACATCAAACATTGTTTTCAATGTAACTTTTTCTTTTATATCGCCAGTTGCAGCAACATTGTTAAATAAGGTCTGCAATGTTCTAAAAGAAACTTCGTAATCTTTGTTAGATAAAAATTCGCAAAGTTTTTGTAATTTTTCATCAGTTTTATTTTTTAGCTCGTCACAAACCATTTCTTTGTCTTTATAATTTGCAACTATAAAATCTAAAATTTGACCTTTGGATGGCAAACCAACATAGATTTTTTCTTGGAATCTATCCAGCATTGGTTTATCTAGGATTTTACCTCCCATTGCAACGCCTTTTTCAGGGTCAATTGATAGATTGGTAGCGCCAATAGTTATAATATTGTCATATTTTCCTAATCTTTCCGTGAAACATCTTTTAAACTCGTTTAAAACATCGTTTGAATGTTTTTTGCCATTTCCGTCATCGACCATCATAACTGAATCAATCTCATCAATAAATACGAAGAATTTCGTTTGTGGGTTCTTTTGCGCTTCTTCGCAAATTTCATTTACTGCGGCTTGAATATTTTTTTCGGTTTCTCCAACATATTTTGAACCTAAGCGTGTAACATCAAGGGTTGCAAAGCGTGAGTTTGGAAATTCTTGCGCAATTGCTTTAGCAAAAGTAGTTTTACCTGTTCCTGGAGGTCCATATAATAAAATCGTTTTAATTGGTTTTCCACCACGCTGCATAATGCTTTGAGGTTCTTGAATATTTTTTACAACTTTTTCTAATAAACCTTTTAAATCGGGTGCTAATGTCATATCTTTTAATTTCATTGAAGATGTAATATCTTCCCAAAGTTGCCCAATTTGAGATGGTTTAGGCAACATGCTTGTTGAAGCTTTTATTCCTTTGTCCGGTTTTAAAAGAAAAATCATATAAGTCATTAGAGCTGCACAAATTGCTCCACCAAGAAATGCTTTTGTTTCATTTTGAGTTGCTTTTTGCGGCTGATAAACGTCAGTTGTTAAATTATTGTTTAAAGCAACAGGCGAAGTTGTTGCTTGCTGGGTTGGTTTTTCTTGAATTACACTTTGATTGTTTATAACACTTTTTAAAAAAGGACTGATTTCCTTTGTTTGCCCACTAACTGATGTTGCCATAAAAACTCCGCTACACACTTATATATAAATAAAAACTTTTTCATTATAAAAATTGCTTGAATTTTTATTTTTTTTATGAGAAAATCAGTAAGCAAGTATTAACTTGGCTGGGTAGCTCAGCTGGCTAGAGCGTTCGGCTCATACCCGAGAGGTCGAGAGTTCAAGTCTCTCCCCAGCTAATAAAAAGGACTTCCGCAAGGGAGTCTTTTTTTATGGGTCGAGACTACGTCTCAGCTTCGGCTTCGCCTACGCATACTGACGCTCTAATGTTCGCTTTGCTCACAAAGAGCCTCAGCATCCCCAGCTAATATTTACAAAGAGTTTCGGAAAATCGAAACTCTTTTTTAATGTCGTTGTTTCAAATTGTTTCGTTAATTCACAAAATTTCGTCTTTATGCAATATGTTTTTATATTTAGCATTAACTCATTTAAATACGGGTAGCTTTCTGCTATATTTTGCGCTGTTATTGAATTACAAATCTTGTTAGCCAATTCATATTTTAAATCATTAAGCATTTCCTTGTCTCCTTTTAATTCGCGATCTTGATTCAATATTTGAGCCAAGAAAGGCGCATGTTCATTTAAGACAAATTGCTTCTCACGTTTTTTATTGAAAAACTCATTTACTATATTAGCTGGAAACAAATCTTCTAATGTAAATTTATCATATTCTTTTTTTACAAGTTCTTTTAATGTAAACACTCTATCTTTATAGTAATTTCTTTTTTGTATATCACTTTTGTATTTTCTGCCATCTTGATCATCATCCAAAATAAAGTATGGATATATTTGCTCACCACAAAACATGCTTGCTAAACTTGGCATATGTGGTGCACCACCAGCAGATTTTATAGCATATGAACCTTTAATTCTTCCTCTTTTTAAGATTTCCAATATTTCATCTGAAACCAAATTTTTCTTTACTTTTTCTAAATCTAGCATTGTTATAAACCCTCCTCTAATGCGTTTTTAAGTGCTTTTCTTTTATAACAATACTAAAACACCCCTCAAAAAGGGGTGTCAAATTTTAAATTTATTAATCTTTTTCAATTTGTTTTATGTTGCAATATTTGTTTTTATTATCCCATTCCCAGTTATATTTTGTACAATTATCTTCATTGATTTCAATTAAACCATATTCGGTATTAAGTTTTAAACCAGCTTTGCAATATCCAGTATCTAAACAATAGTCTTTCTCATCAAATAATATGAGATAAAGAAAAATAAAAATTACTGTAATTATAATTGTTGGAATAATAAAAAACTTTTTCATAATTAATATTTAGAAGACAATCCTTTTGGTCTATATTTATCAACTAAAATTCTACAATCATCTTCTTTGTTTTTCAAGCCTTGCAATCTGCCATACATGTTTGCACTGTGGTCTTTTCTGTAATCTTCCATGATTTCGCTAGGTGTCATTTTTGTGCCATCTTTTTTCTTTTTGTATTTGTTTTTTTGTAAATCTGTATCTTCTCTCAAGTTGCTTAATTTTCTTGCTATATCAGCACCTTTTTCGCCATATTGAGAAGCTTGGCAATTTGCTTTTGCGTGAAAATATTTGTCAGCATTTTTTGTATTTGCTTCTTTGATGTCGTGATAATTTTGTCTAAAAGCATCTATTCCGCCTTTAATTTGTTTCAATTCATCAATTGACGAATAGAGTATTTGTTTTGGACTCAAATTGTCGCCTAATTCATTTAATAATTTATTGCGCTCTTCTTTTTCTTTTAAAATTTTTTGATTTTTTGCACCATAAAGAATTTCGGCAATAAAATTTTGTTTAGTGTTTTTTGACACACTTCCTCCTTTGGTTTAGTAGTGCAACGGTTTTAAAAAATAAATAATGAGTAAAAAAATAAATAAAATAATATGTAAAATATAAATATAAATTATATTTATATTATAACAAATTTTGCAACTTCTACAAGTGGCTTAAGAAACAATTTTGTTGCACAATTGTTTCAAGAATTGATAAAAATTACCAAAAATTTATCAAAATTCACCAAACATTCAAGTCTTGATTTTTTATATAAAACAACCTAAAATCAAGAGTAGAAAAAGGCTTGCTATAATTAAACAGTAGCTCTTTTAAATGGGGTTAGTTTGATGAGTGCAACTCATACCCGAGAGGTCGAGACTACGTCTCAGCTTCGGCTTCGCCTACGCATACTGACGCTCTAATGTTCGCTTTGCTTACAAAGAGCCTCAGCATCCCCAGCTAATAAAAAGGACAGGTTTCAAGCCTGTCTTTTTTTTGTGGGTTGAAATTTTGTTTTAATTTGATTTTTTATGTACAATCGTACATAATATTATTATGAACAACTTAACTCAAAAACAAAAAGATTTTTTTGAAGCTTTAAAAACCCACTATCAACTCAAAGCCCTTTCGAGCTTTGAAAAAATGCGTGAGATTTTTGGTTTTAAATCTAAAAACTCCATAAAACAATACATTGAAGCGCTCAAAAAAGAAAATTTAATTATAGAAAATGAAAATAATCTCTATATTAACCCTAACCAATTTGGTGCTCCTTTGGTTTTGACTTTTGTTAAAGCTGGTTTTGCAGCAATTATGGATGATAAAATTGAAAAAAGAGTTTCAATGGATGAAGTGTTAGAGATTAATTCTCCCTCTACTTTTGTTTTCAAGGTTTCTGGCGATTCAATGTGTGAAATTGGGATTTTAGATGGTGATTATGTAATCATTAAAAAAACTCCGAATGCTAATATTGGAGATATTGTTCTTGCCATTGTTGATAATGAATTTACGCTAAAAACCTATAAAAAAGATGGCAATGGCGCTTATCTAAAACCAGAAAATCAAGATTACCCAATAATTCGCCCAAAATATTCTTTAACAATTTTTGGGGTTGCAATCGGGATAACAAGGAGGTTTTAGTGGATAAAAGAGTTATCGCCCTTGTTGATTGTAATAATTTTTTTGTGGCTTGCGAAAGGTTGAGAAAGCCGGAATTAAGAGATGTTCCTGTTTGTGTTTTATCAAACAACGATGGCTGCGTTGTTTCTCGCTCAAACGAAGCTAAAAGAATGGGTGTTGAGATGGGAGCACCTTATTTTATCTGTAAACATCAATTTAAAAAGGTTAAATTTTTATCAGGAGATTTGACTTATTATTGTGAAATATCAAAAAGAGTTATGGATAAATTATACGATTTTACTCCCGATGTTGAAATTTATTCAATCGATGAAGCTTTTTTAGATTTAACGGGTTTAAGAAAAACTTTTAATTGCTCCTATGAGGAAATAACTCAAAGAATAGTAAAAGAAATTAAAGATGAAATTGGGATTGATGTTTCTGTTGGGCTTTCTTATTCAAAAGTTTTAGCAAAGCTTGCAAATGACAAAGCAAAAAAACTCCAAAAAAATAAAATTGATAAAAAAACTTATAAAATCGGCTATAGAGATATTCAAAAAGAACTAAAAGAAACTCTGATTTCTGACGTTTGGGGTGTAGGAAAAAATACAACAGCGCTTTTAAAAAAGCATTTAATTCAAACTTGTGCCGATTTTACTTCACAAGATGATATTTGGATTAAAAAGCACTTAGGAAAAATCGGAATTGAGTTAAAACAAGAGCTTTTAGGAAATGCTATTCATAGTGTCGAAACAGCACATGTTGCACCAAAATCAATTTCAAGAAGTGAAAGCTTTAAAGAATTTCAAACTGATATAAATTATATTGTTAATGAGCTTACTTCTCATATTCATAAAGTTTGCAAAAAATTAAGAAGCGAAGAACTTGTTACTTCTTGTATTGGGGTAATGTTAAGAACAAAAGATTTTCAAGTTTTTGATAGTAAATTAAACCTTATAAACCCGACTAATACAGAATTTGAGCTTATCGATATCGCAAAAGAAATGTTGAATAAAATGTTTCAAAAAGGGGTTGTTTACCGTTCTGTCGGGTTTTTTGCTACAAAATTAACTCCTCAAAATTCGCAGCAAATCTCTCTTTTTAAAGGGGTAGAAACTGTCAAAAAACAAGAGCTTTCAAAGTCTTGGGATAAATTAGAAGAAAAGTTTGGAAAAGGAGTTATTAAAATTGGAGAGGTTGAGAGTTAGTTCACAGTAGATATGTTGCCATATTTTTTAAAATGATAAAAATTGACCGCCTTCAACTCCTAAGCCAAAAAGCGCAAAGTCATATTTAACAGGATCAAATTCATCAAATTCTTTTAATTTTTCAGTTAGCTCCATAACCGCCCTAAAATCATTGCAAGAGCGTTTTAAGAGCCCAAACTCTCTTGATAATCTTGCAACGTGCGTATCTAGAGGGATTAAAAGCTCTGATTTTTTGATGGTCTTCCAAATTCCAAAATCAACTTCGCCATCTCGAACCATCCATCTTAAAAACATATTTAAGCGTTTTAGAGCTGAATTATTTTGCGGTTTTGCAAACATAAAACAAAAGCCTGAATTATTCGGGCAAGTCGAATTTGAATAAAAATAGTTAGTCGCATTGTTAAACTTATCTTCACAGCTAAAGAGTTCTTCAAGGCTTGATTTATCAATAATATAAAGTTTATTCAATAATCTTAAAAGTTCAACTAAATCTTCGCTTTTAATAAAACGATAGATAAAATCATCAAGATTATGTTTTGTGAAATCTTTAATTAAACTCATTGGGGTATCGCAAAGAGAAAAAAGAAAATTTAATTTCTTAATAAATAGTTCTCTTTTTCCAAAAGCAAACAAGGAAGATATGAAAGCTGAAATTTCAATATCTTGCTTGTTTTTAAACTTGTGTGGAAATTGAATTGGGTCAGATTTGATAAAATCTTTTGTTTCGTATTTTTTAACTAAATTATCAAGCTTATTTTTCATTTCTTAATTTCTCAAAATAGTTTTTTAAAAGTTTATTGCATTCTTCTTCTAAAATTCCGCCTTTAACGCTTATTTTAGAATTAGCCAGTTTTAAAAGATTTATTGCGCTGCCAAAAGCTCCATATTTGATGTCGTAAGACCCAAAATAGACATTTTTAAATCGAGCGTTTATAATCGCCCAAGCGCACATTGGACATGGTTCAAGTGTTACGTATATATCGCAATTATCTAGTCTCCATGAACTCAATTTTTTGTTTGCTTCTTTGATTGCCAAAATTTCGGCGTGAGCTATTGTTTGGTTGTTTTTTTCTCTTTTATTTGTTTTAAGGGCGATAATTTCATTGTTTTTTACGATTAGCGCTGCAATAGGTATATCTTTTTTAACTTTTTTGGCTTCATTAAGCGCTATAGCCATATATTTATTTAACATAATCAATGAATTCCAGTTTGATTGTGAAATCTTCTTTTATATCAAGTGAAATATTGATTTTCATAGCGCTTGCCAATCCTTTAACGATATATAACCCAAGCCCTGTTCCTCTTGTTGTTCTTGTTAGGGTCGAATCAACTCTGACAAACTTATCAAATAATTTTTCTTTCATATCAGGCGCTATTTTTTCACATTTATTTGAAATTTTAATCGTAGGAATTGAATTAATGTTCATTGCTTCAATTGTAATTGGCTGATTATCAAGAGAATATTTAATCGCATTGTCAATTAAATTGATTAAAATTTGCTCTAATCTATAGTTATCAGCCCAAACAAAGCTTAAATCTTTTGAAATGTTGGTTTTAAAATCGACATTATCATTTTTTAAATATTCCAAAACTTGATTAATAGATTCAATTAAATCTACTTCTTCAATGTTGAACTTCAAGCTAAAACTTTCAAGTTCTGGAATAACTAATAAATCATCAACCATTTTTGAAAGCCTTTGAGCTTGCTGTTTGATAATTTGAAGCGAGCTTGTTTTAGTTTGCTCATCAACTTTGATATCATTTCTTAAAAGCCTAGAACTATAGCCAATTATACTTGTTAGAGGAGTTCTAAACTCGTGGCTTGTTGCGTTTATTAGATGTTCTCTAAATTCGTTTAGTTTTTCAAGCTCTATGTTTTTCTTTTTTAAATCTTTATATGAAACGTTGATTTTATCTGCCATATAGTTAAATTCTTTGGCTAAAAATACAAGTTCATGTGGGGTAAAGACGGATTTTAGTAAGTGAATTTTTTTATCATAATTTCCCTTAGAAATCGCTTTAATTCCTTTGAAAAGTTGTCTTACATTGATATAAAGATATGTTGTATACAAACCAACCATAATAAAGATAAACAATGCTGATAAACAAAGCGAAAGAATAATTCTAAAGCGTGCTTTATTGATTGTTTTAGCTGTGACTTTTTTGGTCGTATCAACAACAACAAACCAATCAGGGTTATCTAACTTATAATAAGCTTTTGGTGTATTTTTTTTCTTGCCAAAAATAGTTGGTTCTTCAATTTCGTCTTTTATTCTTAAATCTTCTAAAACATTTTTAGCGTTTGTGTTTGTTGAGTTTGTTGCGATTAATTCTTTTGTTTGAGAATTGAAGATATAAATGTGTCTTTGAGTAGTTTCGGGGAAAAGTTTAGAGATGATGTTTACTTTAATTTGCGCTGTAAGAAAATATTTGTTTTCTTTATCGATTGGCGCAAAAAGTGTCATATCTTCATCATGGATATTTAAATCCAGTGAAGATAATTTTTCTTTTTCAACTATATCTAAGTTTTTAAAAAGTTTTGTTTTAGCTTCAATTTCATCAAAATATTGAACTTTTGCCATTGTGTTTGGAATATAGTTAAAGCCTGAAGCCATTTGGTTTAGCTGAGATTGGCTAAAATTAACATAGTTTTCAATGGCTTCACCCACAAAGCGTGCCATTAATTTTGCGTTATTGCTAAGTTCAAGTCTAACGCTTTGTTGAGAAACGTTAGAAATAATTAATCCCATAGTAATAAAAGGAATTAAAACCGCTAAAACCAAAACTATGATAATCTGTTCAACAATTTTTAATCTTTTCATTAGTTATTATCCAATAGACCAAAAGGTGTTAATTTATATCCAACATTTACAACTGTATGAAGATACTTTGGTTCTCTTGTGTTTTCTTCGATTTTTTGTCTTAAACCGCCAACATGAACTCTTACCATTCTGACATCTTCATCACTTCCGTAACCCCAAACTTCGTCTAATAATGTTGCTAAAGTAACAGGAGAGTTGATGTGTTGCATCATACAATATAAAATTTCAAATTCCGTTGGAGTTAATTTAACTTTTTTATCTAAGATAACTGCTTCTAAGCTATCAGGTAAAATTTCAATATCACCCGCTCTTAAAACCTCTTTATTGTTTTGTTTTTGGCTTGTTTCGCCACGTCTTAAAAGGGCTCTAATTCTTAATAATACTTCTTGAATTTCAAAAGGTTTAATTAAATAATCATCTGCTCCGCAGTCAAAACCTTGGGTTTTATCTTCGATTGCTCCTTTTGCGGTTAGCATAAGAATAGGAATATCGGGTTTTGCAATTCTAATGTTTTTGCAAACCTCATAACCATTCATTTTTGGCATCATTACATCTAAAAGAATTAAGTCGTAGTTGTTTTCCAGTGCTTTTTTTAAACCTTCTTGTCCGTCAACGGCGCAATCTACGATATATCCACTTTGTGCTATATCAAAAACTAAAAGTTCTCTAATTTGTTTATCATCATCTACGATTAGCAATCTTTTATTATTTTTCTGCATTGTTTACTACCTTAACATTCATGATTTTATTTTCTTTTGAAACAATCCGAACAATGTTTCCTGCTTTGATTTCCTTGTCGTTAATGCTTTTAGCACTCCAAAGCTGGTTATTGTATTCAATATAACCTAAACCATCTATTGATAAAGTTTTTCCGATGTCCTTTACAACAGTTGCGGTTTTACCGATAAAATCGCCCAATTTTTTATTTTTTTGTATGTAATTTTGCTCTTGCTTAAAGCTTTTTTTAATTAATAAGTAAAATAATGAGCTAAAACATAACAAGGATATTGTTTGATATAAATAATCTTTTGGAAATTTATAGGCTATAATTGAGCAAAAAAGAAAGGTCGAAGCAAGGGTGAGTTTGTAAATGTTTGATTTTAAAAACTCTAAAAATAAAAATATAATACCTAATATTGCCCAAAAAATATACACTATAGCGCCAACCTTATCTAATTAATTATAAATATTTAAAAAAACAGTGTCAAATGTATTTAAAATATATTAATAATAACTTCTTTGACTTCTGCCTTTGATGAAATTAATGACCGTTATTTCTGGTTTGCAATTAATTCTAAGAGGGATACCTTTTAACCCTAGTCCTTTTGAAACAATCATTTTATTGTATGTTTCTTTAATTAAACCATGGGCAAATTTGCTTCCATATCTTGATGAAGCAAACAAGGCTTTATTGCCCAAAGGCAAGAGAAATTGACCACCGTGAGTGTGTCCTGCTAAAATTATATTAGCGTCATCAATGATATCGTAATATACGTCTGGATTATGCGTCACTACAATTCTTGGTTTTGTTGTTCTTTTAAATGCTTCAGAAATTCTAGCACTTCTTGTTGTGGCATCTGAAATACCGATAATATCAACATAGCGGCTTTTTATAATCGTTCTTGCGTTGGAATCTTCTAAAACTTTAATGTTCATTGATTGAAGAGCGTTTTTAATTGCTTCTCCATCTGTATTCCAGTCGTTTTCTCCTAAAACAGCATAAGTTTTTGCGGTTAAAAGGTTTAATTTTTGTGCCATAATGTCTAAATTCATTGTTTGTTTTAGATTTTTTCCATTGGCAAAATCCCCACCTAATATTACTATATCTGGTTTTAGAGAGTTGGTTCTTTGAATTATGTTGTCTAGTCTTTTATAATCTCTTTTTTTTAGGTGAAAATCAGTTAAAAAGGCAACACGAATACCTTGGAGGCGATTATCTTCAATGTCATATTTTACCACTTCCAGTGCGTTTGGCTCTATAAAAATTCCGTTGATTATGAGATACAGTATCAGTAATAAGAATACTGCCATTTGTTTAGTCATAAGTTAATTTTATCATTATTCGCAAAATAAAATACATATAGGATTTAAAAATCAATAAAATTGCGTATAATGTTTGAGTAAAAATTAGATGAGTAAATAGTATTTATAAAATATGGAACAAATTGAAAAAAATTTATTTGCTGAACTAGCAACAGTAGAAAATACTCAAAAGTGGATTAATTGCAATACTAGAATTTCTCCGCTATCTCATAAACCTTTTGATATAAGAAGCGAATTCGATAGAGATAACACTCGCATTCTTCATTCGAGTGCTTATCGAAGGTTGAAGCATAAAACTCAAGTTTTCTTTGCAACAAATAATGACCATGTTTGTACAAGAATTGAACATGTTAATCATGTGGCAAGCATTTCAAAAACAATCTCAAAAGCCCTTGGTTTAAACGTTTCTTTAGCTGAAGCTATTGCATTAGGGCACGATTTGGGGCATAGTCCATTTGGTCATCATGGCGAGAGAATTATTGAAAAAATAATGGATGAACACGACTTTAAAACAAAGTTTTGGCATGAGAAAAATTCGCTCCGTTTTATTGATTTAATTGAAACACTGCCTAATTATTCAGGTTATAAAGAAAATCTTAATTTAACTTATGCTGTTCGAGATGGTATAGTTTGCCATTGTGGTGAAGTAAATGAAAATTGTTTAAAACCAAGAGAAGAATTTATTGATTTAAATCTAATTGAAAAAGGGAAATATATGCCCTACACTTACGAGGGCTGTGTGGTTAAAATTTCCGATAAAATCGCTTATTTGGGGCGAGATATTGAAGATGCTTATAACTATAAATTCTTTGAAAAAGCCGATATGTTAACTCTAAAGCAATTGGCACAAGAAGTGATGAAAAAAAAGATTAAATTTAAAGACGTTAATACTTCATCTTTAATTCATGAGTTTATTGTAAATCTTTGCAAAAATTCAAACCCTGATACTGGTTTAACTTTTTCAAAAGAACATTATGAAATGATGAATAAAATTAAGAAATTTAATTACCAAAAGATATATTCAAACCCTCGTTTCAACCCATTTATGAAGTATGCAAAACTTGTGATTAACGATATTTTTGATTTTCTTTTAAATTATTATGATGGTGTTAATACTATTCACAAGCTTCAAAAATATTCTAAATTTTATCCAACAGCGACAATAGACTTTTCTGATTGGTTAATTAAATATTCAAATATTGATGAAAAAACTCATAGGCTAAGAAAATATCGAAATGTTTTAATTTATGATATTGAAAACATTATGGATTATAAGCAAGCGATAATAGACTATATCTCTGGTATGAGTGATAATTACGCTATTAAAATCTACAAAGAATTAACAGAGTTTTAATTTTGTGATATTCTTGTTTAGTTATGAAAATTAACACTGGTTTTTCATCTTTATCTTTTTTAAAAACCCTAAAAACTAAAGGTGCAATAAAATACGAAGAAAAATCAATTCCTGTTTTTGTATATCAGCTAGATAAAGAAGAAGATTTGGCTCAAATTGCTTCTTTGGAAAAAGAAAAAGATTGGGAAGATAGTTATTATCTCCCTGATATGATTAGATATCGTAAAGAATATCTAGAAGATGGGTTGAGTATTTATACTCTTGAAGATAAAAATGAAAATACTCTTTCTTTTTGTTTAACAGATGAAAGTCCATTTAATTTAAAAATTAATTTATTAGAAACTGCACCTAAATTATCTCGCTATAATAAAGATAGAGTGACAAGATTTGTTGGCGAAACAATGATAACTTCAATGGCGCTTGTTGCAAAATCGAAAAATAAAAACTTATTCATTCAAGGGGTTGCGAATAGACCAAAGACAAGAGATTTTTATTTTTCATTGTGCAAGTTTAGCCCATTTGGAAAAGAAAATGCGATTTTGAAAAAAAGAACAATACCAAAACTTGTACAAAGTAATGAAAAACATACTGGTCAAAAAGTAGAATTAATTGGGTAAAATTTCGTTTAAACATTCAAAAGCTATTTTTACCACAAAATCCATATCTTCTTTTTTAATGATTAACGGTGGATTGAAATAAATAACATTTCCTAAAGGTCTTAATAAAACCCCTTTTTCAAGCGCTTTTTTATAAATCTGATAACCTATTCTCAAACTAGATTCAAATGGCTCTTTTGTGTTTTTATTTTTCACAAGCTCAATTGCGTTAATTAAGCCAATAGAGCGAATTTCGCCTACATTTTTATGATTTAAAAATTTTTCTTTAATTAAATTATTAAAATATGGTGTTACTTCTTTTAAGTGTTTTTGAATAGTGCCTGTTTTAAGTATATCTAAAACTCCAAGTGCGCAACTTGCTCCTAGCGGGTTTCCGCTATATGTGTGTGAGTGCATAAAAGCTTTATGAGTATTATAATCATCATAAAATGCATCATAAATTTTATCGGTTGTAATTGCGATTGCCATTGGCATATAGCCGCCTGTTAAGCCTTTTGAAATACACATTATATCTGGTGTAATATCGGCGTGATTTGCTGCAAACATTTTACCTGTTCTATAAAACCCTGTTGCAATTTCATCTAAAATAAGATGAACATTATATTTATCGCAAATTTTTCTTAGTTTTTTAAGATAAAGTGCAGGATAAATTTTCATTCCGGCAGAACCTTGCAAAAGTGGTTCAACTAAGATTGCAGCTGTTTCATTGCCATATTTTTTAAATTGTTCTTCGCAATGACAAAAACACTCGCATTGGCAATTGTCACGTGTTTTATTAAATGGGCAACGGTAGCAATCAGGAGCTTTAATTCTAACTACATCCATTAAAATTGGCTTATAGATTTTTGTATATAAATCACAATCTCCGATTGATAGTGCGCTTATTGTTTCGCCATGGTAAGCGTCTGTTAGCGCCATAAATCTCTTTTTTTGAGGAAATCCTGCTTGTTGAAAATATTGAAAGCTTATTTTCATCGCCATTTCAATTGAGCTTGAACCGTTATCTGCGAAGTTAAATTTAGCTAAACCATTTGGCAAAAGCTTTTTTAACCTCATACAAAGCTCAATTACAGCTTTATTTGAAAAATTAGCAAAAATAACATGTTCTAGTTTGTCTGCTTGTTCTTTTAATCTTTTAGATATTATAGGATTGCAATGCCCTAATAAATTGCACCACCAAGAAGAAACTACATCTTTATAGCATTTTCCATTAACATCATAAAGATTAATCCCCTCGCCTCGCTCAATTACAATTGGCGCAAGTTCTTCATAATCTTTCATTTGTGAACATGGGTGCCATATGTGGTTTAAATCTTCTTTTTGCCAATCAATTAACATAGCTTGATTTTAGCACAAAAAACATCAATGGCTAAACTCTCGCCATTTTAATTATTTTTTAAACATTTGTGCTATTTTTTGGAAAATGTTTGGCTTAGTTAATGTATCTTTTACAGCTTCTTGTATAAACATATCTTTTGCACATTCTTTGCCAAAAGCATTTATAGCATTGTATCTTTTAGGTATATTTGTAGCTAAATCATCAATTGTAATCTTAGAAGTTTTTCGAGGTAATGCTGAAGATAATTTTGTAAATAAATTTGCTTTCATTTTCTTTTCCTTTAATTTTTAATAACTATATAATATATAAGTTTATTAAATCAATAAAATTGACACAAAAATCGTTTTTTTTTTTTTTGAAATTTTACATTCTTTAATATTTGCCTACCCATTAATCCTAAAATACACTTCTCTTAAAGTTTTCTTTGAAATGTGGGTATAAAGTTGAGTTGTGACAATGCTTGAGTGTCCCAATAGCTCTTGAACAACTCTTAAATCAGCGCCCCGCTCTAATAAATGCGTTGCAAAAGAGTGGCGAATTGTGTGAGGAGAAATGTCTTTTTCGACTGCACCACCAAGACTGTGAATTAATTTATAAACTCTTTGACGAGTGATTTTTTGACCTTTATCAGTTAGAAAAAGATATGGTTTTGAGTTATATTTAAGTGCAATTAATTCCCTTTTTTTTAAGTGTTTTTTTAATATTTCAGCGCATTTTTTTCCTATTGGAACAATCCTTTCTTTTGAACCTTTTCCAAAAACTTTGATTGTTTGTTGTGCTAAATCAATGTTTTTAAGCTCTAATTGTACTAATTCACTAACTCTTAAACCGGCGCTATATAAAAGCTCAACAATTGCATAGTCTTGAATTTCGAGTTTTTGTTCTAAAATTTTTTCTAATTCATTAATTGATAAAACTTTTGGTAATCTTTTTGGTAATTTTGGTGAAACAATTGAAGCGGTCGGATTTGTTTTGATTATTCTTTTGTTGCAAATGTATTTAAAAAAGCCTTTAATTGAGGCGATTTTTCTTGTGATTGTAGAGGGGTTTATTTCGTTTTTTGCAAGAAATTTTGTATATAGCGAAAAATCTTTTCTTTTTAAATCATCTAAGATTACTTCTTTTTCGTTACTTAAAAAATCAAAAAAGCTGATTAAATCGCTTTGGTAGGCTAAAATTGTATTTTTTGATAAGCCACGTTCCATTTCAAGATAAGATAGATAATCTGAAATGAACTGCGATATTGTTTCTTTTTCCTCTAAATTGCTCACAAAATGATTTTATCAATTTTTATAAGGCAAGACAATACTAAAACAAGCGCCTTTATCTTTGTTGTTTTTGGCGATTATTTTTCCATTGTGAGCTAAAATAATCTTATTTGCGATATATAAACCTAAGCCCACGCCAATATTTGAATATTTTTTAGCACTTGTATAGTATTTTGTAAAAATATTATTTATATCTTCTTCTTTGATTCCATCTCCCTCGTCAAGAACAGAAATAACAATATTTTCTTTTTCTTCTTCTAAAATTATTGTTATATTTTTTGTGTTTTTTCCATAAAAAATAGCGTTTGAAATTAAATTATTCAAAACCCTTTTAATTAAGAAGCTATCTAGTGGATAATTGATTTCTTTTGCAAATTTGAAATCGATATTTTTTTCTTTGATTGTTAAAATGCTTTGATTTTGTCTAATTGTTTCTTGGATTAAATTGTTTAAATTTACGTTTTCAAGATTAACTTGAAGCTCTTGTTTATCCAGCTTGTGGATGTCTAATAAATCTGCAATTAGGTTTTTTAAATCGTTGTTTGAGATTTTAAGGTTTTTAATTGCTGAGCGTTGAATATCGGATAATTCACCAAAATTTCCATTTAAGAATAAATCATAAGTGTTATCTTGTGCAATGATTGGCACTTTTAAATCGTGAGCTAGGCTTGAAATAAAGTCTTGTTTAATGTTTTGAGTTTGTTTTTCTTTTTCGATATATTCGCCTATCATCATATCTCTATCAAAAATACTTTCTAAAAGTGCATTTGTGTTTCTTGAAAGTTGAATGGTTAGGGCATCTATTCCATCTTCGCATTTTGAATTTAAATTGCCATAACGAGCAGAAGTTATTATATTTACATAATTATATAAATATTTTGATAGTTTTTTATATTTCAAACATAAGTTTGCATATTTTAAAAGAACTATTGCTGCAATTAGCATAATAGAAAGAATTAAAAAAGTTGCTAAAAAAATTATTGCAATATTCATTAGTAATCTCTTTCTTTTTGAATTAGTGTTAAAGCGTCAATGCAGCGTTTTTTCTTATCTAGTTCTTTTTGTTTTGAAAAAATAATTAAAGCTTTTCCAATGTTTATTAAAGCATTGTCGTAGTCCTTTAAAACATAAAAAGCAACGCCTAGATTAAAATAAGCTTTAGCATAAGCCGGATTTATCTTGATTGCTGCTTGGTAGCATTTGATTGATGTTTTTAAATCTGCAATTGCAAATTGACACACTCCACGATAATAATATCCATGTTCATCTTTTGGAAAGTGCGTTAAAAGTTTATCTATGCTCGATAGAGCTGAATCAAACATTGTTTGACTGATTTTATTTTTAATAACTGTATAATATTCTCTTAAAATTGCTTGATTCATTGTTTTGATTAATTAAATCCACCAATAATAATTATATTCAAAACATTTCAACTATAAAATAGTTTACAAATAACTTTACAAAAAGCCTTTCGATGATTTTTTGTGTGATAATGTTTTTGGTATTACAGATAGAGAGTTATTATGAAACTAGACGACATTCAAACCCAAAAGGCATTTGATTATAAGTATCTTTTAAATAGAATTTTCCCTTATATAAAACCATTAATGTTTAGAATTTTAATTGCATTTTTCCTTGCAATTCCTTTAGGGCTTTTAGATGGCGCTACAGCTTTTGTTTTAAAGCCATATATTGATGTTGTTGTTAATGGACAAACTTTGGTTTTATTCGGTTATACTTTAACTCGTGATTTTCTTGCAACAATTATTCCTCCTGGGGTTGTTTTATTCGCCGCTTTTCAAGGAACTTTAAGATATTTAAACACTTATCTAACTGATTGGATAAGTATGACAATAGCAAATAAAATTAAAGTAGATTTATATCAAAAGCTTGTTTATCTTGATTCTAAGTTTTATGATGATAATTCATCTGGTCTTGTAATATCAAGATTTTTGACTGACCCTGATCTTGCTGCAAGAATGTTAATAGGCGTTTTAAAAAGTTTAATTACAGCGTTTACAAGCTCATTGGGTTTAATTTTTGTTCTTCTTTATAATTCTTGGGAGCTTGCTGTTGTTGGGGTTTTGGTTCTTGGTGGTGCGTTCATTCCAATGACACTATTAAGAAAACATATTAAAAAGATATCAAATAAAACAACTGTTGTGGGTGGAGATATTACAACCGTATTTAATGAAACATACAAAGGTAATAAAGTAATAACAGGTTATAATCTTCAAGAAAAAGAATATTCAAAAGTTAAGCAATTGATTAGAAAAACTTTTGATTTGCAAATGTCTTTAACTAAAAGAGTTGGTTGGCTTTCTCCTATAATGTATATTATAGCGAGTGTTGGAATAGCTTTTGTTTTAGTATTTGGAAACAAATTAATTATTGAAGGAAAATTAACAACAGGTAGTTTTGCAAGTTTTATTACTTCATTATTGCTTTTATATAAACCCGTTAAAACTTTAGGAAATGATCTAACAAATATTCAAACAATTTTTGTGGCAATTAATAGGGTGTTTGAGCTTTTTGATTTTAATTCAAGAATTGAAGATACCGGAAAAAGAGAACTTGATTTTGTTCCAAACAATATCGAATTTAAAAACGTGAGATTTTCTTATGAAGATGATAAAGAAATTTTAAAAGGTGTTTCTTTTGAAGCTAAAAAAGGTCAAACTATTGCAATTGTAGGTAATTCTGGCGGTGGAAAATCGACAGTAGTTAATTTATTACCTAGATTTTATGACGTTAAACAAGGTGGAATTTATTTTGACTGTGTAAATATTAAAGATTTTAGTTTAAATTCTTTAAGAAATTCAATTTCGCAAGTATTCCAAAATAATTTCTTGTTTTCTTTAAGTATTAAAGAAAACATTCTGATGGGAAATCCTAATGCAACAGAGCAAGACTTGAAAAGGGTTATAAAAGCAGCGCATTTGGATGATTTTATTTCAAGTTTAGAAAACGGAATTGATACAATTGTTGCTGAAGATGGCACTTCTTTATCTGGCGGACAACAACAGAGGGTTGCAATAGCTAGAGCTATGATTAAAGATGCGCCAATTGTAGTTTTAGATGAAGCAACATCAGCACTAGATAATAAATCAGAGCAAATTGTTCAAAAAGCACTTGATAATTTAACTAAAGATAAAACAGTTTTTGTTATTGCGCATAGACTTTCAACTATATTTAATGCGGATAAAATCGTAGTTTTAGAAGATGGAAATGTTGTTGAAATTGGTACGCATAATGAACTTTTAAAAGCCGAAAACGGTAGATATAGAGCGCTTTATAATATGCAGTTTAAAAATCAGGAGACTAATTTAGAAAAAATTTAAATAAAAAGCTTGACAATAAAAATTGATAGTGTAATATAGATATTGCCCAAGGGCGTTTAGCTCAGTTGCCCGTTAGCGTTGGCTAACAAATACAGAGCTCGCGCTTCCCAAGGGAAGCTGACAATTAAATAAGTTTCGGGCGTTTAGCTCAGTTGCCCGTTAGCGATAGCTAACAAATACAGGGTTCGCGCTTCCCAAGGGAAGCTGACAATTAAATAAGTTTTGGGCGTTTAGCTCAGTTGGTAGAGCGCTTCCCTTACAAGGAAGATGTCGGGAGTTCGAGCCTCTCAACGCCCACCATAGAAACCACTCAGAAATGAGTGGTTTTTTTATTAGCGTTTCGAGGAACCTCAGCCCACGGCACTACTTTATTTCTAAAGTTCGCTGTGCTCACTTAAGAACTAAAGCATTCAACGCCCACCATAGAAACCACTCAGAAATGAGTGGTTTTTTTATTAGCGTTTTACCCTAAAGGTATTTCCAATCCGTAATATTCATAACTTCGTAAACGGATTGCAGGTACGAGGAACCTAAGCCTACGGCACTACTTTATTCTTAGGTTATGTTTTTTAAAACCACTAGCAAAAATAATTATTTTTAAGCGTTGTATTTTTGCGTTAGTTAGGTGGCAATATATGATTAATTTAATTTCTTCAAAATACAACTTAAGCTTTTTAGGCAATAAAACTTATGTTGTTGGGCATAAAAATCCGGATTCGGATTCTGTATGTTCTGCAATTGCTGTTGCGGATTTACAAAGTAAATTAAAGCCTCAAAAGGAATATCAGGCAATTTCTGCAGGTGATATTAACGCAGAAACAGCTTATGCTCTTGCTTATTTTGGAATAGAACCACCAAAAGTAAAAGACGACGTCAGCTTGACTGTTAAACAAGCAATGACAAAAAGACCACTAAAAGATATCGCAGTTCAAAAAAATTCAACAATTCGTGAATTTATTGATTTAGTTATGGAAAAAGATATCAAAACCGCTGCAGTTTTAAACGATGATGGAACTATAGCAGGTGTAGTATCTCGAAAAAGTCTTGCTGAATTTTTAATTAGACCAATTGATCATCTTAAACAATTAAAAGAATTTGATGTTTCTTATGAAACAATTGCAAAGTTAATTGAAGCTGAAGTAATAACAGGAAAATTATCACTAAATGACACTATAAAAGGAGATGTTCAAACTGGAGCATATAGCGTTGAAGTTATGGAAGAATTAGATTTAAACGAAGGCATAGTTGTTGTTGGTGATAGATTTGATGTTCAAAAGTCTGCAATCGAAAACGGCGCAAAAGCATTGATTGTGTCAAGAAATAGTGAAATTAATTCTGAAATTATAGAATTAGCCAAAGAAAACAATGTTATCATATTATCTACAAAATATGGTATAGCAAAAGTTACAAGCTTGTTAGAACAGGCAACCCCTGTTTCTCATATTATGAGTGCGTCTGTAGCTTCTTTTGATGCTAAACAAAAAATAAACGAAGCTCTTAAATTTGTTAAAAATACCAAATTCGGATATTTTCCGGTTTTAGAAAATGGAAAATTTGTTGGAATTATTAGTCGAGAAGAAATTTTAGCTCCCGATAATAATGGAATAATTTTGGTTGACCATAATAACCCCAGTCAATTTGCAAAAGGCATAGAAAAAGATGATATTGAGGGCGTTATTGACCATCATGTTCAACAGTTGGTTTTAGATTCATCTAGAGTTCCTATTATGTTTATGCCAACGGGCGCTACTGCAACGCTTGTCGCTAAAAATTACAAAGCAAGTGGCATTGAAATTCCTCCTGAAATAGCTGGCATTTTATGGTGTGCAATTGTTTCAGACACTGATAAATTTACATCCGTTACAACAACGCTAGAAGATGTCAAAATTGCTTCTGAATTAGCTAAAATTGCTCAAATTTCTCAACCCGAAGTTTTAGCAAATAAACTGTTGGCTCAAAGAGATGCAAATTTGGAGGGATTATCAAGCGAAGAGCTTTTAAAACAAGATTTAAAGATTTTGCAAACAAAATCTAAAATCCCATATTGCATAAGTCAAATTAAAACTTACCAAAGTGAAAAATATATTAAAAATAAAGAAGAGCTTGAAGCTGCTCTTAATGATTTAGATAGAGAAAATTCAACACAAGGCTCCGCTTTAATGCTTACTGATTTATCTCAAAATGCTACATTTTTGTTGGTTTCAGATAAAATGAGAGAAAATGCTCAAAAAGCAAAAGGCATAATTGGCGATAAAATTGCCAATAAAACAATATATCAAAGCGATGTTAGTTATGTAAATGCAATAATGGGATTACAAAATAATAAAATTACCCTGCGTTTGCCTAATGTTCAGTCAAGAAAAGAACAAGTGCAACCGTTTATTGCTGAATTGATTGAGCAGGTAACTTCTAAAATCTAAAATAAATAAATGGATTATATGTATTAGCTGCAATTGATGACATAGATAATATTAATAGTAATGTCAACCAAGCGTTAATCAATGCCATTTTCCATTTTGTTTTTATTTTTAATATATTTTTAAATAACGGAACAGAGCATACTATGGCTGCCATGAAGGTTATGATTTCAATTCTATCTATATAATAGGAAAATCCAAACAAAAATTCGTCGGTTTTTAAATGTAACAAACCAAACATATTCATTAAATAATCCCAAGCATGTTTCATATTGTCCGCTCTAAACATTACCCAACCAATTAGAAAAATAAATATACAATAAATATGCCATAAGGTTTTTTGCCATATTTGCGTTTGTGTTTCTTGAAGTTGTTTGATATTGAATATTTTTTCTAAAATTATAAACGCTCCATGCCATAAACCCCAAATAACAAAGTTCCAACTAGCTCCATGCCAAATTCCAGTTACCAAAAAAACAATTCCTAAATTTCTTAATGTTTTTAATTTAGAACATCTGTTTCCGCCTAGTGAAATATAAATATATTCCTTAAACCAAGTTGATAATGAAATATGCCATCTTCTCCAAAATTCTGTGATTGATTTTGAAATGTATGGATAATTAAAGTTTTCCATAAATCTGAAACCAAAAATCATTCCTAGCCCGATTGCCATATCGGAATATCCTGAAAAATCAAAGAATAACTGAAAAGAATATGCAATAGAACCAAGCCAAGCAATAGAATGTTGTATTGTGTGCGGGTCTTGGCAAAATATTTTATCTGCAATTGCGCCCATGGTGTTAGCAATCAATATTTTTTTAGACAAACCAATGATAAATCTTTTTACTCCATAGCTAACTTTTTCAAAGTTTACTTCACGAGAATCAATTTGCTCGGCAATGTCATGATATTTAACGATTGGACCAGCTATTAATTGAGGAAATAAGCAGATGTATAAGGCTAGTTTATAAATATCTTTTTGCGCTTTAACATCTTTTCTATACACATCAATAACATATGATAACGCCTGAAAAGTATAAAAAGAAATACCAATTGGCATAATAATATTTAATGGTTCAATGTTTGCGTGGAAAATATTATTGCAGTTATCAATTAAAAAATTAAAATATTTAAAATAAATCAAAAAACTTAAATTTCCAATTATGGTTAAAGTTAAAGATATTTTTTTATATTTCTGGAATTTATCAATAGCGAGTGCACCAAAATAGTTGATAATTATTGATAATAACATTATTGCTAAATATTTTGGCTCGCCCCAAGCGTAAAATAGTATGCTAGAAATCAAAAGAATTGGATTATGCAATTCTTTTTTGGTTATCAAGTATAGCAGTAGGACTATCGGTAAAAACATTCCGATAAAAGTCATTGAACTAAAAAGCATTTTATTTTGTATCCTTGTATATCATAGTTAAACGATTCATTCCAGAAAAACATAAAACTAGAATATCTGGTTTGTTTTTTATTATATCTTTTTCATATATGGCGATATTGGAGTTTTTTCGATGTGCAGGTATAAAAAGATTTTTTGTTTTGTTAAAACTATATGGGATAAATTGAAGCATATTCAAAGTAAAAGAATCGCCATAAAAATATAAATTTGGATAATCTTTATTATATTTATAATCCCTTGCCCAACAGCCATTTTTACAATCGGTTTCTTTATAACTTATTTTATTTATGTCTTTGTGTTTGAAATATTTGTATGAGGTTGTGAGATATTCTTCGTCTTCAATAAGAATATTATAAGTGTAGCCTTTCCAAAAACGTCCAGGAATAACCCTTATTTTTTTGTTGTTAAAATATTCAAAATTATTTCTGTCGTGTATATAAACCTTTGGGAAGTCTTTTTTAATTTTATTCATTAAATAAACATAGCTTCTGTATGCGCCTTCATCAGTCCAATGATGATCGGTTTTGAAATATGCTAATTCTTCTTTTGATAAATTCTTCATTATGTCATACGTATACAATATATCAATGCCGGTTTTTTCTTTGATAAATTTCTTCATCTGCATTGATTTTTTATACATGTTGAAGTCATATATGCCATCAAGAATTTCTTTAGAATATATTTCTTCTTTTATTGGTGCAATTAAGATATATAATTTGATGTTATTTTGGTTGCAAAATTTCTTAATTCTTTCAATGTTTTTTAAAGCTTTATTTAAGTCTTTTTCTTCAAATAAAGTATTGCTATTTTCTTTAAGATAATTAGTATCTCCCATCCAGCCATTTTTTTTATTTAAAATATAATTATTTTTAATATAAAAATTATCATTTGCTGTTTTTTGTATCTTGTCATTTATTTTTATTAATGTGTTGCGCCCGTTAAATCTATCATTAAAATATTTATCGTAATTTTTTCCAAAATTATAGTTTATTTCACCTTTTTTATTAATAAAAGGCTTGTATATTGCAAGTGTTCTATTTTCTGATTTTGAAGTTTTTTCTTGGCTAATATTGCTTAATGGAATAAATAGAATTACAAAAAATGCGACTAAGAAAATTATTTCAATTCTTGATTTATGCTTAATTGTTTTAAAATCTGCAATATAGTCAAAAAGCTTGTAAAACAATAAAAATGATAAAATTAAAATAATAGTAAAAGTTTCAAATAAAAACCTTTTAGAAGCTCTAATTTTAATGGGTTTTTTATAAGTTAAAATAATTTTTTCATTTTGTGAAGATAAAATTAAGCTCTTATTTTGAATGGTTGATGTGGCATTTTGAATTTCAAAGTCATTAAAATTATCTATAGTAACCTTGCCCAAGCGAATTGGGGTTTGGATTTCTACTCTCTCTCTTGTTGCGCTTGCGTTTAAGCTAGAAACAATAAATCTAAATCTTTTTGCTTTTTTTGGGTTAATTTCTGTTTTAAAAACAGATTTATCTGATAAATTTATTTCTTTTTTATAGAACCTATTTTTCTTAAATTTTGCATTGTTTTTCTGATTTAGCTGAAGTTCAATATTATATTTTCCTTCGCCTCTAATCTTAAATTCAGCTATAGTAGGTTTATAGATTAACCAAAATTTGTTTGTTGCAATTAAACACAAAACAGTTAAAAGAATTGCAAGTAAAGTCCTCTTTTTCATGATTTTAATAATACAGGTTAAAGTTAATTGCACAATAAAATATTACTTTTATTTTACAAAGCCTTTAACTTTAGCATTTCCGTATCTATCAATTGAAACTTTAACTAATGCGCCATTGGCTAAATCACGCTCAAGTTTTCTACCTTCGCCCTCTTTAACGTAATAACTTTCAATGCCGTAAGTTATACATTTACCACTTCTAAAGATTGGTAAAATTGATTGGCAAGTACCCATTGTTCCTTTTAAAAATATGCCGTTTGGTTTTTCTTTTGAAATTTTATCAATTGAAGCAATATTATCATTATTAACATCTAATTTTACATAAATTGGTTGATTATATTCAAAAAGATAATCTTTATATCTTGGGAATTGCGAAATTTCATAATTTAAAATCACATAATCTCCCATAACGATATCTCTAGGATCAACAGGAATAGTTTTTAATAAAACTTCTTTTCCAAGATTTAAAGTGTATTCGCTTTTTACAACAAAGCAAAAAGAAATCACAAGCCAAGAAAATAATATAATTTTAGTTATTTTTTTTAAGTTCATTGTTTTAATCCTCTTTGCTTTCTTTCAAGGAAAATTCCTAAAGACAATAGTGCAAAACCGCCAATCAGGAAGAATAGAGTTTTTTCCATAAAATTCCAACTCCACCTGCAATAATTTAAAGTTAAATAAATAACCAAAAACCAATTAACAATGCCTACTATTTTAGCGTCTTTAAATTTATAACCATAATTATAACCATAAGTAATGATCGTGATTATAAAAATATGTGCTAAAAGCATTATGAAAATTCCCCCAAAATTAGGAATTGAAATTAACATTAACAAAAATAACAAGACTGTTGCAATGAAACCCGTTTCAATTTTTAAAAGATTACCATTTTTATCAAATTTATTTATAAAGAAATTAACAAAATTAAGTGCTAAAACCATAAATAAAGTTATAAAATAAACCGGTTCATCGCATCTTATGCTAGTATCATCAGCGCAAGTTGCAGCTAAAAATATCCAAAAAATCGGCACTAAGCCAATTAACTTATAATTAAGTGAAAATTTATTAAATTTGTTCAAAATAAAAGGAATGTTTCCAATTGTGTATAATGATGTTCCAACAATCAATGGAACATACAGTGCATTAATTGACATTCTTGATGAAATATCACCAAAATAGAAGCATATCCCAAGAATATAAAGAACGATTGATAAAAAATTAATTGCTTTGCTTTTGTATAAATAAGCTAATGGAACAACGCTTATTAACCACATAAACATTAAACCTGAGTTATTTGCGTTAATGTTATAAGTCTGTCCAATTAGTGCATAAGTTCCGCCAATTAAAAGTGTAGATAGAAAAACCAAAGCATTACCAAGGCGAGGATAATTTTTCTTTTCATAAGCTAAATGATAACCACCTAATAATGAAGCTGAAGTTAAAATTAGCATTAAAATAATTTTTAAAATTTCAAACTTGTTAAATAATTGCAAAATCCAATCATTTGCAGCAATGAAAGAAATTATTCCCATTCCAATTAAAACAATTGAAGTAGTGTAAATTGCAATATTTAGCTTTAGTTTGTGATTTTTCGCCTTCTCTTCTTTAGCTTCTTTTAAAAGTGCAAGCGCTGTTTGCTTGTCTATTAAACCTTTTTCGAGCCAACGAGTAATTCTTTTTTCCATAATTCTATCCTTTTATAGCTTTATTATACAGAATTTGGTAAACGGGGGCAAATTATTTTTCAAGATTTGCATTAAATTTTCTTAAAATAAATACAAAAGGAATTAAAACAATAATTGCTATAGCATAGATTTTGTATGCATTTGTAAAAGCGCAAAGAGTTGATTGCTGCACCAGTTGACCATAAATTTTTCCTTGTGCTGCATTTAGCGCTGTTATTGCATCCATCCCCATACCCATTAGTTGTGTTTGAATCATCATTATTTTTCCATAAAAGACTTCATTTAATGGTGTTAATTTATCAACTAAATAACTTTGATATATTTGTGAATAACTTGAAACCAAAAATCCAACAGAAGATGTCCCAACTGCACAACCAACGTTTTTAATTAAATTTTGAATGCTAGAAGCGTTTGTCATTTCTTGTTTGGAAACGGTTGAAAATAATAGTGTCGTTCCTGGAATAATGATTGAAGTCATACCAACGCCAAGAACGATGTTTGGAATTACAACGTTAGGTAGCGCTATATCTAGATTTAAATTTGAAAACATTAAACAACCGATTGAAAATACAATAATCCCGAACAAGACTTGATGTCTTAAATCCATTTTCTTGGATGTTACAGCGCAAAACATAACGCCACTCATTGTTCCAAAACCCATTGGACCTGCTGCTAAACCTGATAAAAATGAATCATAGCCTAATAAATTTTGCAAAAATTGAGGCAACATTGCAATTGTTCCGTAAGCAACTGCAAAAAGCATTGTTAAAACAATTGTTCCAAAAGTAAAATTCCAATTTTTAAATATTTTTAAATCTAAAAGTGGTTTATCGCATTTTAATTCCCACCAAACAAGTGCAATAAATGATATTAAACTAGTAATTCCTAAATTTCTAATATATTCAGAATCAAACCAGCCATTTTTTTGTCCGTTGTCAACTGCAACTTGAAAAGTTGCAATCCATAAAATCAATAAAAGCATTCCAATATAATCAAATTTCAATCCTTTTTCAACTTTTAAATATGGTGGATCTTCAATGTGCGCTAAAACCATAATAAAAGCTGCAATGCAAAATGGAACAGAAATAAAAAATACATAATTCCAAGATAAATTTGATGTTAACCATCCGCCTATAATTGGCGCTATAATTGGAGCTATTGTAATCCCTGTTGAAAAAATGGCCATTGCTTTTGGTTGTTCTTCTTTAGGATAACTTTCCAATAAAATTGCTTGAGACAATGGCAATAAGCATCCGCCACCAAGCCCTTGCAAAATTCTACCTATAATCATTATTTCAAAATTTGGAGCTAAGCCGCAAATCATAGCAGAAATTCCAAATAATGCTATGCAAAAAAGAAAAAATCTCTTTCTTCCAAAAGTTGAACAACACCAGTCTGTTGCAGGCAATAAAACAGAACATGCGATTAAAAAGATTGTTACAATCCAAAGACTTTCATCGTTTGAAATTGAATAACTTCCTGCAATATACTTAAGTGCAACATTTGCAATTGATGTATTTAAAACTTCAACAAATGTTGCTAGCATACAAGCTATTGTAATCATTAATAAGCTTGATTTTGGTTTCCATTCTTGTTGTTGTGCTTCCATGATTTTTCCTTTTATCTAAATGTTCATGTTAGAATGAAAAAAAATGAAAATCAATTTTGCAAAATTTTATTTTTGTGAGCAAAAAAATTTTTTTAGGGTTTTTGTATGTAAAAAAACCAAGGGAGGAAAGATGATAGTAAACAATATTAACTTTGGCAAAACTATGAAAGTTGTTGGAAATAATAATGTTAAAAGCGCATACAGAATGGCAGACCTTATAAATGGACATGCTCCTAAAACACGACATGAAGCGCAAGTTCAAAACCAATTATGGGAAATTTTTCCTGATGCTACAGTTTGTTATCCTGCTCAAGCACTAAATTTAAACAACGGAAAAGATGTTTTTATCGTAACTGGTGAAGAAAGTAAAAAAATCAGAGAATTAGACAAAGACAAAATAAACTATATCAACTGCGCTTATCAGAATTATGGTAAAAATCAAGAAATGATTGATAATGTAATTGAAGCAGAAGATGATAGATACGAAAGACTTGCTGGTGATTTTGCTTATTTAACAAGTGTGGGTAATATTGCTCCTGTTTATTCAACCAAAACAGAAGCCGTTAAATCAATTAATATTAACGCTTAATGTAACAAAATAAAATTTATTTTAAAGGAAAAGTATAATATGATAAAATGAGTATATAAATTTGTATACTCATTTTTTATGTCGGAGTTTAAATGAAAAAATTATTATCTACATTAGTGTTATTGTTATCTTTTCCTGTTTTTGCAAATCAAATTGATAATGAATTGCAAAAATATAATTTGACTCAAAGTCGAATTGATAATGTTGCAGCTAATATTTTAAACATGAATAAAATTCCAAAAAGAATAGTTTTTTCATATAATGACACAGATAAAAAAAGAGTATTAGACATCTATGGCGAGCTAACAAAGCGCCAAGTCGTGGTTTATGATGAACTTTATAGAACTGTTGAAGATGACAATGAGCTTGCTGCGATGCTAGCTCGAGAAATTATGCTTGTTGTTAAGTCATATAATGGCATGTGGGGTGGCAGAATTGATGCTATGCAAATAGCATTTAGTCCTAAAAAATTTGAAATTGCAGCCGATAAAAGAGCAGTAGATTTCATGGTAAAAGCAGGCTACAATCCATTGGCGCTCATTACATATATTAACAAAACTTGCCCTCAAAAAAGAAGTGATAAAGTTGGAAGAACAAATTTAACTTCGAAGCGTTTAGCAATAATTTATGAATATATCACATATAAATATCCAAACCAGTTGGTAAATAACCCTTATGAAAACAATAAACACTATCAAAATTTCTTATTAACTTCGATTAATAATCGTTCAATGTTAAATGAAAAAATAAGAACCAAGTCAACGAAAGCACTAAAATATGAATAAAATTTGGGGTTTAATTTTAGCTTTAATATTTTCTTTGAATGCCGCCTTTGCTCTTTCTTATGACTATTCTGATACAGAATTTGTTAATATTCCTCTATCACCTCTAAAACCAATATTAAGTAATGGTGATATATACGAAGGGCAAGAAATTCGGCTAAAAGTTAAAAAGAATATTTTTTGCCATGGCTGCCTTTTGGTTAAAAAAGGTACAATTGCAACTGCTAGAATTGAAACAATAGTAACTAAAGGGATGAATGGTTTTCCGGCTGAAATTATAATTGATAATTTTAAAATAGATGGAATAAATGACTCTCAATTGATGAGCACATATTATAAGGCAGGAAAAAACTTTGCACTTTTAGTTTATCCGATTAAATGGGCACTAACGCCAATTCCTTTTGTTGGAAGCTTGACAAATTTAATACATGGCACTGATGTAAGAATAGATACAGATGATGTTATAGTTATTAAATATTTTCCTCATTGGAAGTAAGTTCTTTTTTCCATGAGTGAAGAAAATAAACCGCTAAAAATATGTATGTTCCCCACATTATAATTGTTGCAAAGCAGTTTGAACCATTGATATAAGCAATTGACCACATTATAAAAGTTAAAACATTAACCACTAGCCACAAATACCATTGTTCAATACATCTTTTGATTGTTAAAATTTGCGCAATGATAGATAATATTGTAACAATTGAATCAATTATCGGGTTTTTGTCGTTTGTTAAAAATAATATATAGCTTAGAATTATAGATAAAACCAAAGCTAGTATCGAATAAAACATTCTTTCTTTCGTGTTCAGGCATGTTTTTTTAATTGAACCAGTTTCTTTTTTGATATGTTTTTTCCATTTAATTAATCCAATTACTTGCATTGGGAAAAAATATAATCCATATAAAGCTAAATTACCATAAAAACCGTTTTTAAAAGCAATATAGCAATAACAAAAAGTGCCGCAAAGTCCAATAATATAGCATGAAATTTTTCCTTTGCCTGCTAAAATTGTATAGCTAATTCCTGCGATAGCTGAAATAAGTGCGATTTTGTTATCATTTAAAATAATAGAAATTACTATAATTAATAGGATTTCTAAAGGAAAAAATATTTTTTCAAATAAATTAAACCCTTTTGTTTCTTGAATGACAAATTTTTTTAAGTTCATTTTTAAATTATAGTTTAAACAACATTAAAAAAATAAATCTTCAATTTACAAAACTTCATACTTGTATTGTTTTATTAAAGAACCCCTCTGTTTGTGTCGTTAATTAAATTAGTCGGAGTGTGTATTGCAAAAAGGTTAGAAGCATATGGGATGGATGAATTCGCCTGAGGTAAATTCAAATAGCATATTTGCTATAAGTTTGATAAATCCAAATGTTAGTAATCCTAGTAAATCATTTTTTGAAAGCATATTTTCTTTTATTGATAAAGTCAAAACAACAGATGTTATAGATGAGACAGTTGATGCAATTAGGGAAGCAGACGACTTTGCTGGCATGTTTGGTGCGGCAATAGATGCAATTAACACTAATTTTGTTTATGAAGACGAGTGTTTTAATGGCGATGAATATAATTATTCAAGTATTCAAGAAGTTATAAAATCATATGCAAATAATATTTACAATATTTCAGTTAATAGCATTGAACAAACTTCTAAAAATTATAATGAAATTGGAGTCTTGGAAGGTTATAGTGTTGTAAATACTAGTACAAACTCTTCTAATCAAGTTACAAAAGAAACAAAACAAGTGTTAGATGTAAATGGCGAATATCAAGGTGAAGTATCAACAGAATATATTTATGATGACAATGGAAAATTGGTACAACAAATAAAAACTGGCTTTGATAAAAACAGCAAAAAGATAAGTTCAATAACTGAAACCTTTGATGATAAAGGAAATATTATTGCTCAAAAAGGCGAAAAAGTTGAGCAAGATGGTTCAATTGAAACAATTGAATCTGTTTATCACTATGCTTTAAGTGGTAAATATCCTAATACTTGTACTGGAATAGTAGAAAAAAGAAGTTACTGTGATAAAAATGGTAAAATAATATATAAATCTAGCAATACAACAAATTTGATAGATACCTTAAAAGAAATGTATCCAGATGATATAAAAAATCCTCGAACTCTTGATGCAGCGTTGTCAATGTGTAAAAGAAAAGGGCTTGATATTTCATCTGAAACTATACATAAAGGGCTTAAAGAAGTTCTTTTAAATACAGATGGTGTAATTAGCGAGTTAAGCAATGAAATGATTAAATCTGTAGAAACGGAGCTTAATTCCAAGCTAGACTTGATGACAACAAGCAATAGAGAAAAAGAAAAATTAAAAAAAGAGTTAAATTCGGCTATTTCAAGCAAGGACTGTAATGCAATTAAAGATATTTACAATAAAATAAATAAGAAACTGTATCCAGAAGGCTCTCATTTTGGTTTTACAAGGGAAATTGTTGAAATAAATGCTGCAAAAAAATATTTAGGCGAAAAAACAAAACAAGAAATAAAAGATGATTATGCAATCAGGAGTGATTTTAATGCAAAAACCATGACTCCGCAAAATTATGGCGAAATATTGCTTTCGCAGATGCAAGAATTGAAAGACCAATGGGAAATTCAAAAAGACAATATGGGTTCTTTTGATAAGCTTGTTTCTTTTTTAAATATTTTTAATCTTGGCACGAGCGAAAAAGAAGTTAAAAAAATGTTTGAATTATATGAAAAAGAAGTTAAATCTCTTTCAAATATGTCTGGTGATAAATTTTTAGCAAAATTTAAAGCTTTAACCGGAGATGATTTTTCGCAAGAAACACAGGAAGAAATGTGGGCAGCGCAATTTTTGTGCGAAGGTGTAAAAAATTTAAATAATGACGAATTGATGGATAAAGCGAAGGATTTGGAAGTAGATATTAATAACGCTTATGAAATAGATTATTCAAAGCCCCATATTTCTGATACGGGTGTTGTAACTTATCCTGAGAAAAAACTAAACTATGATAAATTGAGAACACTTGTAAAAGCAGAATATTTACAAGGTATTACTGCGGATAATTCAATACTAGGTAAAGCTGTAGATGATCATATAAGTGATGTTGAAAAACATAGAAACTTTATCGTAGATTTTGCTCGTATTGCAGCTTCAACTGCCGCATGTGCAAGCGGAGCTGGTATTATAGCTTGTGGGTGTATAGAAGCCGGAGTAGAATTATTTGCAGATTTATTAAATTCTGACGCTACAGGTGATCAACAAATCAAACTAGAAGAAACAGTTAATTCCATGGCATCTGCATTCTTTTCTGCTGGTGCAAGAAATATGCTAAATAAATGTCTGGTAGGCAAAGGAGTTACAAAAGAATTATTAGGAGATTATTTGTATATCTGGATTGATAAAGTTGCAATAAGCGGCATTGGAGCAAATACAATTAAAAATGTTGTCAATTTTGCTCTTGATAACAAAAATGAAATTGCAAAATTAATTAATGGTGAATTAGATGAAAAAGAATTTGAATATTTAAGAGATGAATTTTGCGATAATCTTGCAAGCGGCGTCTTAAATGGCGCAGTAACGGGAGTGTTGTTGGCATTATTTGAATGTGCAAATATACAATATGGTTCAAGACTAAAGCAATGTGTACTGGAAAAATTAAGTAATGGCGCAAATGCTGCTGCTAATAAAATAATTAAAGGCGATATTGATAAAACTTATGAAAAAATTGCTTCTTACGTTGCTAAAACTACAAATTTAATGGCAAAAACTGCAAAAGCAACTGGAAAAACTATAGCAAAAACAACATCATCTTTAATTCAAGGGAATAATGTAAGTCTTGATGAAATTATGGAAACTGAATTTTTTGAAATTACAAAAGCGGCAATGAAAAGATAAAATATATTGTTTTTTTAAGTTATAATTTGTTTGGTGAGGATTAATCAAACAAAAAATAACACTAATTTTAAAGGTGTATATAATAATAAATTTATATTGTCATCTTTGGAAGCAATTGCAGACCACAGTGCAAGTTTTTCGGCTGGCGCAATGTTTGTTGGAGCAACTTTAATTCGCCCTTTAGCAATTAGCGCTACACCTAAGGCAGAAAAAGATAATAAAAAAATTTTGAGCGCAGAATCAATCTCATCTGGAATAGTCAAACTTATAATTGCACTTGGGATTTCAATGCCTATTGAAAATGCGGTTAAAAATATTGATAAAAAACAGATCTCAAATAAAGAAAATTTTGATTTTTTATCTCAAACAATAAAATTAAGCTCTAATTTAATTTCAGCTATTCCAAAGTCGATTTTAGCAGTCGCATTTATACCATTGGTGGCTGATTTATTAACTTTTAAAAGAAAAGAAAATAAAAAAGAAAATAAGGCTATATTAAATCCTCCAACTTTTATTGAATTTAAAAATAACATAAATTTTAAAGGTAAAAAAGATAGTGTTTTAACAAAAGGTATTGAAACAATTATCAATTCAAAACAAGCTCAGGATTTTGCAAATAATTTTTCATCTAAAAAAGATGACCTTGCAAGAAATATGACTGTTTTAACTGATGTTTTATTAACTTGTGGCAGTGTTGTTGCAATTGAAGCGTCAAAAAAAATTGAAAATAAAGAGAAAAAGCCATTAATTATAAATAAGCTTCTATCGAGTGCTATAAGTATCGTATTTGGCTGTTCTATTGATAAAATAATAAAAAATATAGGAAAAAATATTGTTGATAATTTTAAAAACGAAAACCTGTCTAATCCAAAACTAGCAAAATATCTCGATGGAATTAATGTTTTAAGACCAACGGTTATTTTTGCGCTTGTATATTATGCGCTAATTCCAATTTTTACTACTTATGTTTCTGATAAGATGACAAAAATTGATACTGCAAAGGAAGAGAAATAAAATGTTCGAAGATTTTAAAAATGAAATCGATTTTTTTATAAGAAATAAAACTAAATTTTCAAAGAAAAATTTCATTGAAAAAGACGAAAAAGTTCTTGAAATAAACAAAGCTCAAAATAAATATTTTAAAGAAATTTTTGAACAATACTTTTTTAAAACTCAAAAAAACAATCTTCAAATATTAGATATTGGCTCAAAAAATTGGTTTTATGCTAAGAGCATGCATGAATTTTTCTCTTCATTTTCATCCAATTTTACTTTAGATGGAGTTGAAATAGATGGATATAGATTATATTCAAATTTATATTCAAGATTTGAAGTAGCAAAGTACTATATTAAAGATTTGAAAAATACAAATTATATTGTTGATGATTTGTTAAATATAAATAAAAAATACGACTATATTACCTGGTTTTTGCCTTTTATAACTTATGAACCTTTGAAATATTGGGGGCTTCCAAAACGTTATTTTTGTCCTGAAAGATTATTCAACCATGCGCTTGGTTTGCTAAATTCCGGCGGACAAATGTTGATTATAAATCAAGGTGAAAAAGAAAGAGATATTCAAAAACAAATGCTTATTAATTCAAAAACCCATTTTGAATTTCTAGGTGAAATAAAAAATGAGTTTTATCAATTTGAAAACAAACGCTTTGGTTTTATTGTAAGAAATTTTGAGTAATGCGCAATTATATTTCTTTTTTTGTTTTGTATAATTGCTATGAACATCACTCCAATTAAAAATATTTCTTTTGTTAAATTAAATTTTAAAAACAATCGAAAAACTTTTGAAAATAAAACAGATTCTTTTGAAAAAATCGCTTTCAAGGGTAATTTGCCACGTGAAATTTCAAAAAACATTCCAGATGGTTATACAATTGATGAGCTAATATCTCTAGCGCAAAATGATAATAATCTAAGAGGAATTGGGGCCAATTCAAAAGTATATAATATTCCTTATCTATCTGATTACGTTTTAAAGGTATTAAATAAAAAAGACCCAAATGGAATTGATATAAAAGAATTCCCATCTGATGTCAATTTGGGGCAACCTGTTTGGCAAAGTGATAAAAATCCAAGATTAATTATTTTAAAAAAAGTTGAAGGTCAAGAACATTCTATTCCGTCTTGGAGTAGAACTATGTGGGCTCTCGAAATTCAAAAGCCATTAAACGTCACAAAAGAGCAATCTGATATTTATTTTAATTGCGTTGATAGACTAGCTCAAATGCCTCAAGAAGCTTTTGATGATATTTGCGAGAAAGTTAGGATTTTAGATGAAAAAGATTACAAAGTTGATTCAATTAATCCTAATAATTTAATTGTTGATGAAGATGAAATTCATATAATTGATTATTTTAAAGTAAAACCTTGGGAAAAATCAGTATATCAAAATTCAAGCTATGACCTTGTTGCGATTATGCTTGATTTTACATTAATGAGTGAATATTTTGATTTAATGGACGAAAATCAAAAAGTTCAATTTCTAAAAAATGCTAAAACTATTTTTGAAAAAGTTCAACAAGGTGCACTAAATTCAGGTTTTACAACAGATGTTGAAAAATTTAAGACATTTATAAATGAAACCAGTAAATGGTTTGTAGCAGCAAGTGTTTATGATGAAAATGGTGCTGAAATAATCAGAAGATATGACCACCGTGCCAAATTCTTTTTAAATTGGCTAAATGAGATTTAATTTTAGGCTTAATTTTTTCCGATGCAAAAATATTCAAAGCCTTTTTCTTCTAAATTCAATGTATTGTATTGATTTCTTCCATCAAAAATAATAGCCTGCTTCATCAAGCCTTTTATTTTATCAAAATCAGGATGTTTAAATTCGTTCCATTCCGTTAAAAGTAAAAGCCCATCTGCATTTTCTAAAGCGCAATAAGCGGAAGATGAATATGTAATTTTGTCGCCAAAATGGAATTTTGCACATTCAAAAGCTTTTGGGTCGTATGCTTTAATTTTAGCTCCCAATGATAATAATTCATTAATTATTGTAATTGATGGAGCTTCTCTCATATCATTTGTTTTTGGCTTAAATGACAAACCCCAAACTGCAAAAGTTTTACCTTTTATATTGTTATTAAATCTTTTTAAGATTTTTTCAATAAAAATTTTTCTTTGATTTTGATTAATTTTAGAAGTTGCTTCTAATAAACTATAATCGCAATTATTATCTTTTGCAATTTTTGTTAACGCTTTTAAATCTTTTGGAAAACAACTTCCTCCAAAGCCAAGTCCTGAATATAAGAATTTGTTTCCAATTCTTTCATCGCTGCATATTCCCAATCTTACCATTTCATAATCTGCTCCAAGAGCTTGAGCAATGTTTGCAATTTGATTGGCATAAGAAATTTTAAGCGCCAGAAAAGAATTAGCAGCGTATTTTGTTAATTCTGCCGATTTAATGTCCATCACAATAATTGGATGACCTGTTTTTTCGATTGGTTCATATAAATCTTTTATGATTTTTGTTGCACGGTCTGAATTTGAACCAATAATAATCCTATCCGGCTTTAAGAAATCTTCAACAGCATTACCTTGCTTTAAAAATTCAGGATTTGATATTACATCAAATTCAATATTTGTTTTTGATTTAATGATTTTTGTAACCTCTTCAGCGCTTCCAACAGGAACAGTTGATTTGTTAATGATTACTTTATAATCATCAATTAAAGGAGCAATTTCGTTTGCAACTTGATAAACATATTTTAAATCAGCGCTACCATCTTCGCTTTGAGGGGTGCTTACAGCAATAAAACACACAAGTGATTTTTTAATTGCTCCATCTAAATTGTTAGTGAAAATTAACCTGTTTTCTTTAACATTTGTTTTAATTAGCTCTTCTAAATTTGGTTCATAAATTGGAATAATTCCTTGTTTTAATTTGTTTAATTTTTCAATGTTATTATCAACACAAATAACATCATTTCCAAGCTCAGCAAAGCACGCCCCTGCAACAAGCCCAACATAACCCACTCCGATAACGCATACTTTCATCTATATTATCCCCTTAAAGTATGCAATTGTTTTATTAAGCCCATCCTCAAGCTTAATTTCGGGTTGCCAGTTTAGAATTTCTTTTGCTTTTGAAATATCTGGTCTTCTTTGCGTTGGATCATCAGATGGAAGCGGCTTATATGTAATATTTAAACTAGGATTAATTTTTTCTTTAATTAAATTTGCAAGTTCGCTAATTGTAAATTCGCCATCGTTTCCAAGGTTAATAGGCCCTGTGATATCATCTTGTGTTGCCATCATTTTAATTAAACCATTAATTAAATCATCAATATAGCAAAAAGAGCGAGTTTGTGCTCCATTACCATAAATAGTTAAATCTTTTCCTAAAAGCGCTTGATAGATGAAGTTTGAAACAACTCTTCCGTCGTTTTTATCCATTTTAGGGCCATAAGTGTTAAATATCCTAACCACTTTTATTTTTGCACCATAAATTCTGTAATAGTCAAAAAATAAACTCTCAGCACACCTTTTACCCTCGTCATAACAACTTCTGATTCCGTTAGGATTAACATTACCAAAGTATGTTTCAATTTGCGGATGAACTAAAGGTTCGCCATATATTTCACTAGTTGAAGCTTGAAGAATTTTAGCGTTATTTTTAACTGCTAAATCAAGTGCATTTATCGCGCCATAAATACATGTTTTTGTAGTTAAAATTGCATGTTTGCCTTGATAAGAAGCAGGGGAAGCAGGACATGCTAGATTGTAAATTTCATCTATTTTTTCATCAATTTCAATTGGATTAATTACATCATGGTTAATAAATTTAAATCTTGAATTATCAATTAAATTTTCGATATTTTTTAAAGAACCAGTGTAATTATTATCAAGACAGATAATTTTATTATTTTCATCTTGAATTAATCTATTGCATAGATTAGTCCCAATAAAACCTGTCCCACCTGTAATTAAAATTGTTTTCATTATGTTGTTATTATCTTACATAATTAAATTATGGTCAAATATTTGAAAAACCTACATACTGCCAAGTTGGGTAATATATTTCTTTTCTTGGTTGATGTAGCGTAAGTTTATGGAAAAAACAATTGAAAAAGCAAAATCGATAATTAATGAAAACGAAAAGTTAATTGCAAACATTTTGCATGACATCAAAAGCCCCTTGTATAGCATTAAAATTGGTCTTCAAAATAAGCTTGATAATGATTTAAACAAAGATGTTTTTGAAACTACTTTAAATATTATTGAATATATTGAAAATTTTTTAGTAAATTATAGTTTTAAAGAGGGCAGATTTAACCATAAATTTGACTTGTGTGACATCAAAAAGATAATTAGTCAAAAAATTGAAAATTATAAATATATTTTTATAAATAAAAATATTCATATTGATATGATTTTAGATGAGAGTGATTTTTCAACAAATTCAATTGAAATATTTTTATCTAGCATAATAGGTAATATCATTTCAAATATTGCTTTTCATGCTTCTTGTAATGAAAATGCGCAAATTGAATTATACAAACAAGACGAAAATATTGTTGCGGAATTTAGAAATTATTATGAAAAAAAAGATAATAATTTCAATATGGGGTTAGATTTTTGTCGTGAACTAGCGCTTTTAACTAAAATCAATCTTAAATTTAGCAAAACTAAAGAAACTGTTTGCGTAAAATTAAAAATTCCAATTTCTAAAAAATTAAAGCGACAAATCGTTAATATCTAGATTTGATGTTGCTTTTGCTGAAATTTCAGCGATTAGTTTAGAAACTTCATAGCCAGATAGTACTACTTCAAGAATTAGTTGCGAATTAATTAAGATTTTATCATCATATTCCATTGTTTCTTGGTTTAAAACAAGAAATTCAATAAAATCTTCTCCAACGTATAAAATTTTGCCGAATTGCGCATCTGTCGCCCATCTAAGGAAAACGACCATTTGCTCAAATAGTTTTAGTTTTTGTATCATCCTCATATTAATATGATATGATTTTATTTACGAAAGTCAATTTTATTCATTTTAATTGTAACATTGTAAATTTTGTTTTATTAAGCTTAATATATTCTTTATTTGTATTTCATGTCTAATCATATTAAAATAAACTGCATAGACAAAGTGGAGTTATTTTTATGTGCGGAATTATTGGATATATCGGAAATAGAAAAGCTAGTGAGATTTTAATTTCTGGCTTATCTCATCTTGAATATAGGGGGTATGATTCTGCTGGCGTTGCACTTGCTCATAATGGCACAACAAATGTCTATAAAGCACAAGGAAAATTAAATAATCTTGTTGAAGTACTAAAAACAAAACAAGATGTTTGTAATATTTCAACTCTTGGAATTGGGCATATTCGCTGGGCAACCCATGGTTTACCTACAACAATTAACGCTCATCCGCACACATGTAACTGCAAAAACTTTACCTTGGTTCACAATGGAATAATTGAAAATTATCAAGAATTAAAAGAAGAATTGATTAAATGTGGTTGTGTTTTTGCC
>SUTT01000017.1 GCA_015152565.1 Cyanobacteria bacterium SIG27
ATAAAATATAAGCGCCATAAGGCGCTTTTTTAATGCTTTATTTAATTTGTTTTATAAATACAACTGTTTTTTGTAACAAAAAATTCACAATATTTATTAAATTAGCAAATCGTTTTTTTTTTTTTTGATTTATAGATATTGTGTAACGTGTTGAAAGGATAAGTTAGATAATGAATATTTCCCCTATTTCTTTTATGCAAAATGTGCAAAAAGTTGCCAATGTGCAAACTAATCCAATTAAATATAAAAAAGAATTACAAAAAGATACTATTTCTTTTTGTGGAAATTCAAACAGAGCAACCTTGTTTGAAGCTAGTCAAAGTGCAATGGAATTGCATAAATTAACTAAAGATTTTCCTCAAGTAGCAGCTAACTATTTAGCCAATTTACCAAAAGAAGAACTTTTAGATGCATTATTAGGCAGAAAAGATGAATGCCATGGAACTGCTTTAAGAATAGCTGATGATAAACAATTTTCGCTTTATATAGAAGCTGCAAAAAACGCAGGTTGCTTAGAAGATATAGCATTTTTTGAAACAGATAAGGTGTTATACTTGTATTTTGGTAGAAACCATGAAGTAGAAGGCGCAGAAAGAAAAGACTTTGATAAACAATATTTTCTTCCACTTTGTTTAAAAGATGAAGGTATTCAAAAAATATTCGATATTGCAGATAGACCTTTAAGAGAAAAAATGTTGCAAACAGCTGAATTTACGTCAGTTTCTCCTTGTGGTTATACTGAAGGCGAAAATAGATATTATGGCGTTCCTGGTATAACTTGTATTACTCAAGCTAAATATAAAGATAGTCAGCCATTAGTTGAACGACATCCTGGTTTTGTTTGTAGAGTTTTGGCTAAAAAACAAGCGCAAGCACAACAAACACTATCAAGAAGCAAAAAATCGCAAGAAATAGCTCAAGCAAAAGAAACATTGGACGAAATTAGCGCCTATATAAAAGAAGTACTTTTTGAAAATAAAGCAGCGTTAAATGCAATTTTTGAACAAAATAAAGAAGCGGAATTTGCTGGTTTAATTCAACCAAGCGATATGAAAGAAATTGTTGAACAAGGAGATTTAAAAAATATTTCTTCTTCAAAATTATGTTATTTGTTATTTGAAAAAATAGAAGATGATGAAATCAGGGAACAATTTTTGAGCAAAGAAACAAAATTTGGTGTTCCTGTTAGTCAAAGAGTTTGGCAAGAAAAATTTAAAAATGAAGTAAATAGACTTTTTACGCCAGAAAATAAAAAGGGTGCTAATTCTTTAATTTATAATCAAAATTTTGAAAAAACCATGCAAGATTTAAATAGTTTATTTGATGATGAGCATATATCAGAATTAAAAAAAGTTTTGATTGAGAAAAATGCTCAAATAAATACAAAAGAACATAGAAGATATGATTCATGGGGAGATCCTTGTGGTTGGGAGTATACGGGCGAGCAATATTCTTTAGCTGATTTATTTAAAGGAAAAATTGGAAATGACGCTAAAAAGCAAAAAGAATTCGAGTCTTTAATTGGAAAAATAATATGCGATAGTAAAACAACAATTCTTGAAGCGGATGCTCTATTATCAAAATTTGAAAGTTGCTTAAGCTCTTCCGCTTTAGAAGAATATAGAAGTATAATAAATTCTAAAGCATAAATAAAGGCGGCTGTTATATATATTGAATAATTGAATATAGATAAACTCAGATGGCACACGGTTTTACAATCGTGTGCTTCTATATTTTTTGTATATTGTAACAAAAGCTTAACAAAATCAAAAGCAAAAAAGCAATTTTTACTTATATATATCCTTTATATATATAAGTAATAAATTTTATAGGAGTCCCCCCCATGGCACCAGAAATTAAGATTGAATTATTAAAACCTGCGCAATCTGCCCCACAGCCACAGCCTAAGCCCTCTGTGCAAGCACCTGCGCAAGCACAAAATGCAACTGCAACTAACCCTGTTTCTTCGGGTTCTAGTTCTGCAAGTGCAAACTATTCAGCAAGTACAGATATTTCAATGAGCGCAAGCGCTACACCTACCGCAGCGCAAATTGCTTCAGATTTTAGTAATGATACTGATTTATTTACACAAACCGCAGAAGAAGAAAAAGAAACAAAGAAAGCTTATGATCCAAATACTCCAATTTGGCTTCAAGCTAGCGCTTATGAACAAGATGATGAAAAAAGCGCAGAAAATATTACAGAAGAAGATATTAGTAACGCATTAAATAAAATTGTTCAACATGAACTTAGCGAAAAGGGCAAAGCCAATACACTTTATTATTCAGATAAATATGGTCAAGGTTTTACACATAACGGAAAAGTTGTAAATGGTTCTTGTACCGAAGGCGGTATGAAAAAAGCTATCTTAGGTGGTTCAAAATATATTACCGTTACCGATTCGCAAGGTGTAACAAAAAGCGGTGTTGAAGCAATGGCAGATTCTTACGATTCTGTTTTAGACCTTTACACACAAGAACAATTTAAAAAAGTTTTAGAAGAATATGGCTCAGGTACATTCGTAAATAACTGTAATTTCTTAAAACATACAAAAGAAATCAGAGAAAAATATGGTATTGACATTAAATTAGTTGAAACAAAAAATGCTGACGGCTCAAAAGCTGTGCAAGGCATTCAAAATAGAACATTTGAAATCTCTTTAGTAGATGATAATGGAAATATTATTGAAGACGCTGAGGGCAATAAATCAACAATTTTATTTGGAGATTGGGTAATTCCAGATGGATGTGCTCAAGGTGCTGAATTTGACTTTATTTCAGTAATCGATGAAGCTGGTTACGATTGTATTTCTAAAGCTGACTTTATCAACAACGAAGCGTTTGCGTCTAACCCAGAATTCCAAGATGAAAATGGTAATTACGACGCAGGTAAAGCTTTTGCAAATGTACTTGGACAACTTGAAAATGAATATAATAACTTAAAGGCTGGTAAAACAAGCAGCATAATGCAAGCAAGCGATCAAACAATTAATGAAGCAACATATACAGGTTGTACATTTACTTGGTGGTCTGCAGGTGGCAGTGGTCAATACTACGGTAAATCAGGACTTGATCCATCATTACTTGGCGGCGTAAGTTCATATCTAGAAAAAGCGTTTGATGCAAACAATGACGGTGTATTAAGCGAAGAAGAACAGGCTAATATGGCAAATTCTTTAGCAAATGAAAAAGAGCCAACAGAAGAAGAAGCTAAAGCAAGAGCAAAAATAGCGTCAGATGATCAAGATAATTTTGACAATACTTCTTCAGGAGTTGCACAAACGGCATCAGTAGAATTTACAAATAGAGAATTTTATCAACTACAAGGAGTTGTAGAAGATGGTTTAGCACAAAATGCTAATGCTGATGTAGAAGATATCATTAGAGATTACGCAAAATCTAACGGTTTAGATGAAGAACAATATGTTGACATCTATCTTGGAAGATTAAAAGATACAAAAGCTACTGCAGCTTAAAAAAGATTAATGGGGGTAAATAAGCCGAGTGCAATTCAAGCATTCGGCTTATTTTTATTGAATGAAAATATGTTAAAATTAACCAAAAGAGGATTGATATGAAAGTATTATTTTTATTTCCGCCACAATGGATGCCAATAGCGCCGCATTTTGCAATTGCAACTTTAATGGGGCAGTTTGAAAATACTTCTTATGAAGCTAGTATGATGGATTTAAACATAGATTTTTATAATAAGATTTTAACCAGAAACTATGTTTCAAATGCGCTAAAAAGGGCTAAAACAAAGCTTGAAGAAACAAAGGCGGAAATTAAAACAATCTATCAAAAAGGCAAAAAATTTGAAGAATATACTTTTGAGCAAAAAAATAAAATTGCAAAGTCTTCAATGCTTTTAAATATGTTTCAAAAATATGGAAAACAGTTAGATAAAACCCCAATTTTAGTGGAACAATCGGTAGAAATTCTAAAATCTAACCAACATTTTTATTTGCCAAAACTTTTTGTTAATGCAATCAATACAATCAATACTGCGCTTGAAATATGCTCTGCTCCATATTTCCCAACTAAATTGGGCTATGTTAGCTTTTCAAATGAACTAATGAAATTGGATTATGAAACTATTAAATATTATGTTTTTGATAAAGAAACAAATATTTTTAGAGATTATTTTGAAACTGTAATTGGAGATATTCTAAAACAAAACGCTGATTATATTGGTATTTCAATTAATTCTTCAAATCAAATTATAGCTGGACTTACTCTAGCTAATATGCTTAAAAAAAGAACAAAAGCTCATGTTAATATTGGCGGAAACCATTTTGGCAGAGTTGCTGATGCGCTAGAAAAATATCCAGAATTTTTTGAATTATTCTGCGATTCGCTAAGCCTTGAAGAGGGTGAAATTCCTGTTTATAAATTAGCTCAACATATCAACGGTGAAATTAATGTCGAAGAAGTGCCAAATTTAATGTATGTTAAAGATGGTAAAGTATGTAAAAATCCAATAATTGAACCATTGAAATTAAATGATATGAAAATGGCAAGTTTAAAAGGGTATGACCTAAAAGCATATTTTACACCTGAAATTGTAATGCCATTTCAAACTTCTCGTGGGTGCTATTGGAGAAAATGCAGTTTTTGTGATCATGATTTTGGAATGTGCTATAACATTAAAAATCTTGATAAGTTAATTGAAGAAATAAAATATTTTAAAGAAAACTATGGTATAACAAAGTTTGAATTTATTGATGAAGCAATAAGCCCAGCTTATATGGAAACAATGTGCAAAAGGTTTATTGAAGAAAAGTTGGATATTGAATTTTTCTGCGATGCACGCTTGGAAACTGGTTTTTCTAAAGAAATTCTTGAACTTGCTGCCCGTGCAGGTTTAAAAATGGTTCTTTGGGGTTATGAATCAGGCTCTAGAAAAATCATGGATTTAATCAACAAAGGAATTGATGTTGATAATCGTTTGAATATTTTAAGAGATTCAAGAAATGCTGGAATTTTTAATTTTGCATTTATTTTCTTTGGATTTCCTGCTGAAACCAAGGAAGATGCAATGATGACAATTAATGAAATTTGCGCAAATACAGATATCATAAATACTTACGGGAAAAGTATGTTTACTATGGGAAAACATACAAAATTAAGAGAAGCTCCTGAAAAATATGGCGTAGTTGGTGAAACGTATCAAGAAGCTGAATTTTCGCCTACTTATGTTTATGAAGCTATTGGAATGAGCAAAAAAGAGCTTAATGAAATGATGGATTTGTGTACTAAAAGAGCAAATGAAGCTTATGGTAATGCTTTAGTATTTCATCTTTTAAGCAGAGAAATAATTTTGTTATATTTGTGTAAATATGGGGTAGATACTCTTTGTAACTATAAATTTGAGGATGTGAAATAATGAGCTTTGAAGATTTTCAAGAAATTCAAGAACAATTAGAGCGTGCTCAAAAGGAGCAGGAACAAAAAGAAAAGCTTCAAAAAGAAGAACAAATTGACGATTTTGGTTTTTCTGAGGTGCTTGAAGAAAGACAAAAACACAAAGATGCACTAAGGGAACGCCTTGAAAAACAGAATTTTAGTAAAAAAGAGATTGAAAAACTTTTTGATATAATTTCAAAAGCTGAAATTGAAATGGAAGAAGTTAAGGCAAAATTTGACTATAAGGCAAAAGTCCCCGGTTCCGGAGTTAAGCTTCAGCAAGATTTAATTGATATTCAAAAGAAAATGAAACTTGAATTTGATATTGAATTTTATAAGATTTTACTTAAAAAGTATAAAAAATAATTTATTAAAAGGTACGGTTTTAAATGCAGCCAAATGCTATCTCGCATTTGGCTCTATTTTCACACACCATGGCTCAGATGGCGGAAATTCTCAAAAAATTGTCATTTTTTGTCTTTCCGCCATCTTTCATCTTAACTTTTTTTAATAAATATGCTAAAATAATATTATATCGTGGAATAAAATAGCATATAGTGCGTTTATACGGATATAAGAGCAAGTAAAAGGATTTATTACTATGTCAATGAACATAACTGGTTTAGGCTCAGGCTTTGATATAAATACGATTGTTTCGCAACTTGTTGCGCTTAAAGAATCAACAACCATTTCTCCTTTGGAAAGTAAGTTGTCTGCTCTTCAAGACAAAAATACTGCGCTTTCAAGCTTAAAAACCAAATTTTCAACTCTTCAAAGCACTCTTCAATCTTTTACAAGAACAATATACGACTCTTCATCCGATATGTGGGCACAAACAAGCGTAAAATCTTCTAATGATGCTTATGCAACGGCAAGTGCAGCGGGTAATGTTGCAGCTTCTCAAATTGAACTTTTTGTTGAACAAATTGCCACTTCGACAACCGCAAAAAGCACAAAAAGTCTTGGTGTTGCTGATTTAAATACAAAATATTCAAACCTTGCAAACGGTCAAACTAAAGCCGGAAGTTTTTCCATGTTTTTAGATGGAAAAGAATACAGTATTGATATCAAAGAAGATAATACTTTGGATGATATTATTAAAGCTATTGATGAAGCAACGCAAGGTAAAATCAAAGCTGATGTTGATTCTAACGGCGTTTTTTCTATTAAAGCTCAGGATGAAAATTCAACTTTAATATTAGGCTCTGCCGGTGATACTTCAAATTTTGCTTCTGCTTTAAGACTTCACGATAAAATAGGCACAAGAGGTTATTCAAGTTCATATTCATTAAGCGCAGTTAACACAACAACTGCTATGAATGATCCTGAGTCTGGTTTAGTTGGTTTAAAATTTTACGACGAAGAGGGTAATATTGCCCAAAGTGGCAAAATTATAATTAATGGCGTTGAAATTGAAGTTGATGGTGAAATGTCTATCAATAAATTGATTTCAAAAATTAATTCTAATTCTGATACTAAAGTTAAAGCTTCTTTTGATTCATTGAAAAACGAAGTTGTTTTAACCTCAACTCAAACCGGACAAAATAATATCAGTCTTAAAAGCGAGGGTACAAATTTATTAAATGTTCTTGGTTTAACTCAAGGTGAAGGTGAAAATGAAGTTATTGCCCTGGGTTCACAAGAGCTTGGACAAAATGCAATTGTACATATTAACGGCAATAAAGTAATTTCAAATTCTAATACGATAACCGGTGAATCTTCTGGTGTTGCTAATTTATCAATTACTGTTAAAAAGCCAACAGGTGATTATTCGCAGGATGAAAATGCAGATAAATCTGTTGTCTTGGATGTTACACCTGACCATTCTAAAATTAAAACAGCGTTAGAAAAATTTGTTAATGCTTATAATGATGTTGTTGCAACAGCGCAAGAAATGAGCGCTGCTGACGGCAAAATTGGTCGTGATGCGTCTTTAAATTCTATCATTTCGCAATTAAGAAGTATTACTTCAAAAGTAAGCGAAAATGATGGAATGTATTCAATGCTTGCTCAAATCGGCATTGAATCAAATACAGCTGACTTATCAAAATTAAAAATCGATACATCAAAACTCGATAAAGCATTAAATGAAAATTTAGATTCTGTTAAAAATCTGCTTTCGGATGGTTATGTAGAAAAAGCTGATACTGGTATTTTTGATGGTGTTTTAACTGCGATTAATTCTGTTTTAGATACTGAGCGTGGATATTTTAAAACGCAAAATGATAGCGTTCAATCTCAAATAAAAAACATGAACAATAGAATTGAGCGTGCAACGACAAGATTGAATGCGTATGAAATTCAAATTACTAACCAATTTAACAAAATGGATACTACAATTTCAAACTTAAATTCACAATTAAGTACGTTTATGTCCTATATTGGTTAATTTTATCAGCTTTGTAAAAAAATTTTGCAAAAAAAATTATTTTCACGTATTATATAAGTACTCACTCAAACCTCGCAGATAACGTTAAGTTAATTTGTGAAAGGAAAGAAAACAATGGCAAATATTAAATCTGCAAAAAAAAGAGTACTTATCGCTCAAAGAAACACTGAAAAAAACGTAGCTTTCAAAACATCTATTAAAACTGCTGTTAAAAAAGTTTTAGTATGTGCTCAAAGCGATGATAGAGCTGAATTAAATGCTTTATTATCTAAAGTGTACCAATTATGCGATAAAGCAGTTTCTAAAGGTATTCTTCACAGAAATACTGCCGCAAGAAAAAAATCAAGATTAACAAAAGCTGTTAACAAATTAATTGCTCAATAGTTAATTTTATTTTTTTAAAAAATTAAAACCCTTTTGGAATTCATTACTCCAAAAGGGTTTTTAAATTATTTTATTTTTTTTGTTTTTATTCTTCTGCTTCTTCTGTTGTTTCAACTGCCTCTACAGTAGGTTCAGCAAAGATATTGCCTTGTTCAACGCCGGCTAATTCTTCTTTAGCTGCGCTAACTAAAGCAGCTTTGTCTTCTTCATCATCTTTATCGGTGTTGATGATTTTATTTACAGATACAACAGTGTCATCGCCAACTAGTGTTTGAACTCGAACACCTGTTGCAGGTCTACCTTGGCGAGAAATATCAGCTGCTGAAACTCTTGTTACAACACCAGAAGCTGTTACAACCATAATTTCATCATCTTCTTGAACAATTGAAAGGTCAACTAGTCTTGAAGCACTTGATTTAAATTTGGTTGCAATTAAGCCCATTCCGCCTCTGTTTTGGGTTCTAAATTCTGAAATTTTAGAGCGTTTTCCAAACCCATCAGAGGTGATAACTAATAAATCAGCATCGTAATCTTTTGGAACAACGTCACAACCAATGATTTCATCAGAAGAACGAAGTTTCATAGAATTAACGCCACGTGCAGAGCGTCCCAATGGTCTTAAATCTTCAATTGGGAAACGAATTGCCATACCGCAAGATGTGCCGATTAGAATTTCATCATTGCCGTGTGCTAGTTTAACCCAATTCAATGTATCATTTTCTTCTAAACCAATTGCAATTAGACCGTTACGACGAATTGAAGTGAAGTTATCCAAAGATATACGTTTAATATAGCCTTTTTTAGTTAGCATGATTAAATTTAAATCTTCTTTAAATTCAGATACAGGAACAATCGCTGTGATTTGTTCATCTTGTTCTAAAGGAAGAACGTTTATGATTGGTAAACCTTTAGATTGTCTTGAACCTTCAGGGAAATCATAAACTGATAAACTATAAACAAGACCTTTAGATGAGAAGAATAATACTTTATCATGCATCATAGCTGTAAAGAAATGTGCTACATCATCATCTTCTTTAGTCTTCATTCCGCCTTTGCCACGAGTAGCACGGTTTTGGCGAACAAATGTATCAAGCGAAATTCTCTTAATATAGCCTTGACGAGTGATAAACACAGCCATTTGAGTGTTTGGAGTTAAATCTTCGATTGTAACTTCACCCTCTTCTGGAACAATTTGTGTTTTTCTTTCATCGCCATATTTTTCTTTATCTTCGTTTAATTCAACCTTGATAAGTTTTAAGATATTATCTCTTGAAGATAAAAGTTCTTCATATTCTGCAATTTTCTTCATTAATTCAGCATGTTCCGCTCTGATTTTGTCTTGTTCTAAACCGGTCAAACGTCTTAATTGCATTTCTAAGATTGCGTTTGCTTGTTCAGTATCAAGACCAAACCTATTAATTAAGCCGGCACGAGCAGTTTCTGTGTTAGGAGATTTTTTGATTAGTTCAATTACTTCATCAAGTGAATTTAGAGCAATCATCAAACCTTCTAAGATATGAGCTCTATATTTTGCTTTCTTTAAGAAGAACATTGTTCTTCTTGTGATAACATCAACTCTGTGTTCAACAAATTCTGATAATACTTCATATAGGTTTAATAGTCTTGGTTGTTGACCAACAAGTGCTACCATATTAAAACCAAAGCTCGTTGATAGAGCGGTTTGTTTATATAAATTATTTCTAACAACATCAGGTTTTGCGTCACGTTTTAATTCAATAACGATACGCATACCTTCTCTATCTGATTCGTCACGTAAGTCTGAAATACCTTTAATTTTGTCGTCTTTTACAAGTTCAGCAATTTTTCTGATTAACTCGGCTTTGTTAACTTGATAAGGGATTTCCGTTACGATAATTGCGCTTCTAGATTGTCTTCCGCCACTTGCAGGAAGTTCTTCAATTGATGAAACTGCACGCATTTTGATTGAGCCACGACCAGTTTCATAAGCTTTTTTAATTTCAGATGTTCCAACGATTGTTGCAGCTGTTGGGAAGTCTGGACCTTTAATGTATTGCATTAAGCCGTCTGTAGTGATATTTGGATTATCAATTAAAGCAATAACACCGTCTACAACTTCGTTTAGGTTGTGTGGTGGGATATTTGTTGCCATACCAACGGCGATACCAGAAGTTCCGTTTAATAGTAACATTGGAAGTCTTGTTGGTAATACTGAAGGTTCTTCTAAGGAACCATCAAAGTTTGGAACAAATTTAACGGTTTCGCAATCAATATCGGCCAACATTGCAGTTGTGATTTTATGCATTCTAGCTTCAGTATAACGCATCGCAGCAGCGCCATCGCCATCGACTGAACCAAAGTTGCCATGACCATCTACTGTTAAATATCTTGTTGAAAAGTCTTGCGCCATACGAACCAACGCTTCATATACGGATGAATCGCCGTGTGGGTGATATTTACCGAGAACTTCCCCAACGATACGGGCGCACTTTTTAAATGGTTTATCAGGCGCCATGCCAAGTTCGTTCATTGCAAAAAGAATTCTTCTGTGTACCGGTTTTAAACCGTCACGAACATCGGGCAGTGCACGACCAACGATTACGCTCATTGCGTAATCTATATAACAACGTTTCATTTCCTCTCTAATATTAACGGGAATAATTTTGCCGTCATCAAATAAGCTTGTTTGAGCCAAGATAACACTCCTCTTTAGTCTATAATTATATATTTTACTATAAAAGAAAAACTAAAGCAAAAGGATTAATTTGGTTTTGTATCATTTTTAATATTTATATACTATGCTAAAATTTTTTTATGAATAAGGGTAGATGGCCAGTTGAATATTTTCAAAATCCAAATATTGATAAACCAATAGAACAAATTTGGGAAGATATTGACAACTTCACTTTTGAAGAGCAATTTGCAAAAGAAGCAAAACTTGAAAAAATCGACTTTGTTATTCCTCTTCCGCCCCTAAAATATGATGGGATTGTCACAAAAGGCGTTTTTTATTCTCAAGCAGTTGATGTTATTATTGAAAAATTTCCACGCTTAAAAGAAATTTTTATTCCTATAGCAAATTCGATGTTTTCTAGCTATCCTTGGTCAAAACATGCGGACGCTTACTTTGTTTGTTATGATAATCCAAAAAGAGAAGAATGCTACAAAACAAAATATCCATCAAAAAAAGATATAGTAATGCTACCTTTGCAAGATGCCGATTTTCTAAATGAGTATAAAATAGCGCCTGCTTTTAATGTTTTTAAAACTGTTGATGTTTTTTGCGTTTCAACTGCTTATCCTGTTAAAAATATTCCGATTATAGCTAAAGCGCTAAAAGTTTACGAACAAAAGTATAAAAGAAGATTAAAGGTGCAATATGCTATTGGGTCTAATGATTTAATTGTAAATCCTGATAAGACGATTGATGTATCTAAATTAAGATATGATGCTAAAGAACAACTAGAGCAGGTTATGGAAATTCTTGGGGAATATAACCAATATATTGAATTTTTCCCATTTATTAAATATTCTGAACTTCCAAAATACTACACAAGCGCTAAATGTTGCGTTTTAGCTTCATTGTTAGAAGGAAAAAATCGTTTTATATCTGAAGCAATGAGCTGCGATACGCCTATTATTGTTTTTAAAGATTTTAATAAATATTCTCGTGGTGATTATCCAATTTTCTTTAATAATAGTGGAGAATATGTCCCTGAATTTAGCGCTGAATCATTAGCAGATACAATTTATAAAGTTATAAATAATCAAGAAAAATATCATCCAAGAAAAAATTATTTAATTTATGGTGGAAGAACAAATTTTGTAAATTTGATAGTGGATAAAATTCCATATTATAAGAATAATCTTCCGTCGTATCAAAAAAATGGCATTGTGACTAATCTTTGGGTTGATTTAGCAATGCAAGCTAATTATCAATTAAGCACTTATGATTTTATATATGGCAAAAACACAGCTATTCAACACGTTAGAGGAATGAAAAATATTGAATCATTGGTTAAGTTTTTTTATTCTCGTTTTAAAATTAATTAAAGCTTTTTAAATTCGTCGATTGAATAAATAAATGCTTCAACAAGCTCTGGAGAATATTTTTTGTTTGAATTTGTTTTGATTTCTTCAATTGCTTCGTCAATTGTATATGCTTTTCGATATGGGCGGTAAGAAATCATTGCAAAATAGCTATCGACAATTAAAATGATTTGAGAAGTTACAGGAATTTCATTACCTTTTTTGTTGTTCGGATATCCGCTTCCATCCCAGTTTTCGTGGTGGTGTTCAATGATTGGGATAATATTTGAAACAGAATCTATTGGTTGAAGAATTTCTCTTGCGCCAACAACAGGGTGTTTTTGGATTGCTTCTTTTTCAAGAGTGTTTAATGGAGCTGCTTTTTTCATGATTTCTTTTGGCATCATGGTGTTACCAATATCATATAAAAGCATTGCGATTTTTAGTTTATCAACCTCTGTTTTGGATAACCCCATTCTTTTAGCAATAATTGTTGCTAGAGAAACTTTATTTTTAGTGCTTCCATCGGGGTGCAATGGGAAATATGATTTTGAAATTGAATCAACAATACTAAAGAGCATTTCTTGAGTTGAAGCGCCAGATGAGTCTTGCTGTTTAATTTGAAGCTTTTCAATTAAATCTGTCGCAAGACTTCTGTTAAATGGTATTCGATGTTGAGTTAAAATATCAACAAAAGCGTCAATTGCAACATCTTGCCAAGAGGTCATATTGTCCGTATCAGCAAGTGTGACTTGGTTTCTGCCTTTTTGTTTTGAGCAATACATTGCTTTATCGCACATTTCAAAAAGTTCATCGATATTTGTTGTTTGTTCAATAAAGCTTGCAACGCCTAATGAAGCAGTAATGCCCTCTTCTAGTCCATCTACAATGCTTTGTTCGATTGTTGTTCTAAGACGCTCAGCAGCAATCAATCCGCCTTTAGCGTCAATTCCAGGAAGAATTACAAAAAATTCTTCGCCACCGTAACGAGCTGGAATATCAACACTTCGAGATGTTTTTGTTATAACGCTTGCAATTGTAGCAATTGCCTTATCACCCATAGAGTGACCATAGGTATCGTTAATTCTTTTTAGGTGATCTAAATCAAGACCAATTAAGCAGAAGGGCTGTTTTGTACGAAGCGAGCGAGTTGCTTCTCGATGAAGCGCATCTTCAAAAAATCTTCGATTGAACAAGTTTGTTAAATGGTCTGTAACAGCTTGTTTTTTAACGGTTTCAAACAAGTTTGCAATTGTAATTGCCAGCTCAATTTGTCTTGTGAATAGGTTTAAAAAGCTTAATTCATCGTCTTTAAGTTCTTTTCTTGGTGAAAATACTGATAAGAAGCCTTGGAATTGATTTTGAACTGTTATTGGCAGAATAATAATTGTTTTAACATTGTAATTATCACTAAATTCTTGCGCTTTTTGTTCGTCAATATTTGGAATATTGTCTTCCAATAGGTCTTTAATGCTTATATAATATCCAACTTCTTTATTTAAAATAGCATTTTCAATTACACCATCTTTCCTTGGAAAAAGCTTAAAATCATATATTGTGCTTCCGACAATATCGGCAAGTTTAATTGAAAAGTCGTTTTCAAGGTATGTTTGAAGGGCATAACAAGTGCCTGCTTCGTCATATTGTTTTTGGGCGATAAAGCTATAAATATAGCCAAATTCGCCATATAAGCTTGATACGATTGTTTCTAAAACGCTTGATAGCGGGCGAGAAGAATTCATCATATCCCAAACTTGTTCAAGTGTTAAAAGGGTTTGATTGGCAAGGCGAAGCTCTTCGGTTCTTTGTGCGATTTCACGCTCCAAAACGACGTTTCTTTGATACACTTCGTAAACGTCACCTGCTTCTGTACTGATTTGGCTTTCAACGTCTTTTAATTTTTTAGCTGATTGTGATATCCAATCTAATATTCCCATATAGTAATTATACCCTAATTTATAATATATATACAAGCAAATATTTTTCTTTGTCTTTAAAATAGTTTAAATTATTGATTAACATAAGATAACTGTATGGTATATTGTTTGCGTGATATAGTGTCTTTTGATGGAGAAAAAGATGATAATTGAAGAAATTTTAGAATTAGCGGTACAGAAAAAAGCAAGTGATATTCATATTTCAGCTAATTTACCTCCGGTTTTACGTATAGATGGTAAATTATTTAGAACAAATTTGCCTGTTTTATCGCCTGACGATGTTGAAACAATAATTTTCCCTATTTTATCGAATGACCAAAGAAGAGAGCTAGAACAGAATTGGGAATTAGACTTTGGTTACGGGCTTCATGGAGTTGGTCGTTTCAGGGTTAATGTTTATCGTGATAAGGGTTCTTATGCCGCTGCATTTCGTACAATTAACTCAACTCCACCAAAATTTGAAGATTTAGGGTTGCCTGATGTTGTTAAAACTATTGCAGATAGACCTCGTGGTTTGATTTTAGTAACAGGTCCAACTGGTTCCGGTAAATCTACAACATTGGCTGCAATGATTGATTACATTAACTCTACTCGTGTTGAACACATTTTAACAATCGAAGATCCGATTGAGTTTATTCACCAAAGTAAAAAATGTGTTATTCACCAACGTGAAATTGGGCAAGATACGAAATCTGTTGCAAATGCGTTGAAATCTGCTCTTCGTGAAGACCCTGATGTTATTCTTGTTGGTGAGATGCGTGACTTAGAAACTACTCGTCTTGCTCTTACTGCAGCTGAAACAGGTCACTTAGTATTAGGAACATTGCATACATCTTCTGCTTCTCAAACGATTGATCGTATTGTTGATATTTTCCCTGAAGCTCAACAACAACAAATTCGTTTGCAATTGTCTATTTCACTTGTTGCAGTATTTACCCAATGTTTATTGCCTAAGCTTCAACCAAACGGAACTAAAAAAGGCCGTGTAATGGCGCAAGAGATTATGATTGTAAATTCTGCGATTGCAAACTTAATCCGTGAGCAAAAAACAGCTCAAATTTATTCTGCAATTCAAACAGGTATTGGTATGGGTATGCAGACATTAGACATGAGCTTACAAAACCTTGTTCGTCAAAAGGTTGTTGATCCTATGGATGCTATAACAAAATCACAAAGACCAGAAGAATTTAAACGCGCTATTGGTTTAATGGATGGCGTTTCTCATAATTTAGGTTAAATATTGTAAAGAAAATATAAAATAAAAAATAAATATTTGTAAAAATTTTTATTCTTGTTACAATAAATACATAAGATAAAATAAGAAGAATGTCCGCTTTTGGACATTCTCTTAATAAGAAGCTATTACTGAAGTCTAGACCCCAAGAAAGGTAAGAAAAATGGGAATTAAAGGTAAAAATGACAAAATGGTAGTTCTTGCTTGTGAAGATTGCAAAGAAAGAAACTATACAACAACTAAAAATAAAAAAACTAATAAAGAAAGAATGGAACTAAAAAAATATTGTCCAACTTGTAAACATCACACTAATCACAAAGAAACAAAATAGTAGGGTGATAACGAGTTTTTGTTGAAAAACAAGTAATTGAAAATTTAATATTAAGTTTGCGTCCTTAGTTCAGTTGGTAGAACGTCGGTCTCCAAAACCGGATGTCGAGGGTTCGAGTCCTTCAGGGCGCGAATTTAAAAATAAGAAAGTATAAAATGAGTAACGAAAATTCACAAAAAAAAGACAACAAACAAGAAATAGCTACCTATTTAAAAGGTGTTAGAACCGAATGGGGTAAAGTTTCTTGGCCTACCAAAAAACAAGTTTTGGTAGAAACCGTTGTTGTTTTAGTGGTAGTTATCTTTTTTACTTTAGTTGTTTATTGTATGGATATAATTTTTAAAGCTCTTTTGGGTCTAATTAAGTAAAGGTTAAAAAATGTCAGAAAAAGAAAATGAAATTCTAGAAAATTTAGAAGAACAAACTGAACAAGAAAATATATATATTAGCAAAGAGCCAACTCATAATGTTGAGAAAGCTCCTAAAAAAAGATGGTACGTTGTTCATACTTATTCAGGTTATGAAAACAAAGTTAAAGTTAACCTTGAAAAACGTATTGAATACATGAACATGGGTGAGAAAATCTTCAGAATTGAAGTTCCTCAAAAAACTGTTACACAAGTACGTTCTGGCAAAAAGACTAAAAAAGAAGAAAAAATCTTCCCAGGATATGTTCTAGTTGAAATGATTATGGATGATGATTCTTGGTATGTTGTAAGACATACAGCAGGGGTTACTAAATTTGTTGGTACAGCTAAAAAGCCAATTCCTGCAAAAGATTCAGAAGTTAAAAAGATTATTCATAGAGGTCAACAAACTACTGCTAAGATTGAACTTGACGTTAAAGTTGGTGATAAAGTTCGTATTATTTCTGGTCCATTTGCTGAATTTATCGGAGATATTACTGAAGTTTACCCAGATAAATCAAAATTAAGAGCAATGGTGTCTATATTTGGTCGTGAGACACCTGTTGAACTTGAATATAAACAAATACAAAAAGTATAAGGGTGTGTGGAGCCGTAAATAAAACGGCGAATCGGTGAGATTTGGCGTTTTTAGGCGAAACCGTTCCAAGGCGACGTAGGACAATTGAGTCAATGAGCGACAACGAAGTGATAGCGAATTTGACGAAATGCCCACAGGAGCCAAAAAAGGCGCAAAGCCAAAATAGTACAAACAAATTGTGTGCAATGTGGAAGGATTTTAAATCCGCAATTACCACGAAAGGAGAATAAAATGGCACCAAAATCAAACAAAAAAGTTACCGGTAAAATTAAACTTCAAATCGAAGCTGGTAAAGCTAATCCATCTCCACCAGTTGGTCCAGCATTGGGTCAAAAAGGTGTTAACATCATGGATTTTTGCAAACAGTTTAATGAAAGAACTGCTTCTCAAGCAGGCTACATTATTCCTGTTGTAATTGACGTTTACGAAGACAGAAGCTTTGACTTCGTTGTTAAATCACCTCCAGCTGCTGTTTTAATCAAAAAAGAACTTAACCTTCCAAAAGGTTCAGCAGTTCCAAACAAAAACAAAGTTGGACAAATTACAAGAGAACAACTTGAAAAAATTGCAAAAATTAAAATGGACGACTTAAACGCTACATCTTTAGAAGCTGCTGTTGAAATGATTAAAGGTTCAGCAAGAGCTATGGGCGTTACAGTAGTAGAATAATGATGGGAGATAGTTAAAGCTATCGCTATACACCACAAAGGAGAAAAGAAATGGCTAAATTAACCAAAAGACAAAAGAAAATAAACGAAATGTTGGCTGATTTTACACAACCAACAAATGCTATGACAGCTATTCAAAAACTACAAGAAATTGCTGCTGCAACTTCTAAATTTGATGAAACTTTAGAATGCCATATGCGTTTAGGTATCGATGTAAAACATGCTGACCAACAAATCAGATCAACAACAGTTCTTCCAGCTGGTTTAGGTAAAGAAGTTAGAGTTTGTGTTATCGCAAAAGCTGACTTAGTTGCTGCAGCAAAAGAAGCTGGCGCTGAAACTGCCGGTAGTGAAGATATTATCGACAAAATTTCAGACGGTTGGTTTGAATTTGATACTTTAATTGCAACACCTGATATGATGCCTAAATTAGGTAAATTAGGTAGAGTGCTTGGTCCAAAAGGCTTAATGCCAAACCCAAAAACAGGTACAGTAACAGTTGATGTTGCTCGTGCAGTTAAAGATGCAAAAGCTGGTAAAGTTGAATTCCGTGCTGACAAACAAGGTATGATTCACGTACCTCTTGGAAAAATGAAATTCAGCGCTGAAGATTTAATGAAAAACTTTGCTACTTTAGCAGATGCTGTTTTAAAAGCAAAACCATCTGCTGCTAAAGGAACATATTTAAAATCAATCTATTTAACAACTACAATGGGTCCTGGTATCAAATTAGATGCTAAAAATACACCTGCTGAAGTTAAAGAATATGTTGGTTAATTTTATTGAAAAAATTATGAATAGCACAGCCTTTAAAAAATTAAGGGCTGTGTTTTCGTTTTGTTTTCAATATTTGCATAAGAAATTTTTGTGGGGAATTTTTTCTAAAATTGATGAAAAATTTTTCAAATTTCTTTTTGTTGGTTTTTTAAATACTGCTTTTAGCTATTTTCTATATGCATTATTTGTAACCTTGGGGTTAGTTGCTAACTTGGCGTTATTGTTTCAATATATTCTTGGGGTTTTATGGAATTTTAAAACAACAGGGAGTATTGTTTTTCAAAATAAAAATAACAAGCTGGTTTTCAAGTTTATTTTAAGTTATGTTTTTACTTTTGCAATAAACAGTGTTTTATTAAAATTTTTAGTTAATTATATTAATGACTATTTGGCGCAGGCTATTTTAATTTTGCCTATTGCGCTTTTATCATTTATCATTTTAAAACATTGGGTTTTTAAAGTTAAGCAAGAAGATTAAGCACTTTTTTAGTTGTTGTGTTGTGAGTTTGTAATTCGGTGTCTATTTGACTTTCATCTTCATTTTGAATTAGGTCAATTCCAATATCAATGATGTCATCGTCGCTATCCATTTTGGTTGGATTAAATTCATCAAAACCTGAAAACATTTGCTTTCTGGTTATATAATGCGCTTCTGTTGCCTCAAGGTGTTGAGGTTTAATTTTTGTTCTTATATCATTTATGACGTTTGTTATTTTTGTTATTAATGCCATAGTGCCTCTAGAAAAATTATATCATAAACATATTTTAATGTTATGTAAAGTAAAGATTAAGCCTGCGAGGTCTTTACGTACAATAATCAGTCAGTACAATAGTAATAGTCGGAGTTATTAAGGTGCGCATATGATTAAATTAGATTATTTAAACGTTTCCAACCAAATTATTGGTGAAGAAGGGCTTGATTTAGCGTCAAGTTTTAATGAGTATGCGCCTAAAATTCAAGAAATAATCACAAATTTAAACATGAGAAAAGACAAACCTGGTTCCTGGCTTCAATGGATGAATTTAGGATACAATGAAGAAACGGTTTGGTATGTTAAAGAATTTGCTGCAATGGTTGATGGCAGGTTTGATAACGTTTTAGTTCTTGGAATTGGTGGCTCTGCATTGGGCGCTCAGGCTCTATCTGAGGCGCTTTTAAAACCATATTGGAATTTATTGGATAAAGAAAAACGTGATAATCTTCCTAAAATCTTTTTCTTAGATAATATTGACCCTGACCAAATTAGCGCACTTTTAGAAATTTTAGATTTAAGAAAAACTTTAGTTAATGTTATTACTAAATCTGGCTCAACTGCTGAAACTATGAGTCAATTTATGATAATTAAAGATAAGATGCAAGAGCTTTTAGGGGATGATTATAGAAAAAATATTGTTGCAACAACAGATAAACAAGTTGGCATTTTAAGACAATTAGCAAATGAAGAGGGCTATAAAACTTTTGTTGTTCCGGATGATGTCGGTGGACGTTTTAGTGTGTTTTCGGCTGTTGGACTTGTACCTTTGGCTTTAGTTGGAATTGATATTGATGAAATCATCAGAGGTATTAAAATAATGGATTTAACCCTAAAAAATACCGATATCAATAAAAATATTGCAGCTCAAAATGCACTAATTCATTTCTTGATGGATAAACAAAAAGGCAAATATCTTAGTGTTATGATGCCTTATTCATCACGTTTAAAATATGTTTCTGATTGGTATGTTCAACTTTGGGCAGAATCATTAGGAAAAGAATTTGATAGAGATGGAAATAAAATCAACAATGGTCCAACGCCAATTAAGGCTCTTGGCGCAACCGATCAACATAGCCAAATTCAGCTTTATAATGAGGGCAAAAACGACAAAGTAATCACATTTGTTCGTGTTGATGAATTTGATAATGAGCTAAATATTCCAAATATTTTTGAATATACTGGCTTAAATTATCTTGGTGGAAAAACAATCAATCGCTTAATTAATGCAGAAGCAGACGCAACTGCTGTTGCTCTATCTGATTATAAACGCCCTAATATTACAATTAGATTGCCTAAAATCAATGAATATTATTTAGCGCAATTGTTCTATATGCTTGAAATGCAAACTGCAATTATTGGTGAATTATATAACATTAATGCTTTTAATCAGCCTGGAGTTGAACAAGCTAAAAATTATACTTACGCATTAATGGGCAGATTAGGCTATGAAGAATCAGCGGCAGAATTGAATGAAAAAATAAACAGGGGTAACATTGGGGGGTTAAATGCTTAAAGGACCATTTTTATCTAAAGATTTTATTGGCGCTAATCCTGATTATAATTCATCTAAAATTGTAATGCTTGGAATGCCTTATGATTGCACTTGTTCAAATCGTGCCGGTACTCGCTTTGGTCCGCAAGCAGCTCGATTAGAAAGCATTGGAATTGAAACATATTCTGTTTATTTTAATTCTGAAATGGAAGATTTAGCTTTTTATGATGCAGGCGATCTTGAATATCCTTTTGGAAATGCACAGCGTGCACTTGATATAACAGAGCAAAACGTTGATTGCATTTATAACGATAATAAAAAACTTCTTGGAATTGGCGGAGAACATTTAATTACTTTAGCTTCCGTTAAATCTGTTTTAAAAAAATATGATAATGTTGCTGTTATTCAATTTGACGCTCATACGGATTTAAGAAAGCAATATTTAGGAGAAGAGCTGACTCATAGTGGAGTTATGTATAGAATTGCTGAGCTAATTGGTTATGAAAATATTGCTCAAATTGGGCTTAGAAGTGGCGAAAAAGAAGAATTTGAGCTTGTTAAAAAATACGACACGCTAAAAACTAAAAAAGAAGAATTAGATAAATTTAAAGATAAAAACATCTTTTTAACAATCGACCTTGATGTTTTAGACCCAAGCTTAATGAGTGGAGTGGGAACTCCTGAAGCAGGCGGATTAACTTATCTGGAGCTTATGGATTGGTTGATGTATCTTAAAAATTTCAATATTGTTGGGGCTGATATAATGGAGCTTGCTCCAGATGTTGATATCACAAAAACATCAACTGCAACAACTTGCAAGTTAATTCGAGAAGTTTTAAATCTTTTATAATTTTTGGATTATAAACAAAACATTACGCCATACAACGATAAAACACCAACACTTGAGATAATAATCCAAAAGTGGGTCATTGGGTGTAAGTTATTCCAAATTTCTGCGATTGTTGATTTCATAGTTGAATTATATAATTTTTAAATTTAAAGTTAATCATCCAACAGGACTAGTTTGTTTTATTTAATGATTTTTTCTTGTATAACAACTTTTATAATGTAAAATAAACGTATTATGGATAAAAAAATTAAAATAGCGCTCGTTTTTGGAACACGCCCTGAGGCAATAAAAATGTGCCCTTTGGTTAAAAAACTAAAGGAAAATGATAAATTTGAAGTCTTAACAATAGTAACAGCGCAACACCGTCAAATGCTTGATAGTGTCTTAGAGCTTTTTGAAGTTGTGCCTGATTATGATTTAAATTTAATGAAGCCAAATCAAAATCTTTGGAATTTATCAAGCGATATTTTGCTTGAAACAAAGAAAGTTTTTGACGAAGTTAAGCCTGATTTAGTTTTGGTCCACGGTGATACTACAACAGCGGGAATTAGTGCGCTAAGCGCTTTTTATTCAAGAATTAAAATAGGACATGTTGAAGCAGGGCTTCGTACTTTTGATAAAGATTATCCATTTCCTGAAGAAATTAATCGTGTAATTGTTGATTCTGTTTCTGATTTAATGTTTTGTCCAACAGATAAAGCGTGCGAAAATATTAAAAATTCAGGAATTAAAAAAGGTATTTATAAAACAGGAAATACTGTAATTGACGCTCTTTTATATGTTGTTGAAAACAAAAAAGATGACCTTAGTTTTATTGATTTAAATCCAAATTTAAAAACAATTCTTTTAACTTCCCACAGAAGGGAAAATTTTGGAAAACCATTAGAAAATATTTGTTATGCAATAAAAGAACTTGTTGAAAAAAACAAAGATATTCAAGTTGTTTATCCACTTCATTTAAATCCAAATGTGAGAAATACTGTTAAACCGATATTAGATAATATTGATAGAGTTAAATTAATCGAGCCATTGGATTATGTTCCATTTTGTAATTTGATGAAAAAATCTCATATCATTTTAACCGATTCAGGCGGTGTTCAAGAAGAAGCTCCAACATTAGGAGTTCCAGTTTTGGTTTTAAGAGATGAAACAGAACGCCCTGAAGCAATTCAATATGGCGGAGTTAAGCTTGTTGGAGCTCATAAAGAAAAAATTATAACAACTGTTCAAGAGTTGCTTGATCATAAAAATGAATACGAAAAAATGTCTACTGCTGTAAATCCTTATGGAGATGGCAGAGCGTGTGAATATATTGAAAAAGCAATTTCAGATTACTTTAATATTTAAAAGGCAAACTCTTGCTTATTGCAAACATCGCAAGCAATATTTTTTTCATAAGGAAGAATTTTAAATTCACCTTTATAGCCATCATACATTAAAAATTTGTTTAATAATGGTTGAGCGCAACCTGTGATAACTTTTAAAACCTCTTGTGCTTGCAAGCCTGATATAACGCTAACTACAGGAGATAGGGAGCAAGTTGGTTCGCTATCAAATTTATCAGGTTTTTGAACGACGCAAGAAAGACAACCTGTTTGTTTTGGAATGATTGTTGTAACCTGCCCACAAAAGCCTTGTGCGCTTCCGTGGACTAAAATCATATTATGATTTTGTGCAATATCATTTAAAATGTATTTTGATTCGTAAGAATCAAAGCAATCAACGATGATATCATAGCCTTCGATAATGCTAAAATAGTTGAGTTCGTTGATTTTAATTTTGTCGATTTCAACTTTAATATCTGGGTTGAAGTCTTGCACCCATTCTTTTGCAGACATTACTTTCGCTCTGCCGATGTTTTTATATTTATGAATTAATTGACGATTGAAGTTTGTTTCTTCAATTACTTCGCTATCTACAACTTTAATTTGACCAACTCCAAGTGCTGCAAGGTTCATAACAACGCCACTACCAAGTCCGCCAACACCCATTACAAGAACTTTTGATGTAATTAACTTTTCTTGTTGTTCTTGTGTAATGCCGCCAATTTCGAGGTTTCTTTGGTATCTGTCAAATTTAATCATTGTTGCGTTTTTCTAGTTGCTTATTTTCAATTATTTCTACTATTTTAATTCCGTACGTATCTTCAATTGCAACGATTTTGCCCTTTGCAATTAAAATATCATCGACATAAATATTAATTGGGTCATTGCTTGTTTTATCAAGTGTGATAATTGAACCAGTATCGTATTCAATTACATCTTGAAGTTGTAATTTAGCTTTTCCTAATTCAGCAGACAAGGTTACTTCAACGTTTGCAACTTTTGCAATGTTTCTTGAATCAAGCGTGTTATTTTGTGCTAAATCTTGCGTCATTACTCCTCCTTATACTTTATTTATAACATATAATTAGAAGTTGACCTAATTATTACATTTTTTAACATATTTCAGAAACTATTTTTTCAATATCTTTAATATCACAATTTAAAAGAGATTTTTTATAATTAACAATCAAATCAAATTCTTCTTTTAAAATTTCAAACATAGAGTCATTTTTAAATTCATCATAGTTAAATGATTGAATGTATTGCATTTTATCGATATCTAAAATTTGAATTGAACCTATATTTTCTAAAATTTCTAAAGTAATTTGAATGAAATTTTCGCTCACTCCTAATGCGGATGAAAATCTTGCCAAATCAATATTTCCATCTAATTTATTTGCGCAATATTTTATCATTCCATTAATTTGTTTGATATAATTTTCAAGATTTTCATCAATTTGGTAATTCATAAAATGAATTTTTTTGGGCTTAATTGAAGATAAAATATTAACAAACTCTTCGTCATTTGATGGATAATCAAAAAACATTAATCCATTATGAACTGATGTTTTTTCGATAAAGTTTTCTTTTATTTTTAAATATTTTGATAATTTTTCTTTTGTTGCTGGGGTTTTTGCCCATACGCCAATATCAAGGTTATCTTTTTGAAAATATGTTGCAATTTGGTCTAAAATTCCAACTTTTTTCCTGTGGTCGTATATTTTAAATTCATTTTTAAATTGCTTAGATATTTCTTCGCTATATACGTCAATGATTTCTAATTGAACGCTCTGAACTCCGTTAAATTCATTTAGACGAGGGTAAAAAGCTATGTCGCATTTGGAATTTAGTGGAATTTGAAATTCATTTTCGCCCCATTTGACACATTGAAATTTTTTATCGTCTTTTGAAAAAATTAAGCGCAGGTGGTTTTGCTCTTTTCCAATAAATTTAAATTCATCCAATTTAACATCAAACATTGCTAAAATTGGTGGCTCATTGCATTGTCCAAAAGGCTCTAGTTTATCTAGTGTTTCTAAAATATTAAGTTCAATATCCTCGGGATTTAGCTCAATATCCGCATATAAAATATTTTCTTGTTTTGCGTCAGTTGAAAAATCCTTAATGGTTTTTAAAAGAGATGATTTAACTTCATCAAATTTTGCTGCTTCAAAAGAGCATCCGCCAGCAAGCTTGTGCCCTCCAAAACCAAGGAATAAATCTTCGTTTTCTTTTAAAACGTTATAAACATTAATTACATCATTGCTTCTTATTGAACATCTTGCATTGTTATTTTCATCTTCTGTCATTAAAAAACAAGGCTTATTAAATTCTTCAACAATTTTAGAAGCAACAATTCCAATAATTCCAATATGCCAAGAAGGGTTTTTTAAAATTATTGCAGGATTATTTTTTTCTTCTTTATGCTTTTTAAGATAGTCAACAACTTCTTCAAAAGTTTCTTGGCATTTTGCTTGGCGAATTTTGTTGTAATTTTCTAATTGTTCAATTATCATTTGATATTTTATTTGTTCTTTTGTTGTTAAAAATTCAAATGACAATTTAGCATTAGCTAATCTTCCAACCGCATTTATTCTTGGTGCTAAAACAAAAGCTATATCTGTGCTTGTGATTGGTCTATCTTGAACATTATTTTTCAAAAGTTCATAAATTGCCTCACACGATTTTTCTTTTTTGTTGTTTAAAAGTTCAAGCGTCATTGCAACCATTGCACGGTTTTCGCCAATTAAAGGTACAACATCTGCTACTGCTCCGCAACTTGCGATAATTAAAAGTTCATCTTTTAAATCTTGGTTAGATGAATTTTCTAATAATGCCATAGCAAGTTTGTATGCTACAACTGAACCAGAGTTATAAGTTAAAGATGTAATATCTTCAACGCTTGTTTTTTCGTCAATTGCACTATTAACTTGCGGGTTGATTATTGCGTAAGCTTGCGGAAGTTCGGTGTCTGTTGAGTGGTGGTCTGTTATAATTGTATCTACACCTAAACCTTTTAAGAGGTTGACCTCTGCAACATTAGATATAGCACAATCAACAGTTATAACAAGTTTTACTTTTTCTTTTGAAATTAATTTAATTAATTCTTTGGAATTTAATCCGTGACCATGTAAAAGTCTATCGGGAATAAAAGAAATTACTTTAGCGTTTAATTCTTGCAAAGTTTTATATAAAACAGTGCTTGAAGTTACGCCATCACAGTCAAAATCACCCCAAATTAAGATAACTTGTCCTTTTTCAATTGCAAGATTAATCCTCTCAACTGCTTTTTTCATATCTGAAAAAGCGTAAGGTGAGATTAAATCATTTTTTGATGGATTTAAAAATTTATTAACGCTTTTTTCATCTTTTAAATTTCTTAAAGCTAAAAGTTCATTTAAAAAAGAATCTTTGCTAAAAGATTGAACATTGTTTATTTTTTCCCTGATGGCTATTTTTCTATATTTCATACTATCCTTAAAAAAGGGCTTTAATAAGCCCTTTTAACTAATCTCTGCTATTTAACTGAGCTAATAATCTTAAAGCTTCAAGATATAACCAAATTAAAGTAACTAACAACCCAAAACCGCCATACCATTCAAAGTATTGTGGCAATTGGTTTTGCGCTCCACGCTCAATAAAATCAAAATCCATTATAAAATTAAACGCTGCAATTCCGCAAATTAAAAGACTAACGCCAATTCCAAGAATGCTGCCATTAAATATTGTCATAGGATGACCCATTAAAGAGCCGATAAAACCTGCAAGATAAAATATTGCAACAGCAACAGTTGCAGTAAAAACAATTTGTCTTAATCTATCTGTTGCTTTAATTATGCCAGTTTTATACAAAAATAACATTGAAAATAGGGTTAAAATAGTTATTCCAATAGCATTAAAAACAATGCCGTCAAAAGCTTGTCCGTATGCATAGCTAACTGCGCCTACAACTAATCCCTCACAAATCGCATAAGCAGGAGCTGTGATTGGAGATGATTTAGGATTAAATGAAGCAACAATTGCTAAAATTAAACCTGCAATAGCTCCACCTATCATTAGCATATAAGCTTTGTCCATAAAACCTTGAGCACATATTGTCCAAGTATAATATGCTACAAAAATAACTATAGCTAATAAAATACCAGTTTTATTAATCGCACCAGAAATGCTCATTGCTTTACCTTCTGATAAAGCCTCTTCTCTAACATCAATTTTTAATAAAGGATTACTAGACATTTTTTCTCCTCCTAAACTAACAATTGAATTATACAATAATTTTAAGTTAAAATAAAGTTATGATTAAAGTAGGAATATCAGGTAAAATTGCAGCTGGAAAATCTGAAGTTGAAAAAATACTTCTTGAAATGAATTATCCTGTTTATGATTTGGATAAGCTTTCTCATAGCTTGTTAGAAGATAATGAAGTAGTTAGAAAAAATGTTTTAGAAGAGTTTAAAACGCTTGATAGAAAAGAATTAGCTAAAATTGTTTTTAGTGATTTAGCTAAAAAAGAAAAGCTTGAAAAAATAATCTATCCAAAATTAATGCAAGTAATATCTATTATTTTTGAAGAGCATAAAAAAGATAAAATTGTTTTTATTTCAGGTGCTATGCTTTTTAAATCAGGCTTTTATAAAGTGTTTGATAAGATGATTTTTGTTGAAGCAAATGATGATATTAGACTTGAAAGATTAATGAAGCGAAATAACCTTTCAAGGCAAGATGCGCTAAATCGCCTTAATTTGCAAGATGATTGTAGAGGGCTTCCAATTATAATTAAAAATAATTCTGATATGTTTTATTTGAGGGAAAATACAAAAGAAGCTTTAGAAGAGATTTTTTCTTCTCAAAGTTTTTTAAAAAAAGTTTTTTCATTTTTATTTGATTGGTTTAGTTAAGATAACTATTTATAATTTTAAAAATAACATTTAAATCATTATCTGAAATTTCTTTTAAAATTTTATTAATTTTTTCTATTTTATTTTGACGATTTTGTAAATGATTTGTTTTAAAAAGTTCCGTATATTCCAGATTGAAAGCAAGTGCAAGTTTTTCAATTAAATCTGCCTTGGGAAAACTTCTTCCTGTTTCGATATGACTCATGTGTTTTGGGTCAATATTTATCAATTCTGCAAGTTGATATTGAGTAATTCCTTTTTTAATTCTGAGTTCTTTTATTCTTGCGCCAAAATCTTTTTTGATATTCATTTTATCTCCTTAAAATGAGATTAAATGGTTTTTAAAATAATATAAACCGTATTGTGGACATAAAATTTAAATAATTTCTGTATTAGATATTGAAATTCTATATTTAATATGGTAAATTCATGAAAAAGTATGTAATAAATAAAGAATTAATGAAATGAAAAAAGCATTTTCTTTGGTTGAAATCCTAGTGGCATTAATTATTGTAAGCTTAATCACAGCCGCAATTGCACCTGTTATAACCAAAAAACTATCTAGTGCAGGTATCACAATCGCCGGAGGTGGTTCTGGTGGTGGCGCTGGAAGTGCATACAAAAACGATTGCGCAGATATTAATTGCGCATTATGCACATCTGATAAATGCGTGGTTTGTAAAAACACATATAATCTTCAAGATGATGGAACATGCAAAAAAGAGGATGCACTTGATGTTAATTCTTTAGTTAATCACCCTTATACAACTTCTTGTTCATCATTTACGGACTGTGCATTATGTTCATCAAGTGCTTGTGTTGTGTGTGATGATGGGCATATTTTGTCTAGTGGAAATTGCATTGATGATCCAAACCTCCCAATTTGGAATTCGACAACTTGTACCGATATGCATTCAAAATGCGTAGCTTGTACGAGCGAAAAATGTTTAGCATGTTCTAAGGGATATCACGTTAATAAAAATGGAACATGCACTGCTGATACCCATACGGTAGTAACAACATGTACTAATGTTGATGCTAATTGTATATTGTGCAATAAAAACACTGCAGGTGAAACTTGCTATCAGTGCAGTGATGGTTATATTCTAAATAATGGCGCATGTGTTGAAAAATTTAGAACGGGTTATCCTGAAAAAGATGAAGATTGTTATCCCTATGGTGCTATATATTTTCCAAAAAAATATAATGGCGATTATGGAAATAGTGTTTGCATTTCAAAAACAAATATAGCTCAAATTGATAATTTTTCTGTTGGAGTTCCTCTGAGTTATATAGTTAATGGCGATGTAGTCAAAAGCGGCAATACCGTTGCAAGCGGACAAGCGCCTTATAGTTTAATAGTTGGTCAAACCGCAACAACTGCCGATTCGTCTGGGTCAGGAGACAATCCTGTATCCCATGAATACGCTGGAGGCATATATAGACCCGTAGGGGGGTATGAAATATCATACAATAGTTGCTCTCAAGCAAAAGTTGACAATGCCCATGATTGGTCATTAATGAGAAATTCTATTCTTGATGGTTGGACAAATTATTTAAAAAGTTCCTCAAATACAGCAGCCGAAAAAACAAGTTTATTAAATAGAATTCGTCGACTATATCTTTGCACGGAAACAAAAAAGGGCGATTATGCTAACTGTAACGATACTAAATTAATTTACTGCAAAGGCATGAAAAATAATAAATGTTATCCATATCGTTATTGGGCAATTACGGGAGGTGATGATATGACACCTTATTTATACACGTTTAATGGAGATTCCGGTTTTACTTTGACTTATTCAAATGCAGATCAAACTTATGCTGCAAGCGCAAGGTGCATTTTAAAAACTGTACCTATAAGATAGATTTTCATGTTATTTTTTAAATCGTGTTGGAGAGGGCAACCTCTCCTTTTTTTAAAAAAACATTATTGAAATAATCTGGAATTAAATTTTTCACTTATTGTAAAAAATTCTCAATTTGTCATACTGAACTTGTTTCAGTATCTTATAGGGTTGAAAAACTAAAAATGAGCCACAACACCATTAACACCCTGAAATAAATTCAAGGTGTTAATGGCAAATCTAAAACTTTATATCGTAATTCTTACCTTAGTTTCACTAAATCAGCTTTTCTAATTCTGACGTTTTGTGGTGTGATTTCAACTAATTCATCATCTTGAATGTATTCAAGCGCATCTTCTAAGCTCATAATTTTAGGAGCTTGCAATGTTACCATAACGTCTGCTGTAGCTGAGCGCATATTTGTCATTTTTTTAGTTTTGCAAACATTAACTGCGATATCTTGAGGGCGGTTATGTTCACCTACTATCATTCCTCTATATACTTTTGTTTTTGGAACAATAAAGAACACGCCCCTATCTTCAAATTGATGAAGTGCGTATGGAACTGCTTCGCCGTCTTCATGAGCGATTAATGAACCTGTTCTTTGACGTGCGATGTCGCCTGCGTATTCATCATAATGAGCAAAAGTATGATACATTATACCCTCGCCTTTTGTCATTCTGACAAATTCAGAGCGAAAACCAATTAAACCTCTTGCAGGGATTAAAAAGTCAATATTTGTTCTTTTTGGACCAGCTTCCATATTTAACATTTGACCTTTTCTTGAAGAAAGTTTTTCAATAACAGCGCCTGCAAAATCTTGAGGAACATCAACAATTAAGTTTTCATAAGGTTCCATCATTACACCATCAACTTCTTTCATAATTACTTCAGGTTTTGAAACTTGAAATTCATAGCCTTCTCTTCTCATTGTTTCAATTAAAATGCCTAAATGTAATTCACCACGACCTGAAACTTTAAACATATCAGTAGAATCAGTGTCTTCAACCCTCAAAGATACATTTTTTTCAAGCTCTAAATATAATCTTTTTCTTAGTTGTCTTGAAGTAACAAATTTGCCCTCAGTTCCAGCAAATGGGCTATCGTTGATTGAAAAATTCATTTGCAGTGTTGGTTCATCGATTTTAATTAAAGGTAAAGCTACAGGATTAACCAAACAAGAAATGGTTTCACCAATTTGAATGTCTGAAAAACCTGCAATACCAACGATATCACCAGCATGTGCTTCTTGAATTTCAACTCTGCCTAAGTCTTTAAAACCAAAAAGTTTAATAACTTTTCCTTTTTGGGCTGTACCATCTGCTTTTAATAAAGTAACTTGTTCTTGTGAAGAAATTGAACCGTTTTTAATTCTTCCAATTGCAATTCTGCCAACATATTCATTATAATCAAGAGTTGTAATTTGAAGTTGCAAAGGTAAATCTACATCTGCTTCTGGACCTTCAATGTTTTCTAAAATGCAATCTAGGAGAGGAAGCATATTAACATTTTCATCTTCTAAATTAACTTTTGCATAGCGATTTAGAGAGCTTGAATAGATAATTGGAAAATCGATTAAATCTTCTCTGTCTGTCAATTCTGTGAATAAATCAAATACTTTATCAAGTGTTCCATCAGGGTCTGCGCCTGGTTTATCGATTTTATTAATTACAACAATGATTCTAATTCCAAGTTCTAGCGCTTTTTGTAAAACAAAGCGAGTTTGAGGCATTGGACCTTCTTGAGCGTCAACAATTAACAAAGCGCCATCAACCATACCTAACACACGCTCAACCTCTCCGCCAAAATCTGCGTGACCTGGAGTATCTACGATATTGATTTTTACGCCTTTATATTCAACAGCTACGTTTTTAGAAAGAATTGTAATACCTCTTTCACGTTCAATATCGTTATTATCAAGAACACAGGTTCCCATTTCTTGGTGTTCTTTAAATACGCCAGTTTGATCTAAAATGCAGTCAACCATTGTTGTTTTGCCGTGGTCAACGTGGGCGATTATAGCGACATTTCTTAATTTTTTATTTTTCATTGTTGTTTATGCTTTCCATATCTACATTTATATAACGTTTGTAACAAAAATAATTTTACAACAAAAAATATTTTTTAGCTGTTTTGTATGTTCAAAAGGAGAAAAAATGAATATATCTTTTACATCAACATATAGAATCCCATTAGTTGAACAACACATGACACAATCAAAAAGAGAAGCCCTTAAAAAGATGGCTTCAAAATATCAAAATGTTTTATTTCCGCAAGGTAATCAAGGTTATGTTAGAGTTTCAATTAGAAAAAAATTAGATGAGGGTTTTGAAAAGAAATTAAGAGAAATTGGCGTTAGGATCTATCAAAAATTTGATAGACACAATTGTCCTAAAACTGAATTTGAAAATTCAGGTGTATCAAAGCTGGATTTATATATTAAAGAGCAACTTGAACTTGGAAATTATTTACAAATTGGTAAACAAAAAGCACCAGCGAGAAAATAGATGAAAATACAAATTATTAATTCTGCATATTTTACAAATAAACCAAAATTAATTTTGGAGAAAAAAGAAAATCTGTCTTGTTTGCAAGTTTTTGAAGATGGTTCTAAAAAAGAGTTTTTCAATGGCAAATTAGAAAAAGAAACAATGCCAGATGGTAGTTATAAAATTTATGATGGTTCCGGACGTTTGATTTGCGAAAGATTTTCTAATGGGTTTGAAAGGGGGTATGACGGAACAGGCAGATTATCTTATGAAACATATCCTGATGGAAGCAGTGTTTCTTGGCATAGAACTAGTGGAAAAATTTGTTTGAAGAAAAATTCAGATGGGTCAAGCGAATTTTATAATGGCGATGGAACATTATTTATTAAAAGAGACGAAAGTGGAAAAATAATTTATCAATCTGAAAATGGTTTTTATGAATAAAATAAAACCCCCCGTTAGGGAGGCTTTATGGAGCGGAAAGGCCTAAAATTCTAGGCGAAGAATGAGCCATAGAATTTGGTCATATGGCGAAGCCATAAGGGGCTAGCCTTCTTGGATTTTAACAACTCAAAAACCAAGTATTTCGCTTTCAAAGCTTCGCTTTGTCGCTTCATTGGTTTTTTCAAACAGACGGGCTGGGTTCGCTTTTGCTCACACGGCGCCCTAGTTAAAATCCGCCGTCTGAAGCATAATAAAACCTCCCGCTAGGGAGGCTTTATGGAGCGGAAAGGCCTAAAATTCTAGGCGAAGAATGAGCCGTAGAATTTGGTCATATGGCGAAGCCATAAGGGGTCTACCCGTCGACGCATAATAAAACCTCCCGTTAGGGAGGCTTTATGGAGCGGAAAGGCCTAAAATTCTAGGCGAAGAATGAGCCGTAGAATTTGGTCATATGGCGAAGCCATAAGGGGTCTACCCGTCGACGCATAATAAAAGACACCCTCAGGTGTCTTTTATGGAGCGGAAGACGGGGCTCGAACCCGCAGCAGCCTGCTTGGAAGGCAGGTACTCTACCAATTGAGTTACTTCCGCAATTATTATATTCAATTTTCACTTTTGCTATTGTAACTCAATTGGTAGAATGTGGTCAAGCCACGTTACTACGTTTGCACTTCGCAAGGTTGAGTTACTTCCGCAATTTCGTTAATAATCTCAATAAGTTAATTTAACACCAAACATTCATTTTTTGCAATAGCAAAATTATTTTTTGAGTTGTTTTATAATTTTACATGTAAAATGAGGATAATTATGCAAATATCAAAAATTAACAATATTAGTTTCGCTAAAAAACCAATTCTTGTGTGTGCCGTGAAAGACGCTGAATTTGGAGTTGAAAAATATGCAGCTGTATACGAGCTGGATACTCAAAACAAGCGTGATGAAAGATACGCACGTTTCTTTCCTTTTTATAGAGATTATATAAACGAATCCCAATCAAGAGTTGCTGATAGAGAATATAGCGGACAAAACAAAAGATTTTATGTTTTAGAAAATCCGCATACGTATGAAACATTCGGATGGGCTCAAACTTCCCATCATTATAAATCAACAGACCCTGATTTTGTTGGTAATTCTACTGTGATTGACGAAGTTCAATGTGACGATAATTATGAAAATGTATTTGAACCACTATTAGCTGCGATTGCCAATCAAGCAAAAGCTAATCTAGATTCTTCAATTAGTCTTGCAGTTAGAAAAGAAGAAATTCCTGATGCTAAAAACGTTTATTTTAGTGAAAATTATCTTCAAGAACAATATATTGATAAATATCGATTTGATGAAATAATTGAGCAAGCTCATGAATCATCGGGCGTAGCTTTTTTTGATTATAAAATATAACCAATTTGAACCATTGTTTAAAATCTGAATAAAAAGTAAAATATTGTTATAGATAGTAGGTGAATTATGTATCATAACAAAGTTTTAACAATGATTTTAGCAGGTGGTCAAGGAAAAAGACTTCTTCCTTTGACAAAAGATAGAGCAAAACCTGCCGTTCCTTTTGGGGGAAGATATCGTATTATCGATTTTGTTTTAAACAATTTTGTTAATTCAGGTTTTCATAAAATCAAGGTTTTAACTCAATATAAATCAGATTCACTTAATAAACATATTTCTCGAGGATGGAACTTGTGTTCATCGATTGATCAATATGTTGATTTAGTTCCTGCACAAATGAGAACCGATGGGAATTGGTATAAGGGTACAGCTGATGCTATCTATCAAAACATGAATCAAATTACGGATGAAAGTTTTTCCCATGTTTGCGTTTTTGGTGGCGATCATATTTATAAAATGGATGTTCGTCAAATGCTTAATTATCACATTGAAAAGCAAGCTGATTTAACAATTTCTGCTATTCCTATTCCGATTGAAATCGCTGGTGAATATGGAATTATTGAAGTAGATAGCGATTGGAGATTAACTGGGTTTATTGAAAAACCGCAAAATACACCCAAACATATCCCTGGAAACCCTAATTATTGCCTTGCTTCAATGGGTAATTATATATTTGAACCTGATAAATTAGTTGAAGAATTAAAAAAAGACGCACTTGATGAAAATTCAAGTCATGATTTTGGAAAAAATATTATTCCAAATATGTTAAATAACGGTTCAAGGGTATATATTTATAATTTCTGTAATAATGAATTTTCAGGGATAACTGACGCCGAAAGAGGCTATTGGAAAGATGTTGGAAATGTTGATTCTTATTGGCAAGCAAATATGGATTTATTAGCTTATTCTCCTGAATTGAATCTATATTCTCCAGAATGGCCTTTAAGAACATATAATTACAATTTCCCTCCTGCAAAATTTATCTGGGATGAAGATGAGCGTGTTGGGGTAGCTAAAAATTCATTAGTTTCAGAGGGTTGTATAATTTCAGGTGGTATGATTTCAGGATGTGTATTATCTCCTAAAGTTAGAATTAATAGCTATTCTAGTGTTTGCGATTCGATTTTAATGGAAAATGTAACTATTGGAAGGCATTCTCAAATTAATCGAGCAATTATTGATAAAAATGTTGAAATTCCGCCGTATACCGAAATTGGCTTTAATAAAGAAGAGGATTTAAAGCGTGGTTTTTATGTTTCATCTGGTGGGATTACGGTTGTTCCAAAAGGCGCAATACTGGATTAATAAAAAAGAGCCAATTGGCTCTTTTTTTAATTTTGTTTATTTAAATCATCTTCGTAGATAAACGAAATAGTACGATTGTGATTGATTAATCTTGAAAGCGCATCAGCATCTTCGCTGTATAAATTCGATTCGCCCTCTCTATATTTTGCACCAGCTTGAGTTCTGATATCTCCTTTTCCTATAAATATTGATTTAAGCTGTTTGTCAAAAGTACCATTTCTGAGCGCATCTTCAAGTTGTGTTTCGTATGCTTCTTTGTCATATTTTATAAATTCGGTGCTTCCTGTGGTTAAAATGTTGAATAGGTGTTCTAATTCTTCACTTGATAAATCGCCACTTGTTGATTCAGGGTCAAGAGTTATTCCTTCTCTTCCGGTGTTGTGTGAATATTCTAATATGCCAATTTGCGAATCAATATATTTTTCATCTACATCATCAGCAAATGATAGTGCTGTCATTAAGTCTTCTTTTGAAATATCGTTTGAATTATCTGTATCTAAAGAAAGGGTGATTAATTCTCCTGTGTTTAAAATTGACGCAATATATTTTTCTTGACTATCAAATTCAACGCCGTTATCTAAGTAATATTGCGAGATTTCACTTGAGTAGGTGTTAGCTATATAAAATTTAAAAGTTTCTTTATCAATTGCGCCATTTTTGCAATCTACTCCATTTTGTTGTGCGAAAATCGTTGCATCTTCAATTATAGTTGAAGCTACGGTTGCGCTATCGTTAAATTTGATACCTTGTTGTGGGTTTTGTATAAAGGCTTTAGTTGCTTGAACGTCAGTATTTGTTGCTACTTTTGGTATGTCAGCAGGCATATAATTATCCTTTCTTGAATGGGGGTAATTATATAAAAAAATCTGCATATAAAAAAGTGATAAAAAATATATACTATTTTAATAAAACTTAATATTATGGTTATAAAAAAGAGGTCTTTAAGACCTCTTTTAGTTATTATTGTTGAGCTTCTTGCCCTTTTTGCTTGTCAATCATACCTTGAATTTTGTTGATTAATTCTTCACCTTTTTTGGCCATATCGTTAGAAATTGTTTCTGCTTTTTCTTGTATTTCTTTTACGGCGCTGTGTGCTTTGTCGTATGCTTTTTGAGAAGATTCTTTGATTTTTTCTCTTGTTTCTTCTCCGGATTGTGGAGCTAAAAGAATACCAGTTACGGCTCCCACTATACCACCTACTATGAAACCTGCTATAAATTTACCTGCTGACATAATGTTATTCCTTTCTTATTTTTTAAACATCTTTATTCCAAAAGAAATGCCTTTTGAAATTCCTTGAATAAAGTCTTTCATTTTTCCGCCTAAACAAGCGCTCAGACCAATAGCCGAAGCAATTCCTGCTTTAGCGTTTTGAAATTTTGTATCTGCACTATTTGCAATTGAATTAATTGATTTTGCAGCTTCTTTTAATTCTTTTAAAGTTGGTTCTATTTCTTTTGAAACGCTTGTTGCGATTGTGTTAGCGTTATCTGAAAGTTTGGTTATGCTTATTATTAGTTTAACTGCAAAAAAACCTACTACTAAAATAAAAAGTATAGTAGTAAAGTGTAATATTGATAAGCTGATTTGTGGATTTAGCATAATGACCTACATTTCATCAACATTAGTTTCGTTATTTTTAGCTTTTGCAAGTTGACGAGCTTTAAGATAATCGTTAAACTTTTTGTAAGCTTCTTCAACTTTTTCTTTTGAGCCTTTAATTGCATTCATTGCTTGTTCTTTTGCTTGAACGATTTCAGGAGAATATTTTTCTTTTAGTTCATCAAAAGTTTCTTTTAATTCTTTTCTTGATTCTTCTCCTGATTTTGGTGCAAAAAGAATGCCTGCAGTAATCCCGCCAAGAATTCCTGCTAAAATTCCCATTGCAAAACCAAATGAGCTATCTTCTTTTCTTGTCATATTTTCTCCTTTTAAACTTGTGTTAATTATAGCATTTTTTGAACAAGTTTTAAAGTAGAGGAAAGTATAAGAAGTTTATTGTTATTTATCCAAGATAAACTAATTTGTCGTAATCAGTTGTGCTATCGTCGCTAAAATCGAAAGTTGAGCAAATTTTTTGATGATTTAAATAGCAAAGTTGTGGTCTTTCGTTTCGATTGTAGGTGAAATATTTTGATATTGTTCTTATTTGATTGCTGCTATTTAGGTCAATAAGCGCTTTTTGAAGCTTAGAATTTTTATATAAGAATATTTTTCCAACGTTTGTGCTTTCTTCGCTAGTGTTGTCGTAGTCTTTAGCGTATATGTTGCTAGTTTCTAAAAATCCAAACATTTCTTTAAAAGCCTTGTTCGTTGTGCCATCTTTTTGAACACCTTTGTAGTACGCAGTTAGTTTATCATCGTTAAAGGCGTATTCTTCGCCTACATAATTCATTCCATTTTTAGTGTTTTTTGCGTTTATTAAAACTTTGAAAAGTGTTTCACCCAAGAAAAATTCGTATGATTTTTTGATATTTGTTGAATTAGGGCTTTGAGCAACTCCATAATCGCATGAAATTAAGCAATCGTCTTCAAAAACAAGCCTCAAATCGCTTGTTGAAGTTGTTTTAGTGGGAGCTTTATAATTTTCATTATATTCAGCTAATCTTCCGTTTGAGTCAAAAACTTTTCTTGTTAGCGTTTTTTTATATTCAAATAAAATTATTTTGCCGTCTGTTTTTGTGGCTCTTCTTAAAAGTTTGCCGTTTTTATATTCTTCTATTGAGTTTTTATTATAAATTGTTTGAGTGTTTTTAAAAGGGTCAGCGCTTGCTTTTAGGTGATTTTCTTGTGCATATTTAAAAGCGGATGAAAACTCTCTAAAATCTTTTCTTGAGCTATTTAATACTTTTTGTGCTTTTTCTAAAATTTGACTGGAAGCTTCAAGGTGTTTTTGTCCTTGTTTTTGAATTTGTTTTCCTTTTGCAAAAGTTGAATATGCTTCTTTTGATAAATCTTTTGCTTCTTTATTTAATGAAATTTGTTCTGGTGTTTTTGAGCTAAAGCTTATAGTATCAAAATAGGGTTTAAAAGCCACCGCTTGCTTGGTTGTTGTGGCTAAATTTTGATTAATTGTGCTTGTATTTATATTTAAAATTTTCATTAAAAACCCCTTTAAAATCCTATTTTAATTTTATCTAAAAAAAATACTTGCGCAAAAATTATTTTTTGGTATTATAATCTAGTAACAATTAAATAATAAAAACGATAATCCTCAGTAGCTCCCAAGTGAGCGAAAGCGAAACGATAAGAAATCGGAGCACTTGCGAAGCCATTGAGCGATAAACAAAAAATTAAATAGCAAAAACGATAATCCTCAGTAGCTCAATGGCGGAGCAACCGGCTGTTAACCGGTAGGTTGTTGGTTCGAGTCCAACCTGGGGAGTTTTTTATTGGAAAAAATATGACAGACCTTGTGTCTGTTATTTTTTTGCAAAATTACACAAATTCGGACTCGAACCAAGGTTTGAGTCTACGACAAATGGGGTTTAATGGGACATTTGAAAAAATATTTTTCTGCTGTAGATTATCAGAGAGATTGAGAAAAGTACCCCCGGAAGTTTGAGAATATTCTTAAACTTTTTACATTCTGGGGGAAATCTTTCAAAACTCAGTGTTAAAAACTCTTAAACTTGCTGATAATTCATTCTCAAAGTTACTGATAATAATTATTCTGATTTGTATTTTCAAATATATTAGCCATTTGTCTTATTGTGATAATATTTTTTTTATTATAAAGTTTTAATATGGATAATAAGAATATAGTTGAGTATCGAAAATTAGTAGAAATTAAAAGATTAGAATTCGAAAAATTATATAATATTTTTATTAATTCTACGAATTATATAAATAGTAAAAGAAACATATTAATTGCAGCAATTGATTTAATGATTACAACATCAAAAAAGATGTCTTTGTATTCTGCAAACTCAAATGATATAGATAATATCTTATTTGAAGAAATAAAAAGTCTTTCCTTGGATGAGCTTATTAATATTGCTAATGAATCTTACACTATTGGAGCAATTAGCATAATACGCTATGTTATAGCTCAAAAATTTATAAAAAATGAAATTAATTCTGCTATTGAATTAAAAGACAGTATTGAACAAATTAAAGAATCTTTTATTAACAAAGAACTTAAACTTTTTTATCCATATTTTGATGATACTCATAAGGAAATATTAGATTTTATAAAAAATTATAGCAAAGGCAATCCTTTTCAATCTTGGGGACCATTATACAGATATTTATTGCCTTTTGTTTATGATTTAAAACTTCGTGATACAATATGGCATGCAATTGAAATTATAAAAAATGAACTTTTAAAGAGATTAGATATTGAAAAAACTTGGGAAAGTAAAAACTCTCAAGGTTGGTATAATAAAGTTCGCAGTTATTTCGGATTTGAAGGGCCCAGTAATTATGGTTCTCAAAGGGCTGTAATTATGCTTCATCCGAAAAGTATTCCTGACCATAAAAATGCAGTTCAAATGGTATGTTATTTTGATAAAGATAAAGTTTGGGCTGGTTGTGATATTGGGGTTAATTTAAGAAATAAAAATTACAACATTAAAATTGACGATTGGGAAAAAATTACAGACATAGATTTTAATAATTGCTATGGTTTTGAAAGTAATGAAATTCTACTTGAAGAAAAATTTGAAGTGATAGTTAAAACATTAAAAGAAAATTTAACGTTTGCTCAAAACACAAACGAACAATTGCTGCAAAAATTTTCCTATATTGGCACACAAGAAATAGCTGAAGGAAATGCGGAAAAAAGCAGCAATGATGATGACGCAAACTTATATGATCCTTTTATAAATAATAATAATAAAGATGAAGATACAAATCAAAAACCTTTGCCGATTAGTGCAGCACATAATATAAAAACAAAAAAAATCTATCCCAATATTAAACCCGAAGAAGACTTCTTAGAACGAATGAAAATTGGTAAATACCTTGCTGATGAAATTATAATGGATAAAAAAGTAGAAGCTTTAAATGTAGGTATTTATGCTGATTGGGGTAGTGGAAAAACACAGGTTTTTAATTTCATAAAACAAAATTTAAAGACAAAAAAATCATTGAAAGATTATTTTGATTTTAGACCAGATATAGATAAGCAATATATTTGCGAAGTAGTAGATTTTAATGCATGGCAGTATAATGATTTAGAACATATTTGGGCTTCATTAATGATGGCATTAATGAAAAAATGTACAGAAAAACATTGTTTTTATATTAAATATATATTTTATAAGTTATTTGTATTTATAAGAACAAAATGGCAAGAGGTATTATTTAAATGTTTTATAATTGTCTTTTTGTTTATATTCTTACAACATATAAATTTTGTATTAAACAATACTTTATTAACTAATCTTTTTAGTTTGCCTCTATATATAAAAATTATTGGAATTATTCTGATTGCGTTATTTCCAGATTTATTTAAGTTTGGTTTATTAAATATAGATAAAGAATTTTTAAAATGTTTTAAAACTCCTGATTATAATGAACAATTAGGATTCAGAAATGAAATTAAAGATTTGATATGCTATACATTAGACTATTTAAGTAATAAAGGGAAAAAGCGAATAGTTTTATTTATAGATAATTTAGATCGGTGTTCTTTTTCAAATATAAAACAAATAATAGATGCCATAAGTCAATTTCTTGAAATTTGTAATCAAGAGAAAAACAATTTGGTTACAATTTTCGCAATGGATAAAAGTATAATACAGAATGCTTTAAAAGAAGAAAACATTCCTGAAGACAAAATTAATGAGTATTTAGATAAAATAATAAATCTTCCTATATATTTAAAAATGCCCAAAGAAATAAATAAATTAATTAATAGATTATTTGGGGAAGAACCAAATGATACAAAAGAATATCTAAAAGAACAGTATTCTAAAAATCATTATTGTCCGAGAACACTTTCCAATATTCGTTATTTAGATCATATGCGATATACTGTTTTTGATCAATTATTAAAAGACTATGAATATTATGCCGATTTATTTAAATTAAAAATAGGAGATGATAAAAGTTGGGAATTTTTAACAAATAGTGAAATTGAATCTAGTATTGAAAAAGATACAGAAGAAGTCAATAGATATGTTAATGCTAGCCTAACAACTATTTCTGAATATAAAAATATTGAAGAAAAAACTTTTAATTATTTAGAACGTGAATATAGTTGGACTATTAATAGACATATTAAATATCATGACAAAATTAATAATTACTATTATGTCTTTGATGGAATAGTTTCTTTTCCGCAGAAAGAAATATTAATTGAAATTAAATATGTAAGAAATAAGGAAATTCTGGAATCGATTTATAAAAATGTTTTACAGCAATTGTTTAAATATTCTTCTGCTATTGATATAAATAAAAATCTTGAATTAATAATGGTTTTTGTTATTGATTCTATTGATAATAGAGAAGTTGTACAAATTGGCTTAAACAAAAAATTACAAAAAGATTTGTTAAATACAAAATATTTTGGTCAAGTTTTAATTATAAGTAAAAATGATTTGTAACTACCCTGATAAAGATTTGGTTCGTTTTCATCCCATGTTAAAATATGTGTCTGAAACACACAGTATTATTGCTCGATAGACTTGACTTGTTATAAAAAGAGTTACTATGAATAGTGACATAGCAAGCGTTTTAAGACTCAACAGGTTCGAGTCCAACCTAGGCAGTTTTGGGAGTTTTCCTAATATATTTGAGTTTTAGGCATAGGACATTTAAATTACTATAGTTTTTCGGACACTTTTGAAATCGGTTTTTGCCATTCTTAATCGCTATGATTGGCTTTGTGTTTGAGTTGTACCTGCTTCCCCAAGTCTGAGAGTCGGGGTTTTGAAAAGTCCGAAATGTCCGGTTATTAGGACGAAAATGTCCGGTGGGTTTTAATGGGACATTTGAAAAAATATTTTTCTGCCGAAATTCGGCTTTATGTTTGAATTACACCCCCTTCCGAGTGGTTGACTGAAACTACTCAGAAAGTCACTTTATTGCCCACAAATTGGCGTCAACTTTCCACTATAAATCCGCCCAAATCGCTAAAAGCTAAATATATCGCCACATTCCCCCGATGACACTTTTCGGACAAAAAGTCCGTTTTGAAACTACCCTTGCACAAACTCGGAAGCTAGTCGGAAGGAAGCGATTCAGTTTCTTTGTAATTTGTTGTGAGCTCTTATCCATTGATCAATTTTATCTTTTTCCTTGATTTCAACTGATTCTACGTCATGTCTTACATAAAAAATTCCACCATG
>SUTT01000053.1 GCA_015152565.1 Cyanobacteria bacterium SIG27
AAGGAGAAACGTGAATTAAACCGTCAACATTTCTTTCTTTTGCATATAAAACATCTGAAATGCATTCTAGTGCATCTCCTCCTATATCTCTCATTAAGTACGGTTTTGCTAACCTATAAGCACGCTCAAGGTGAGTTTCGCCTTTTTTAAACATTTTAGGTATGATTGCGTCTTTTAAAAATGATGAAACAGTTAATGAACGACGAACTTGAACGCCCATAGCGCCAAGTTCTCTTTCCATATTCTGATTAGAAAATTCATCGTTAACGATATAAATCTCACCCGTTAAATCAACATGCAAAATATCTCTATTTTTATCAATTTCAACATTTGAAATTTCTTTTAGCCCTTGTTTGAGTGCTTTGGCAAGCTCTTTTGAATTTGTTGCTTGTCTAATTAATTTGATTGCTTTGTTGAATGCTTTTTCGCTATCGCCTTTTTTAACTTCTCTTGCTCGATGATAAGATAAGAAATTTTGAAGTTCATCAACAGCAAAAACTGTTCTTATTGCAAGAAAAATAGCGTTCATAATTTTTAAATAGTTTTTGCTTCCGCTAATCCTACTTAAATAATCAAACATTCCCTTTATGCCATCATAAAGGCTAAGTTCAATATAATTAGCGTTATATCCAAGTTCTTTTAATACCTGTTCAATATTTCTTCCGTATTCCCCAAGTCTGCAAATTCCAGGGCTTGCAATCATTGAAACATAATCAACTCCGCCATCAAGAGCTTCCATGAAGTTTCCAAGAATTAATTTATATGGCAAACAAATTGCTTCAGGAGAGTTTTTTGTCCCTAATGAAAGAGTTTTTTTACTTGTGTATGGTGGAATAAACGGCTCAACACCAATCGCTTTTAGTGCCATTTCCCAAGCAACATATATTGTTCCCATGTGTGGAAAGGCTACTTTAATCTTTTTTTCTTCTTTTTTCATAGATTTATAATAACATAAATATTTTTTTGGCAAAAATAGGCAATTTTTTTATTTAAAATTACTTTATAACTTTATATTAGGTTTATTTTAAGAGGATATAATTATGGATCAAATTCAAAGTACGCAAAATGTAAATTTGCAATCGCCAATGCTTGCAAAAACCGTTCAGGCGGAACCAAAAGCGGTGACACCACCCGAGATTAAAGATGGTGATAATAAATCAATGCAATATTTAAAATATGCTGGAGCTGCGCTCGGTGCTGCAGCAATAGTCTTAACCGCATGCAAAATGATGAAAGGTAAAACGCCTGAAATTGATGCTAAGTGGTTTGATTTAGATGCTCTTAAAAAAGGTGAAGCTGTTTTAACAAAAGAAGGTAAAGAAGAAGCCGCAAAACTTGCAAAAAAATACTCTGGCATTTCAAAAGATGGTAAAATTGGCGATATTAAGATTAAACAAGCCGATGGTGATAATACATTTACTTATATTTTCAAAGACGGAAAAAGAACTCAAATCGATAAAGCTATTGTTAAAGATGGTAAAACTAAAAATATTTCTCAAATATTTAATGACAAAGGTAAAATCACAAAAAGCATTGTTGATGGCAAAGAAATTACTTTGGAATATTATGGCAACGGTAAACTTGCGAAATCAACCAAAGATGGTGTAACAACGGTTTATGAATATGCAACTATTGGAACGGGTGATAAGGCAAAAGAAAAATTAGTAAGAACAATTACTGGAGATAAAACAACTGAGTTTAAATATAATAACGAAAATGGATTAATTGTTCAAAAAATAATGTCTGATAAAAAGACTAATGAACTCAAAAACAATGAATTTTCTTACAATGTTCTTCAAGTTGATGGTAAAGATAAAACAGTGTTGTCATCAGTGAACACAAATTATGATGCAGCGCAAGCCTTTGAATATCATGACAATGGCAAATTAAAAAGCCATGCTTCCGTTAAACCGCTTGATGATAATAATACTATTAGTTCAGTAATAGAATTTAGCGAAAAGGGTGAAAAAGTTTCTACTTCTAGTGTGAAATTTAATACTAATGAAGGTCATCTTGTTTTTGATTTTGATAACGCAAATGGAAAAAACAATATTGAAATATCAAACGGCATTGAGCAACAAAATGGACACAGAAGTATTAAATTTGATTTAACTAACGGAGATAAAAAATCTAGTTTCACATTTGCTGATGGTAAATTTACATATACTGATGAAGCAGGTAACATCACTGAATTTAAAAATGTTGATGAAATTGCGCAAAAACAACCAGAATTACTCAAAAAAATAAGTGCTGCATTGACCGAAAGTGATAAGGCTGAGCTCAAAAAAGTCTTAGCAGACTGTGGCGCTGGCATTTTTGAAAAAACTTTAACAAAAATGTTTGGGCTTTAGTTGATAAAAACCCCTTGCAATTTAGCAAGGGGTTTTAAATTTATTAAATAGTTAAAACTATTTAACTTCTACTTTAGCACCTGCTTCTTCTAATTTAGCTTTGATGTCAGCAGCTTCTTCTGGTTTAACACCTTCTTTAACAGGTTTTGGAGCGCCATCAACTAAATCTTTAGCTTCTTTTAAGCCTAAACCAGTGATTTCACGAACTAGTTTTAAAACTGCGATTTTGTTAGCACCAGCGTCAGCTAAGATTACGTTAACTTCTGATGGAGCTTCAGCAGCAGCTTCGCCAGCAGCAGCTGGAGCAGCAGCAACAGCTACAGGAGCAGCAGCAGATACGCCGAATTTTTCTTCCATAGCTTTTACTAATTCAGCAGCTTCTAATAATGTTAATTTTTCAATTGATTCTAAAATTGTTTCTACGTTAGACATTGTTATTACCTTTCATAATTTAATTTGTGTGTTAACTAATTGCGAGCTTATGCACTTTTTTGGTCACGAACAGCAGCGATAGCTCTTGTAAGAGCAGCCATAACGCCGTTGATACCATAAACCAAGCCGCTTGCAGGAGAGTTGATAGAGCCAAGAATTTTTGCGTATAGCTCTTCTTTTGATGGCATAGAAGCAAGTTTTTTAGCTTCGTCAGCGTTTAGAACTTTACCTTCTAATACAGCGCCAGTGATTTCTCCTTTTTTGTTTTCTTTAATGAATTTTGCTAAAACTTTTGCAGCTGCAACTTCATCGCCGTAACCAAATGCTACAGCAGTAGGACCACTCATTAATTCGCCAATAGCTTCAAATTCGCTACCTTGAACTGCAACTTTGCAAAGAGTGTTTTTTGTAACTGTTAAATCAGCATCAGTTTTTTGAAGTTCACGTCTTAATTCAGTGATTTCTTCAACTGAAAAACCACGATAATCAGCCACAACAGCAACTTTAGCATTTTCAAACTGTTTTTTGTAGTATTCAACTTTTTCGTTTTTGAATTGTTTTGTTGCCATTTTGTTTGCGTTTTCTCCTTTCTTTAAGACTTCGCAAATCCCTTAAATATTAAAAAAGTTTTGCGAGTATAGTACGCAAAACGGCCAAAAGCATTAAATAAATATATTTAAATTTTTTGAACCTCGGCTGGATATTAAGGCAAAAGCCACCAACTGTCTTTGGTACTATAGATATACTACCCTATCAAGCATTAAAGTCAACAATTTTCTTTACATAACTTAATATTTTTCAAAAAAGTAGCAATTATTTTTTTTAGCTAATTTTTTTAATGCAACTAATCTCATATATACAAAAGTTAATATTTTAAACGTAATACTTTTACAAATAAAAAAGGCATGTTATAATAACTACCCTATCTTTAGAAGACAATATGTTAAATACCAAAGAAAAAGTACAAAAAGACGCTCACTTAAGACAATATTCCGACCTTATTAATAAAATTGCCAAGGTTGAATATCGTTCTATGGGAACACAATATTTAATTGAGTTTGACGAATTAATTAACATTGGTTTTCAAACGATTAATATTTTGTGCGAACATAAAGATTTTAAAGGTTTTAATGAAAGTTATCTTTCAACTGCGATCAAATGGGCAATCAGAAATGAATTAAGAAACCGCTATCGTTGGTATGGAGTTCGTCAAACTCCTCATTTAGACGAAGCAGAACAAGGCGAGCTTCGTGATGCGATTTATAAATCAATTCTTTCTACTGATGAAATGCTTGATTCTGAAAGAACTTTTGAAGTAAAAGATTTCAGACACACTCCTGAAGAAACTTGTGAAAATAAAATGGTTTCAAATTCAATTAAGGCTGCTGTTAGAACTCTACCTCGAAGAGAGCGAGAATTAATTGAATCTAAATTTTATAATGAAAAGAAGCTTCAAGAATTATCAGATGAATTTTCGATTTCTCCAAGCAGGATTTCACGAATAATTAAATCTGGGCTTGATAAAATAAAAGAAGAATTATTAAGAAATGACGTTGTTTAATACAACGTCATTATTTTTTCTATAGAATTTTTTGCAACTTCATAAATTTCATCTAGTTGTGTTTTTTGATATGGTAAACCCTCTGCAGTTGTTTGAAATTCGACAATTTTTCCTGATGCAGTTAGGACAATGTTTGAATCAACTTGTGCATTAGAATCTTCTTGATAACATAAATCAACCATAACTTCATCATTAACAATGCCTGCTGAAATTGCTCCAATTGGTTCAATTATTGGGTTTTCATTAATTAATCCATCAGTTAAAAGTTTTTCTATCATATCGCAAAGCGCAACGTAAGCTCCGCAAATTGAAGCAGTTCTTGTTCCACCATCTGCTTGAATAACATCGGCATCAATTATAAAAGTTTTTCCTTGAATTTTTTCTAAATCAAGGCATGCTCGAAGAGAGCGCCCTATGAGTCTTTGAATTTCTTGAGTTCTTCCGGAAATTTTTGTTCTTTCTCTTTGGCATCTTGTAGAAGTGCTTGATGGTAAAAGTGAATATTCAGCGCTTAGCCAGCCTTCTTTTGACTCTTTTTCCATCCATTTTGGAATAGCATTTTCAAAATTTGCGCAAACTAAAACTTTTGTTTCTCCAAATTCAACTAAGACTGAACCAAGAGCATGTTTTGTGTAGTTATGAGTGAATTTAATTGGTCTTAATTCGTCGTTTTTTCTGCCGTCTATTCTCATAAAATTCTCCTGCTCTTGTCTGTTATCAATTATTAATCTTAGCATAATTTACAATTTTAGATTAGATTTTTTTCGGATTTATTAAGATGTGAAAAATTTTATTATTTAACATATAAATCCTCAACTCTTCTGATTGCTATTGCCCTCCCTCTTTTTTGGGAGGTTTTTTTAACCCGAAAAGCAAGGAGCCGACGCTAGTCGAGCGAACGCTTTGAGGGCAGAGGTGTGTGAAGCTCGTGACGGCAGACCGATGAGGTCTGGCGGACAGAGCGGAAGCCGTACCATGGCGACGTGGAACGAAGTTCCCCAGGAGCATACCCGAAAAGCAAGGAGCCGACGCTAGTCGAGCGAACGCTTTGAGGGCAGAGGTGTGTGAAGCTCGTGACGGCAGACCGATGAGGTCTGGCGGACAGAGCGGAAGCCGTACCATGGCGACGTGGAAC
>SUTT01000018.1 GCA_015152565.1 Cyanobacteria bacterium SIG27
TTATGCAGGTCAAAAAAAATTTGGTTTTACTTCCTGCTGCGACCCATTCCATTTTGAAATCTATTTGATTTCAGCCGCATTTTCTACACTATCACGTCAATATTTTTTGTCAAATGTTTTATTTGAATTTGATAATGTGATTGGCACGAGCACCATCGCTCTTTGCATTCATTATCGTAATACATAAAAAAATTATTTCAACATTAATTGCTAAATATTTACAAAAGTTTATAAAACAAGTCTAAAATATCAATTTCAGGGTTTTAGCGTCTTTGACAAATTATGAATATTTCTAACAGTCAAATTAATAAAAGCATGACATTTAAAGCAAAAATTCCAATTGCAAAATGCAACATATTTGATAAACAAAATCGAGATTTTAGCCAAGCAACAATGTACGAATATGACTGCAAAGATATTGAAGATGTCATCTTTTTTGAACAACTAGAAAAAAAATCAAAATGGCAATTTGCAGATATTTTCTCAGGAAAAGCATGCTGCAAACATAGTGGCATGTATGGAAATGAAAAACTATATACTTTAGAAGACAAAAACGGAATCACGATTGGAATTTGCAATATTCAAGAAAATATAAATGAAGCATGCTTAAAATTTATTGAATCAAACAACGGCAAACAATATAGATATGTCGGACAAAACATGCTTGCAATATTAGCAGGAAAAGCTTTCATGTTTGGCAAAAAAACGTTTAAAGTACAAAATGCATTAGCAGATGCTTTATTTTTTTATAAAAAATGTGGCTTCAAACTAGACAACGAAGCCTTTGGAAAAAGCCAAGTTGATCTATTTATGAATAGAGAATCAATGATGAAATTAATTCAAACAGCACAAAATAAAACAAACGGAAAAATAATAAATCTATATCTCTAAACCCGATATGAATACAAACATAAAAATATCTAATATATCATTTGCAAGAAAAATTCCCGTTGCAAGTTGTCAAATTAAAGAAAGAGAAACCGACAACTTTAAAAAAGCAACAATATATGAATATGATTGCAAAGACTTATCCGACATAAAAGATTTAGAAAATTTAGCACTAACATTCGATTGGGAATATGCTTTTGAAATCATGGGGCATGCTTATAGTAAATATTACCAGACGCAAAAAGGGGACAAGGTTGGGCAGGTTTTTTCAATGGAAGATGAAGCCGGAAATATAGTTGGCCTATGCGACACAGATAGAGGTGAAAAAACGCAAATTGTTTACCTTGAAGCACATGATAGAGATAAATATTGCTATATTGGACAAAATTTTATTGCAATGCTATCTAAAAGAGCACTAAACCACACAAAACAATCGTTAACGATTTGCGATATACAAGAAAGCGCAATGGATTTTTACAAAAAAACATGTGGTTTTAAAAATTTTATAAAAAATGACAGAATAACTAATGTTGAAGTTCCAAGACATGAATTACCACAATTTATTCGCCAAACAGAAAAAAGATGTGGAAAAATTATCGATTACGAACTTTAGCCTTTACAAAATAAAATATTTTGTTAAAATAAAATTCCAAAGGAAAAATTATGACATTATTCGCTAGACAATTACATCATCAACAACATCTAATCCCGAAAGGGCTTGGAGTCTTGTTGTCTTACTAGTTTAACTCCTTTAAAGCTCTTTCGGGATATCAATTAAGACACCAAAGAGCAAAAAACAAGGAGAATTTAAAATGTCATTATTAATAAATACGATTTCTGCAATTGGAAACAATTCATCTGTTGCACCGTTATTAATCAGAGATTGCGCAATTGAAAACCCAGTTAAAATTGGTTTAACATACAAACAAAATGCAAAAACAGATAAAAAAATAGCTCAAGAAGCACTAAGAGAAAGGGCAATTGAAGAATATGGAACATCAGCTATTTGGCTTGGCGGAATTCCTTTAATGAATAAACTTTGCAATTTTGCAATTAAAAAAATCGGCTATAACCCTGAAATAAATCCAAAGCTTTTTAAAGAATCAAAAAACCAAGGCTTAAAATATAATATTGAAAACTTTAGCAAAAAAGCTCCACAAGCAACCGATGAACTTAAAAAAATATTAAAAAATAAAAAAACATACGAAGCGCTTTTAGCAGGAAAATTCGTAGCTTCAACAGCAATTCCAATCTATTTAATGGGATTTTTGCTTCCAAAGTTAAATTTTGGACTAACTAAAAAATTAAGAGAAGAAAAAAAGACAAACAAAGAAATTAACTTTAAAGGAAATTTAATTTCAACAATTGCAAATCTAACAACACCAAATCAAATGGCAATAACAGACGTTGGTTTAAGTGTAGGAAGAATTAAAAGCGCAAGAAACAAAAACGAAAAAGTTGAAACAGCTTTTAAAATGTCAGGCATGATGCTATTAAACTATGTTGCACCAAGCTGGATTCAAAAAGGATTAGATTTAATCTCAAAAAAACTTTTTAATACAAATGTTGATTTAGATGTTAGATTAATGAATGATAAAAGCTTTGTTGAAGCAATTAAAAGTAATTCGCTTGAATTACCAAAAGAAAATATTATTTCTTATATAGATAAAAATCCAAAGTCGGCATTCACAAAACTAACGAAAGATTATTGCGAAGTAAAATTCCTTAAAGATAGTGTTAGAGATCCAAGAAGCTTTGTTGATGAAGAAAAAATTAAAAGCTTTATAAATAATATATCAGACTTTATAAAAGAAGCGAAAAATTCAGGAAATATCGAAAAATACGCAAAAAAAGCAATAAAAGTTAAATCATTTAATATTATTTTAAATATTGTATCTAGCAGTATTTTGCTTGCATATTGCTTACCAAAAGCAACATTTGCTCTTCGCAAAAAATTTACAGGAAAAGAAAATGAACCAGGATTAATATAAATTATTTTTTTATGCTATATTAATCATGTTTATTATGGGGATATTTTTCTTGCTTTAGCAGGATAGAAATTTATAGGAAAATATGGCAATTAATACCGATAAACTAAAAGAACTATTAAACAAACAACGTTTTATATTGAATTACTCAAGAATGTGGCCTTACGTTAAACCAATTTGGTTTAGAGCATTGTGTTCAATGCTAATCTGTATTCCAATAGGTTCGCTGGACGCTGTAATAGCACTAGCCCTTAAACCATACATGGATTTGGTAATGGTTGAAAAATCAATTGCATCTCCTTGGTACATTCCGCTTGGAATTGTTGCTTTTACAGCAATTCAAGGTTTGCTAAAATATTTATCTTCTTATTTATCAACTTGGGTTGGAATGAGAATTACAAATGGTTTAAAGTTCGATTTATATAAAAAATTATTAACATTACCTACATCATATTACGACAAAATGAATTCTGGCGACGTAGTTTTTCAATTCAACAACATGGCAGATAATGCATGCTCTGGATTATTAAACAATTTGAGCGTATTTATTCAAAGAATATTCTCATCAATCTCATTGGTTGCAGTTTTATTTTATAATTCATGGCAATTAGCATTAATTGCTGTAGTCGTTTTAGGATGTGCTTTTGCTCCTGTTGCAAACATTCAAAAAAGAATAAAAGATGTAATGTCTAAAGCAATGGCAGCCGATTCAACAATAATTACAGCATACAATGAAACATATAATGGAAACAAAACGATAACTTCATACAATTTATCAGATTCGCAAATAAACAAATTCAGCACAATTTTAAATAATATATTTAAAATGAGAATTAAAATGGTACAAAAAACCCAATGGTTGTCACCTTTTATGCATGTAATTGTATCTGTTGGTATTGCTGCTGCAATCGGATATGGTTCTCATCTAATTATGAGTGGAAAAATCACAAGTGGTAATTTTGTATCATTTATCACAGCGTTAATTCTGTTATATACGCCCGTTAAAAATATTGGAAACAACTTAAATTCAGTTCAAATGTCATTCTTTGCAATAGAAAAAATATTTGAAAAACTTGACATGATTCCAGCAATCAGAGATAAGCAAGACGCCAAAACCCTTGAAAGAAGTCATAATGTAATTGAATTTAAAAACGTATGCTTTGAATATAATAAAAATGTTCCCGTCTTGAGCAATATTAACCTTCAAGTAAATAAAGGACAAACAATAGCTTTTGTAGGAAACTCGGGCGGAGGAAAAACAACAATAGTTAATCTTATTCCAAGATTTTACGACATTAAATCAGGCTCAATTACAATTGATGGAATAGACATCAGAGATTACACTCTGCAATCTTTAAGAGAAAATATAGCAGTTGTTTTTCAGGACAATTTCTTATTTTCAGGCACAATTAAAGAAAACATTCTTTTAGGAAACCCTAAAGCGAGTGATGAAATGATTGATAAAGCTGTCAAAATGGCTTATTTGGATGATTTTGTTACAAGCTTAAAAGACGGCTTAAATACACAAATAGGTGAGAGAGGTATTTTATTGTCAGGCGGTCAAAAACAACGTGTTGCAATAGCAAGAGCATTTTTAAAAGACGCGCCTATAATCATTCTAGATGAAGCAACATCAGCACTTGATAACAAGGCAGAAGCCGTTGTCCAAAAAGCAATTGACAACTTAATGAAAGACAAAACCGTTTTTGTAATTGCTCATAGACTTTCAACAATTCAAAATTCAGATAAAATCGTAGTGATTAATCAAGGCAAAATTGTTGAAATAGGTAACCATGAAGAACTTTTATCAATTGAAGATGGAGCATATAAAACGCTCTATAATATGCAATTTAAAAAACAGGAAGCCAAGGTTTAATAAATAACAATTATATTTTTATATAATATATAAATTTATTTGTTATACATGCCAAATTTTCATGTTATCATATTGTCAAGTAGATTTAGTAATATAGGATTAAAAAATGAAAGTATTAATTTTAGCAGGCGGACTTGGCACAAGACTAGGAGAAGAAACAATTTCAAAACCAAAACCAATGGTTGAAATTGGAGGATATCCAATTTTATGGCACATAATGAAAATTTATTCGCATTATGGTTTTAATGATTTTGTAATTTTAACCGGCTATAAATCGCACATGATAAAGGATTATTTTGTACATTATTATCAAAGATATTCAGATATTACAGTCAATTTAACAGATAACTCAGTTGAAATACACAAAAATAGAACTGAACCTTGGAAAGTTACAATGTTATACACTGGTCAAGATACGATGACTGGTGGAAGAATTAAAAAAGCACAAGAATACGTAGGCAAAGAGCCTTTCATGTTGACTTATGGCGATGGCGTTAGTGATATTAATATTTTAGAACTAATTAAAACACATAAAGCCTCTAATAAATTAATGACAATGACTGCAGTGCAACCATCAGGAAGATTTGGAGCACTAAACATCAACGAACACAATTTAATTACATCATTCAAAGAAAAACCACAAGGAGATGGCGCTTGGATAAACGGTGGATTTTTCGTTTGCGAAAACGAAGTTTTTGATTTTATTGAAGAAAACAATCCAATGATAACTTTTGAAAAAGAACCACTTGAAAATATAGCAAATAACGGACAGCTAAACGCATACAAACACAGCGGCTTTTGGCGACCAATGGACACATTAAGAGATAAAATTGATTTAGAAAATCTTTGGGAAAACAAACAAGCACCTTGGAAAGTTTGGGACAAGCAAAACGCTTTTATTAGTTTAGCAGGTAAAATATAATGAATAAAAAAGTTTTAATAACTGGTGGATCTGGTTTTATAGGACAAAATGTTGTAGAGCAATTACTCAATAAGGACTATGAAATCCATACAATAACACACAATGCAGCCCAAAAAGACCAAGAAAATCTAATTCAACACGAAATAGATTTAATGGACAACAGCGAAATTACCAAGTTTTTTAATGAAAATAAATTTGAAAATTTAATTCATTTAGCTTGGTATGTTGGCAAAAAATGCCATACTCACAATTTAAATATTGACTGGACTATCGCAACGCTTAATTTAGCTAAGGCATTTATTGAAAACGGCGGAAAATGCTTTGTTGGAGCAGGTACAGTATCAGAATATGAATATAAATATGGTTATTTATTAGAAGACACTACCCCAACAGACCCTAAAACGCTTTATGGTAACTCTAAAAATGCACTATATAACATTTTAAAAGTTTACTTTAAACAAAACAACTGCAAATTCAAATGGGCAAGAATTTTCAACCTGTATGGACCAAACGAAAAACCACAAAGGCTAATGCCGAGCGTTATCAATTCTTGTTTAAAAAATGAAGATGTAAAAGTTAGTGATTGCTTAAAATATCAAGATTATTTATACGTAAAAGATACTGCAAGCGGCATAATAAGCGCATTTGAGAGTGATTTAGAAGGAGCAATTAATATTTGCTCAAACAAACCTGTGCAACTAAAAGAAATAGTAAATAAAATCGCTCAATATACAAACTTCAAAGGAGAAATTCTTTGGGGTGCAATTCCTGCAGCATTTGGAGATGAGATTGTTGTTGGAAACAATGAAAAATTAAAATCAACTGGCTGGAAACCTCAATACACATTAGATGAAGGACTAAAAGAAACCATAAATTGGTGGATACAAAACAGCAAAGGAGAAGAAAATGTCTAATTTTAATAACGTATATCAAGGTAAAACAGTTCTTGTAACAGGTCATACAGGTTTTAAAGGCAGTTGGCTTTCAATTTGGCTTACAATGCTAGGCGCTAAGGTTGTTGGATATGCACTTGAACCATATTCTAAAAAAAGCAATTATTGTGCTTCGCATTTAGAAAAGCACCTTTTTGCAGATATTAAGGGCGATGTTCGAGATTCTAAAAAACTTGAAGAAACAATTGAAAAATATAAAGTTGATATTATTTTTCACTTAGCAGCACAAGCTTTAGTTAGAACAGCCTACGATAATCCAAAATATACGTACGAAACAAATGTAATGGGTTCGCTCAATATCCTTGAAGCAACAAGAAAATTTGACCATGTCAAAACAGTTGTAATGATTACATCTGATAAATGTTATGAAAACGTTGAACAAATTTGGGGTTATAAAGAAACAGACAGAATGGGCGGATACGACCCATATTCATCCTCTAAGGGTTGTGCTGAGCTAATGATTTCATCATATAGAAATTCATATTTTAATCCAAAAGATTACAAAAAACACGGCAAAGCAATAGCTTCAGTTAGAGCAGGAAACGTTATTGGTGGTGGAGATTGGTCTGATAATAGATTAGTGCCTGATTGCATAAAATTTATTGAAGAAAATAAAGATATTGAAATCAGGAACAAAAACGCAACTCGCCCTTGGGAACACGTTTTAGAGCCATTAAGCGGATATTTAAGAGTAGGACAAAAATTAATTGAAGAGCCAACAAAATTTGCCCAAGGTTTCAACTTTGGTCCACCAATTGAGTGCAACAAAACAGTCTGGGAAGTTGTTGAATATTTAGTAAAATATTATAAAAAAGGCAACATTGTTGATGCATCAGACCCAAATGCAGTACATGAAAACACTCTTTTAAGTTTGGATGTTACAAAAGCATACAGAATGCTAAATTGGAAAGCAATGTTAAGCTTTTACGAGGCAATAGAATACACAGTTGATTGGTATAAAGAAGCACTAAACAACGATGATATGTTTGAATATTGCCAAAAACAAATTAAAGCTCATAGCGCCAAAGGTTACTTATGGGAACAAAAATAATTGGAAGCGGAATAGCAGGAATTTCAGCAGGATATCATCTAAACCAACAAGGAGATGAGGTTGAAATTTTTGAGCAAGACTCAGACTGGGGAGGTTTGTGCGCAAATTTTACAATAAACGGATTTCGATTTGACAAATTTGTTCATTTTACCTTTGCAAATGATGAATACATTAAAAGCATTTTTGAAAATTCATCCCCGACGCATTCACATCCAAGTGTTTCATATAATTTTTATAAAGGATATTGGCTAAAACACCCGGCACAAAACAATTTAGCTCAACTTCCATTAGCTGAAAAAATTAAAATAATATTAGATTTTGCTAAAAGAAAAAATATCCCATTTGAAAAATTAGAAAACTATGAACAATGGCTTTTAGTGCAATATGGAAAATACTTTAGCGAAAACTTCCCAATGATTTACACTAAAAAATATTGGGGCTTAGAAGCTAATGAACTTGAAACAAAATGGATCGGAAAAAGAATGCATTCCCCAAGTTTAAAAGAGGTTATAAAAGGGGCAATTAAAACGCAAGAAGAAAATTTTTATTATACAAATTACATGAAATATCCAAAAGTTGGCGGTTTTCGCTCAATTTTAAATGATTGTAGAAAAAATTTAGATATTAAATTTAATAAAAAAGTAATAAAAATTAACCCAATAGATAAAATATTATATTTTAGCGATGACACTACAAGCAATTACGATAATTTAATTTCCACCATTCCACTACCTAAAATAGCCAAAATTATCGATAATTGCCCTGAAAATGTCAAAGAAGCTGCAAATAATCTGCACCACACCTCAGGATATATGGTTTCTTTAGGTTTTAACCGTGCAGATATTGCAAAACATCTTTGGTTTTATATCTACGATAAAGATATTTTAGCTTCTAGGGTTTATTCTCCGAGTTTAAAATCTAAAGACAATGTGCCTAATGGTTGCAGCTCATTGCAAGCCGAGATTTTCTTTGACAATAAAGATGAGATGCCAGACAAAGAAACTGTTTTGAAAAATACAGTTGAAAAACTTTCACAAATTTGCAATTTTAATGAAGAAGAAATCATTGTTAAAGATATACGTTTTGAAAAATATGCAAATGTAACTTTTGACAAAAATATTTATCAAAATCGACAAATTGTTTTAGATTATTTAAAAGAAATAAACATCAATTCAATCGGTCGATTTGGCAAATGGGAATATATGTGGACACATCAAGCATTTCAAGATGGAATAAATATTGCTAAAGCTATTTTAAAATAGCTTTAGCTGAATTAATTTTTTGTTTGAGAATATATTTTTTAACAACATATCTTTTTCTTGTTTTTCCAAAAACAAAGTTTTTCAAAAATTTATATTTCCAATATTTTAAAACATTAATTTTATACTTAAAAGCACTTTTATAGGCTTCATCAGAAATTTTAGAAGAAAGATTTAAACGATATAAAATCTCCTCATAGTAAGGTGTTTTTCTGGCATATTCCCACCAAACTTTTGCATATTGTTCATCTAAAAATAACCAAGGTTTAAATTGTCCAGCATAGTGAATAATTTTAGGCTCATTTAAAGCTTTCATGTATTCTTGAGCAATTTTTTCATCCATGTTGGATATAAAATCCATTTGCCTTGCAGCTTGATGATATGTTTCGAAATTCCAACAAGAGTCAATAAATTTAACCTTTTGATTAAAGAAACAATTAAATGCACATTGATCAACAAATAAAAAATTATTATTTTTTATTACATCCATAATTTTTTCAACAGTGCCAGTTTCTCTTATCTTTTGAAGATTTAAAAGTTCAACTCCACCTTGGAAGTAATTAACAGGGTTTTCAATTTTCAAAGTCTTAGTAAAATATTTCTCCATTTTATCAAAATCAATATGATAAAGAGCATTCATAATTGAATCCCTGCAAGCGCCAATATACTTATCATCAAGTGAAATATTAAATAATTTTTCAACATCTTCTAAGACAATCATATCAATATCGAGATATAAACACTTATTTTTATTAGGCAAAAGCCTTGGGATAAACAATCTGGAATATGTTTCAGCGCTAAAATGTCTATTCAAACACAAGCTTTGATATTCATCCAACAAATTGGCAATACTAATATAATTGATTTTTATATTTGAATTTTCAATTTGTCTTTTAATTATTTCTTTATTCTCAAATGAAATATTTCTTTCAAGAATGTTTATTTCATAAAAGTAATCAGAAGATGTATGTTCTTTTAAAGATTGCAAAAACACAGACAAATACGGCACATATTCATTAGAACTGCTAAGCGCAAGTGTAATTTCATTTTGTCTTGGAAAATCCAAATTTTTATTTACAAAACCAGTGTTTTTAACAAATGAAACTGGTAATTTTTTAACTTTTAAGTCTTTATCCAAAAGAGAATATAAATACATTCCCACTAATCTTTCGCCAACAAAACCAACCGCTCTTTTTTGGTTATGAATTAATATTTTTGAATAGTTAATTTTTTTATCTAATTCTTCCAAAATAGGAAAAAGCCATTCGCACAACTCAAAGAAAATTTCCTTTTTTAAAACAAACATATTCAAAAAATAACCAAATTTTTGATTATTATATTTTTTAGCAATTGGAATAAATTCAGGATGTTTTTTAGTCAAAATATCCATGGCAATGTCATAATGAGAAATGTCATGATTTTTTTTATAATGTTTGTAGATAGTTTTAGCTTTCATTGATGAATAAACATCAACTTCGCAAGGCAAAATCACATCAAAATCATTAATAATTTTTCTGATTTTTTCATCATTACATAAATCATTTTCTAAATAATCATCATCAATCCTATCGAACTCGACAAGCCCATGTTTATTTGTTTTGTAGGTTTTATCACCAAACAAAAAATGTCTTCTATAGTGCATAAAGCCGATTTTGTCAGGATTTCCAATTTCATGGTAATTTTTCCAAATCCAATAAATTGCACTTAATTCGCAATATTTCGGATTTAAATATGAAATATTTTCATTCACATCATCACCTAACATAGATTCAAAATGCTCAGGCGCAATTGCTCTTCCTGTTTGAATAGGTTCAATTATGTCAGATTTTAAAACATAATTCTTTGTCTTGTAACTCACAAATAACTTGATATCGCTCATTTATAACTCCTTTTATTGCTTCGATTTTATTTCAAAAGCTAATTAAAAGAAGTAACCCACTTGGGTAATATTTAAATTAAATCGGTAATAATTTGCTTATTAAACACAGTTTGAAAATCGATTGAAATAGAAGATAAAATATCATCCACCTTTAAAAAAGAAACATTATTATCAATCAAAAATTTTGCATAGTTTGGATGAATATTTTTTGAAGCACAAATTTTATAAATTTCCATCTCGTAATCAGTTTTTGAACCAAAAGAAACATTACAATCAAATTTATCGCAAAAATCTTGTGTTCTTAAGTTGCCAACTCCACGCCCAATGCCATCTATGCTTGTTTGAATGATGATTTCTCGATTTTTTTCTTGTTCAATTATCTTTTTAATGGCACTTTTTGCTTGATTTAACCCGTCGTGCAAATGTAAACTTAGAGAAATATTGTTATTTAGATTTTCATTTATGAAAGAAAATTTTTCAATAATTTCATTTTCATTCATTGACCCAAAAGAATCAACAATAGTAAGCGCAAAAGGTTTGATTTTATTAGTCATTTGAATGATATATTTAAGCTCATTTAAAGAATACAAATTAATACTCATTGGATTAATGAATATTTTAAACCCTTTTTGAACTGCTTTTTTGCAATATTCAAGCGCTTGAAAATAGTCTTTTTTCTTAAAAGCAATACTCAAACCAAAATCTGTATTTTTAAGACTATCAACAGAAACTTCGCCAAAATTAATCATCAAAAAAAGATTGTTTTTAAATGGCAAAACATGTTTAACATCATCAAGAGAAGAAAAAAGGGTTTTATCAATATCAAAAACAAGATTGTCTTTTAAATATCCAATTTCTATATAATCAACTTTGGAATTTAAAAGAGAGCTAAAAATTGAAAAAATAACATTTTTTCCAAAATTCCAATCGTTAACATATCCGCCCTCACGAAGCGTGCAATCTAAGATTTTAATATTTGTCATAAGCAAATTATAGCGCAAAAAACATTTAAATAACTTTACAAATTTGAATATAATTAAATTTATCCTAGAATATTAATATAAACGGGGTATCAGATGGAAACAACCGCAATTATCGTTGCAAGAAAAGGCTCAGAAAGAATTAAAGCAAAATCACTGCTAATACTAAATGGTGAAACTTTAATAGCCAGAAAAATCAAACAATTAAAAGCCTGCAAAAATATTGATAGAGTCGTACTTGGCTCAGATTGTGATATTATGCTTGAAGAAGGTTTAAAAGCCGGCGCAGAGGTGGTAAAAAGACCAGATTATTACTGCAATGAGCAAGTAGCTAGCGCGAACGAGATGATAGCAAACATGTGTTCACTAATCAAAACAGATGTGGTCGTTTGGGCGCATTGCACAAACCCACTAATTTCAACTGAAACATACGATAAAGCAATAAAAAAATATTTTGAAATTCAACCAGAATTCGACTCTTTGTTATCAGTAGTAGAATTAAAAGAACATCTTTGGAAAGACAATAAAGCATTTAATTACAATCCATATGCAAAAAGACACACCCCCGCAAGGGAACTTGAGCCTCTATATATGCAAGATGGAGGTATATTTATCCAATCATGGAATAATATGAAACAAAATTCATACTTTTTTGGCAAAAAACCATATCTTTTTCAGATCCCTAATGATGAATTTTTAGATATAAACAATGAAAGAGATTATCTTTTAGCAAAAGCAGTTACAAGGGAAAACAATGCAGGATAAAACAATTGAACCAATATGGAAAGAAAACTATAGTGCAATTGCAATGTCTTCAAGTGAAGAGTACCTACCCTATCTTTGCGTATGCCTGCAATCATTAGTTGATAATACAGATAAAAAACATAATTACGATATTGTTATTTTCTCATCATGTGAAAATGAAGAAAAAAAGAAGATAGTAACAAGTAAGTACTCCAAAAAAAATATTTCTATTCGTTTTTATAATCCTAAACGTCATTTTGAAAATATTAAATTGTATATTAGCAAACCTCGCTTTAATGAAGCTTGTTATTACAGAATAATCACCCCAGAAGCTATGCCAAGTTATAAAAAAGTAGTTTTTACAGATACCGATTTGATTTTTAATACAGATGTGCAGGAATTATACAAAATCAATGTCAATGGTCATGCCATAGCAGCTTGCATTGATCCAACTTGGTTATTATTAATATCAAGAGAGCAGAAAATAAATTCAACAACATACAAAGAGTATGGCAAAAAAGTTTTAAACTTAAAAGATATCAGTTTATACTACAACACAGGTGTAGCAATAATAAATATTCAAGAATTCAAAAAAAATGATTATTGTCAAAAACTCAAAAAATTGATATCAGAAAATGAATATTTATCACAAGAACAATGTGCAATGAATAGCTTATTTAATACAAACATAAAAAAACTTGATTGGAGGTGGAATTTAACCGTTCCAATGCCAAAACAACGATTATATCCAGAAGATTACAACTTGAAAACAGCTAAAATATATCATTGGCCAGGCAATTGTAAACCATGGAACTATAAAAAAAGAGGGTTTTCAAATAAATGGTGGAAGCACGCAAAAAAAACACCTTTTTACGACTCATTCAAAATATACAAAAGCAACTTAATTAAAAAGTTAACAGTTATATTGACTGCATAAAAAACTATGTTAAATAAAATACTAATAAAAACAAGAAGAGTAATTAAAAAAAATAGTTTTGAAAACATAAAATTATGCTTTCAGGCATTAATTATGCATCCTGCAATATTTTTAAAGTATAAAAATATTTACAAAGACAAAGAAATTGTTATCGTAGGCTGTGGACCAACAACAAAATACTTTGAGCCATTAAATGACAAAATTTACATCGGAATAAACAGGGCATACAAACTAAAAAATATAAAATTAAACTTTTTGTTTGCGCAAGATTGGCTTGATGAAGATGATATGATCGAAGCAAATAACTATAACAAAAATTACTGTAAAAAATTTTATGGCATATTATCTGACAGTGTATCAAAAAAAGTATTTCCACGAATTAAAAAAATACCTAAATACCATAGAATTGATGCTAATTCATACAATTACATATTAAATAATTACACAGCAAAAAATTTTGAGATTGATATTGCAAAAAAACCAATAAGCGATTTACATGGAACAGTATTTTCGGCAATGCAATTTGCATTATACACAAATCCAAAAACAATTTATTTAGTTGGTTGCGATTGCACAACTGGACATTTTCACAAAGAACAAAAAAATAATCCAAATGCAGATTTATCAAGCCATAGCCACATATGGAAACAGCTTAAGCAGCATAGTGAAAAATACAATCCAAATACTAAAATTATCTCAATAAATCCTGTAGGTTTAAAAGGATTATTTGAGGATATATATACACAAAGCTATATAAAAAATAATCCAGAAAAGACCATATAATATGGATAACAAAAGTAATAAAACAATGAGTGAGAAGAAAATACAAAATACAATAAAACCAATATTTAGTAAAAACTATAGTGCAATTGCAATGTCTTCAAGCGAAGAGTACTTACCCTATCTTTGCGTATGCCTGCAATCATTAATTGATAATGCAGACAAAAAGCATAATTACGATATTATTATTTTTTCATCATGTGAAAACGAAGAAAAAAAGAATATAGTAACAAGCAAGTACTCTAAAAAAAATATTTCAGTTCGCTTTTATAATCCTAAACGTCATTTTGAAAATATTAAATTATATATTAGTGCATACTATTTTAACGAAGCTTGCTACTATAGAATAATCACCCCAGAAGCTATGCCGGACTATAAAAAGGTTGTGTTTACCGATATTGATTTAATTTTCAACTCCGATATTCAAGAATTATACAATTTAGATATAGCGCAATATGCATTTGCATCCTGCATTGAAGAAATTTGGGAGAAATACATAGATGAAAGTATTTCAGTACAAAATGTAGATATCGCAGAATACAGCAAAACAACACTAAAACTAACAGACTTAAAAAAATATTTTAATACAGGTGTCGCAATAATTAATATAGAAGAATTTAACAAACAAAACTATTGCCCAAAATTAAAAGAAATAATAACAAAAAACAATTTTCTTTTCCAAGAACAATGCGCACTAAATGTATTGCTTAATTCAAAAACTAAAGTTCTTCCAAGCGAATGGAATATTGAAATTTCAAAAAATTATCCCGAAATTTACAATAAATATAATTTAAAAGATATGAAAATTATTCACTGGCTTGGACCAGAAAAACCTTGGAAATATCCAGATAGACCTTATGCAAAATTATGGTGGAAATATGCCAAAAAAACTCCATATTTTAATCACTTAAAAAAATACAAAAAAACATTTTTCAAGAGACTAATGCTAATATTAAATACATAATAAGCAAGGAAATTAAATGACAAACATAGCATTCATCCCTGTTCGAGGAGGCTCGAAGTCTATCCCGCTAAAAAACATTAAAATGTTACTAAATAAACCAATGGTTTACTGGACAGCTAGCGCTGCAAGCAACGCAAAATGCATTGATAAAGTTGTCATTGCAACAGATAGCGATGAAATCAAAAATACTGTTTTAAGTTTCAACTTAAATAAATTAACTATTTATGATAGAAAAAAAGAAAACGCAACTGATACAGCCTCAACTGAAAGCGTTATGCTTGAATATATCAACAATGCAAAACTTGATGAAAACGACAATTTCTTTCTAATACAAGCAACTTCACCTATGCTAAAAAGCGAAGATATTGATAATATGTTTGAAAAATATAACGATGAAAAAGCAGATAGTATTTTTTCATGCGTTATATCAAAGAGATTTTATTGGGATTGGAACATTAAACCAATCAATTATAACTATAAAAACCGCCCAAGAAGACAAGATTACAAAGGAATGCTTCTAGAAAACGGGGCATGTTACATTAATAAAGTTAAAAATATTTTAAAAGATAAAAACAGATTATCAGGAAAAATCACATTCTACGAAATGCCTGAATATAGTGCATTTGAAATTGATGAAGAAGATGATTTTATTATTATTGAAAAATTAATGAAAAGATATAATTTCGACAAATAAAAAAGAGCCTTAAAGGCTCTTTTTAAATGGAGGAGGATCTGGGATTCGAACCCAGGGGACACTCGCATGCCCGACGGTTTTCAAGACCGCTCCGATCAACCACTCCGGCAATCCTCCAAACGGTACTTTATTATAATAACTGAAAAATATTATAAGTAAAGTACTTTTTTTAGACTATTTTGAAGAAGTATTCAAAGTTGATACAACTTTATCTGTTAAATCGACGCCACCAAAGAATACAACCGATTTTTCAACAACTGTTGTAACTTTTGAAGAGATTGCAACTTGTTTAATTGCATTTTTAATAGCAGCGTCAATTTCAGCTTCTTTTTTCTCTTTTAATTTTAAATAAGCTTCTTGTTTTTTAGAAAGCTCACGAGCAACGCTCTCTTCAAAATTCTTTCTTTCAAGTGGAGTAGAAAGTTTTTTGTATTCTCTTTCTTTATCTAGGCTATATCTTTGAATTTCAGCATATTTATCAGAAATTTCATTAGAAACGGTTTTTACTTTAGAATAATTATCTACGATTTTATCAAAATCAACAATACCAATTACTTCAGCATTAACAGATGTGAATGATAACGCTAAAAATGCAGCAAAACAAAGTAACTTTTTCATATTTTCTCCTTTTTGTAAAGATTATACCACATTTTTAATTATTTAGTATAATTAAAATTAAAGGGGTGTTAATGAAGAAAGATTATCAAAAAAGAACAAAAGGGGAATTTAACCTTTTTAGACAAATTTTCCAATGGATTACTTGCACATTGGTTTATGGGTTTTATTATAGAGTTGTTTTTGGACTAAAAATCGAGGGAAGAAACAATATTCCAAGAAACGGTTTTTGCATAGTAGCATCTAACCACGTTAGCGCAATTGATCCGTTTTTAGTGGCTTATGCAGTTCAAAGGCCAGTTGCCTTTATGGCAAAAATGGAATTATTTGAAAAGAAGATAATGAGATTTTTCCTTGATTTACTTGGTGCTTTTGCTGTAAATCGAGCAAAATTATCACCATCAACAATCAAAACCGCTCATACAATCAAACAAACAAATTGGCTATTGGGAATTTTTCCACAAGGAACAAGGGAAAGAGATGATAATTTAGACAATGTAAATAAAGGATTTGCAAGCTTTGCAAAAACTCTTAAATGCGACATTATTCCAATTGGCATAACAGGGGCTTCAAAAGACAAGCGACATGCTTTTAAAAGTAAAATGAAAATCAAAATCGGAGAACCAATCAAATTTAGCGATAATGTTGAAGAAATGATTAAACTGTGGAGTAATAAAATAGTGGAATTAATAGAAGGAAGCAATAATGAACCTCAAAAAAGTTAATTTTTACCAAAAAAAAGCTCAGGACTTTAATTTTTTAACAAGATTATATCAACTTTACACAATTTTTGTCTTACTAAAACCTTTTATAGAATTTCCTTTTTATAATATTAAAATTGAAAGCGAATTTGAACCAGAAAAAGACAAAAACTATATTTTAGCACCAAATCACATTTCATATTTGGACGTGTTTTTTGTAAACATGGCTTATGGAAGAAAACTTGCCTATATTGCAAAACAAGAACTATTTAAAACCCAAACTTGGGCGCAAAGATACGTAGCAAAAAACATCTATAGACTTGGTGCTTTTGCGCTAAATCGTGAAAAGGTGGGATTATCAACAATTAAAACAGTAAAAGAAGTATTCAAAGCAAAATACGATCTTTGTATATTCCCACAAGGCGGAATAAGAAAAAATCGCACAATTGAAAACATTAACGGTGGCTTTATTTATTTTGCAAAAACAAACAAAGTCGATATTATTCCTATGGGTTTAACTGGTTTTGAAGAATACAACTGGAAACCGTTTAAGAAAAAAGACGTTACAATAAAAATTGGAAAACCAATTTCTTGGGAATTGGACGAAAAAGAAATTCTAAAACAATGGTGCGAGCAAGTAAGCGCTTTGACAAATTACACAAATAATCAAAAATTTGATTAGCAATTTTTTCTCTTTACGTGTTTTATCTAAAAAGTACTAAAGCGCGCAAAGGTATAATTTTGGCAATTCCAACAATAAATTCGCAATACAGCAACTTAGCAAAAGGATTAACCACTCTGCAAAATCCAAATAAAGAGTGGGGAACTTTGCTAATCGAAGTGCCTGCTGATATAGGAAGAGCTTATAGCGGATATAAAAGAGGCGGAATCATTGAAGGAGCAGAAAAGTTCCGAAAAGACATAATTTCAGGATTAATTTGGCTTTTTGGAATACCATTATTCAACAAAGCAGGTAGTGCACTTTTTGAAAAATTCTTCAAATTACCAATGAATATTGATTATGACGAACAAATAATCAAAAATTCCTTAAACTATATTGCAAAAAAGGAAAATGTAAGAAATTTAGATATTTCCGAATTGAGTAAATATGGCGCCGACTTTGCCAAAAAAATAAATGACATAGGTTTAGAAAAAAGCGTAAAAAATGTCAAAAATGCAAGACAATTGATTACAATTGGCTCTTGGTTATTAAACTGTTTCTTGATGGGAATTGCGCTACCCAAAATTAACCAAGCAATAACAAGAAAAAAACTAAAAGAACAACAGCCAAAAGACTATGCTATGCAATTTGAAACATTTAAAGAATTTGAGCAAAAAACAAAAAATAAAAAAGACAAAAATGTGACTTTCAAAGGGTTGATAGACAAATTTACTTATGGATTAAACAATAACGCAAAAGTAAGATTAATCTCGACAGACGTCCCAATGATTGCAGGAAGATGCGCTACGGCAAGAAACAAATATGAAGCATTTGAAATAGCGCTAATGGATAGCAGCGCTATAATATTCTATAATTTTACACTTGGCTGGACACAAAATATTTTAAGCAAAATTTTCGCCTCTCCACAAACCAATGCTAAAATTTCAGAATATATAGTTTCATTAGATGAAAACACCCTAAATAATGCAATTAAAGGCGCAACAAACGAAAAAGAATCATTTAAACTAGATACTTTCTTTGACAAAAAAGCTATTAATGAAATTTACTCTCAAGGCACTAATGGCAAATTTGGCAAAATAAATCGTCTTGTAAAAGATGAAGAAATTAAACAAATCGATAGCTCTGCGCAAAGCCTATTAAAATATATAGGCAACAATAAAAAAGCCTTTAAGGATGGAAAAATAAATATAGAGGAAGCAAAAAAATTAATTAAAAAATTAAACATTAAAAATACTGCTTTTTACTCGCTAGGTACAATTATAAGCATACTTGGACTTGGAATTTTAATTCCTAAAATAGCGTATGCAATTACCAAAAAAATCACAGGCAAAGATGGTTTTGTTGGTATTCAGGAAGAAAACAAAAAATAATTGTAAACAATTATTAAATTAGTATATACCATTTCGCAATTAGACAAGAAAAAAATACTTTTTATAAACATAAGAAAAGTGTGTTAATTAATATTAGTGGGTGAATATGGGTTTATTAGAGCGCCTTGGTGGTGTGCTAAACAACAAAAATGCAACAGCAAAAAAAGCGGCAACGCCTGCGCCTTTTTTTGGTAATGATTTTAACTCAAAAGCATTAAATAAATATAATCTTAATAAAGATACCATATCATTTGGGCAAGATAGAAAGTTTGCAACCGATGTTATAACAACGAACGATGAACTTGCTCTAAATCAACCTATTAGATTTATTAAAAAATACGTAAACGAAGCAACTATTAAAAACGCAATTGAAAAAAATCCAAACATTGAGCGCATTTTAAAAGAGAATGGATTGACTGCAGATTTCAATTTACAAAACGTTGAGTCAATTGTTATGTCGCATTTAATTCCAACATCAAAAACAGCTCAAAAAATTTATACCAAAATGGGACATGCTGTTGATGAAGCAAGTTACGTATATCTAACACAAGCAGCGTTGCTACATGATATAGGAAAGTGCTTTATTCCAAGCGAAATTTTAAATAAACGTGGAAAATTAACCTTAAAAGAAAGAGCAATAATTCAGCTTCATAACAAATTAAGTTATGAAATATTAAAAACAACAGACTTAAATCCTCAAGTTGCACAATTAGCATTTGAACACCATGACTACGAAAAAAGTCTAAAAAGAAGCCAAGAAAACCAAGCACTAACAATTTCAGACGTGTATTGCGCCCTTAAAGAAAATAGACCATATAAAAAACCTCTAAGTGATTTATGCGCTAGAACAATTCTATACGATATGGGCACAAAAGGAAGTTTTGATACAAGATATATTAATCTTGTTTGTGCATAATTTTAACCTCAACTAACTACTAACTAACAACCAACCAAAAGCTCCCAAACTAACGCTTGGGAGCTTTATTAATTTAAAGTTAAAATTTGGTTTTTATTTTTATTTTTAATGTATGAAATATGAACCCATTTGTCATATTCATTAATCAATTGATTGAATTTAATATCAGACGAGGAAACGATTTTAATTATTTCATTTGGCTTCATTCCATTAATAATAAAATCAGCAGCGCAACCAATTAAATGATGAGAATTAACAGTACCACCCACCAATTGATTTAATTTTTTACTTCTGAAGCCTGATGTAATTATCATCGGTTTTTTAATTAAATCCCTAATGGGTTGTAAGCAATAAACAATCAAGTTTAAAATATTATCTAACGAATTTACATCTGGCATGTTATTAATATTATTTTTTTGCGCCGTATCACTATTAATCAACTCAGAAATCGAAAAATTAATCATTATTATCCTTAATCTTTTTCAAAACTAAATCCATTTTTGCATCTAACCTGACTAATAAATCTCTATCTTTATTGATAGCTTCAAAAATGACATTACGACACATTTCGCATTCGTCTTTTGTTCGATACTTAATAGAAATTAACCAATCAATACTTTTAAAAGCAGCAACAAGAGAAACCAAACCTACAAAAACATAAAAAATCAATATATATTCTACAGCCATCACCACCCACAAAATTTTTGATAATTATCTACACAATGTTTCATAAGCCATCTTGTAAAAAAATTAACCTTAGAAACATACAAAAGTCTTTCAAAGACAATAGTTGAAAAATATCTATCATCATCAATATAATCATGATTTTCGCACAAGACATCATGAATTAAACTTGCGATTAAAAAACGATTATCTGTTTTAGAACCTAACATTCTCCAAAAAAACCTTGGGATGGAAGCCCCATCCCAAGTGTAATATAAAGGAATGGAAAAGAAAAAATTATGCTCATTAACATAATCAAAAAGCCAAACTTTTAAACTTTTTTCAAGTCTAAATGGCTTTTGATAAACATCAGGAGCGTTTTTGTTTGGTTTTGGGTATTGAACAGAAATCTCGGGTTCTTTGTCAAAATAAATCGCTAAATCTTCATCTTTATACCAGCAAATGTTCATAATTTCCATCTTCAAAAAACCTATCCAGCTGCTCGCTTGTTATCCCTAAAGTAGCACCCAATGTATCAATCAATGGATTACCACGATAAAAATTTAAAGCCTCATCAAAATCAATCAGCGCCAATTCTCTTTTAACTTCACTTATCTGCTCATTATTTTCAATCAAAGCTCTAATTTGCGCACGTGTTACATTTTTAGCTTGCAATAATCCTCTAAAAACATCTCCACGAGTCAATGAAAGCTTTGCAATTCTTTCTTTTTCAGCTTGTGCTTGTTTATCTTCCCAAGCAACATCCTTTAAAACATATTCTTCATTATCTAAAACATATTCCTCTTGAGTTTCTTCAACCTTGTCCAAGTTATAAAACTCTTTATCTAGTGGTTCTTCTGTATAAAATTTAATTTGTCCGTTTTGATATCCTAAATACATTTTTAAACCTCCCCTTGGGCATAAATAAATCTCAGTAATTTATTTGTTAAATTATCAGTATACGATACTCTTGTGCGTGTGCCTCTTTGAATAGGGATACATGCAATAATATAATCACTATTAGTAGTCGTTACACACTTATTACCGTAAGCACCTTGATCTTCTGCATATAGTGCGACTTGCGCTCTGCTTGTCGATGTGGTTGTACCGCTAAGCATAAAGTAACCATTAGCAGGAGCAGTATAAGTTGTATTATTTGCTCCCAAAGTTAAATCAATATATTTACTAGATGGCATAGCCCAACCACTTATTTGTGGTTTATCACTGTAATCAACCGCTCTAAACGGAGATTTTGGCAACATGTTTGTAAATGTGTTAATGCTTGTACTACTGTCATAATCATAAGTAAAAGAAAATATTGGTGCCATAAAGCGAGCTGACCAACTAGAAGTTGTCGCACCTTTATAAAACATCAGATTTGTTTTTGGATTATACCAAGTGGTATATGCTGTAGTTGGCTCTGTTTCACTTTCGATATATCTGTGTGCAATTCCAAGTAAACCATCCTCCATTATGAATATTCTAGCACAACCACTGTCTGAAGCATTAAAAGGATTAGTTGAAGTTGTAAGTTTTGTAGAAATAACTTCTATATTTTTCAAACTGCCATCTTCGTTTCTTCCGTTTGGGATTAGCGCCTTAATGCCTTTATCAATCCATGCTGTTGAAGCAAAGCAACCCATGCTATTGTAAATTATGTCAACAGAAGTAGCGGTGCCATTAGTTCTGGTTAGAGAACATAGCGGAAGTGCAGTATTTTGAGTTGTCCAAGTTACACCTTTGTCATTCGTATATTTAATAACATTGCTAGCTGTATCGTACCAAACAGCATAGTTAGCATTAAATGTTGGTGCAGTATTTCCTGAAAAAACAAGAGTTCTAATACTGTTTCTAGCATAACCATTAGTACTATAAAAGATTAACCATCCTGAAGAGCTCGACGTACTATTTGGGTCAGAAACTATCAGTTGTTTATCGCTATCAATGGTGACATAATCAAACTTGGGAGTTTGCCCATCAATTTCAAATCCATTAGGCACAGTTACAACTGACCCGGCTTTTAATGTTAGTACTCCATCAGTAAGTTCAAGGTTAATTCTTTGTGGAATTTCAGTAATGCAGTTGGTGATTTGAACATTTTTATTAAATTTTTCAATTTCATTTTTAATATCACCTAAAATATTTAGTGATTTATCTGCATTTTCTTTTGATGTTATAGCAGCATTATTAATAGACTCCAATAAATCTTGCGGTGAATTTTTTGAACATTCTTCAACCTTTACACATAAACTCAGCTTTCTTTTTAAAATTTGAACAAGTCGAGTTAAATAATCAAAAGAATGCTCAACGGCAGAAAGATTTAAAAGCGAACTGTTATTATAATCTGTTTCTTGCGTTGCAGGAATATCAAGTTCCAGTGAGATTTTTTGATTATGCTGCAAAATATCAAATTTTGAGCTGAAAATCGGAAAAGTGATGTAACCCCCATTTTCACTATTGATACCAGAAACAACATAATCAATATCTTGAATTAATTTATGTTTATTTTCATTTTCATCAAACAAATAAACCGCTAGTTGCGATGGTTTATCAATTAAAAAATCAAACTCAAACTCAGTTGAACTCCCATTACCAATATAATTGTTAACAGGTAAAATATCGTATATCAAAATTAATATCTCCTTTTAAAAAATAAAATAATTTATAGTCACTGTTATCTAAATCAAAAACTTTAAACCCAGCCCTTTTGAGCCATTTTAAAGAAGAAAAATTGGATTTATAAATAAAATTAAATAAAATATCATATTTTGTTTTTAAAATTTCTAGCTTTTCTAAAACATATTTATATAAATCTTTCTTGTAAAATTCAATTTCAGATGTAGACAACAACCAAACTTTGGCAATTTTATATTCATCAATTTCAATTAAGCAAGCTCCGCCCATTGCAAGTGGTTTATCATTATCAGATGTTAAAAAATAAGTTTGATTAATTGGATTTTCAGAAACATTTAAAATTTCGTCAACAAAATTAAACGATTTAATTACAGCTAATTCCTCGTAATCTTCTTTTCTTAAATTGTTCAAAAAAGAACATAGACAATTATGGTTAATTTTCTTTTCAATCATTATTCTTGCAATTCTTCAAGTGAAATTGTCGCACTAACTGCTAAAATATTAAGCGGAAGAGGAAATTTTTGAACAATTTTAATGTTTTCTTCTTCGGATGGACTTGATAATACACAAAATTCGACATTTTTGGTAAATAATTTTTCAGGAAAGTTTATGCTATCGTGGCATCTTGCGCTTTGACATAAAGTACCATTGTCATTTTCTATAAAAAAATCTTCTCGAGAATTTAAAATTTTAACTTCAATTTTATTTAAATTTTTCTTGATACCTAAAGTTTCACTAGATTCAAAATTTAATGTTTCAAGAATAAATTCATAAGGTAAACCAATTAAAACTTTTTTAGCTTTATATGGAAGCTTAACTGTGCCATTAATATCTACTTGAAGATTTTCAACAACTCCATTATCTAATAATGCACAAACCTTTTTAGAAGCCAGATGCCCTAATCCGGAAATTTCATCAACATAATTTTCAAAATTCTGAAAAATAGCACAATCTAAAAAGAAAGCGTCGTCTAAAGAATTTATAATTCTACTTTTAAAGCGTTCAACATAACGAACAGTTTCGTTATTTATTATTCTGTTTACAACAAAATATGCGATATCCTCATTGTTTTCTCTAATCGTTGTTACGCTTTCAAATTTTCCATCAGTTTTATGAGTATGCCAAGCTGAAATTTTTTGCTTAGGGTTATAAGTAAGAGCGTTTAGAGAACCGTCGTCCATAACACACCATAAAATACGGTATGGTTCTTTTGAATATGCCATATCTACAATTTGCCTACCCTCAAACAAATGATTAGCAAACAAGGTCAATTCTTCACCATCATAAGAATCTGAAAGATAGTTAAACCCCAAATCACGAACAATATTACCGCCACTTTGGACAAATAAAACCATCGAACCTGATGTAACAGGCTTAATCTTAGATGAACCATAGTAAGATTGTAAATTGGCAACAGGGGTTGGAGTAGCGCAAAATACGCCATCAGAGCCATTTACTGCCCATTCAGCATTAGATGTCATTACGATTAAATCATCAAAGGGAATAAGATGTTGAATGGTATTAGCGACATTATCGTAAATAGACATCGTAATGGCATCTGTCGGGTTTAATGGTCTTGAAATGTTGAAGTTTTTATTGGTAGAACTCTGAGTTGCCCAAAAAGTTTGCGGAAAATTTTTTGAAGAAGCAAAAATCTTTCTTTGTTGAAAATAACAAACACAAGAAGGATTTTCACTTTCAAAAGGATTAGAAAATATCGGAGCACAAGAAGTTAAATCGGGCTCAATATTATTATCTTTAAAACTTGTTGAACTGCTTGTTCCAACATAACCAAAAATACCATTAACAGCACGATAAATGTTATATTCAGAAGCATTCAAAACCCTATCCCAACTGATTGTAATATATTCGGAAGTTGTCCAATAAGCTTCTAAATGCCCATTTACGCTTACAGTTGCACTTCTAGTGCTTTCTTCAGAGGAATTTTTATCAACAGCACATACAACATATTGATATGTTGTCATATTTTCACTAGTATCACCTGTATATGCAGCTTTCACATTTAATGGAGCAGAAATTGATGGTTTAAATGATACCTTTAAAAAAGTCCAATTATCATGTGCTAATCGTGATAAATCATAAGGGGGATAATTTTTATGCACAAAAGTAATAATATCTGCTTGTTGAGCATAATCAAGCGAAAAAATATCTTCTTCGAGATATGGCGTTGAAACTTCATATATTTCATTATTGGAATTTAGGATATATCCGCCATCTTTTATAAAGCGGAAATATTTTTCCCCAACTTCAATAACATAACTTTCATTAATATCAAACACAAAAGGAATTAATCTTGTTTTTTTATTTGAATGCTTAACTTCATTTAAAAATTCGAGCCCTGATCGATTTAAAACGCAACCTTCTTGCAAAACCATGCCATTTTGAAGGCTTTTAACCCCAAGAGAATATTGGTCTAAATCAACTCTACCTTGCAAAGATGGAGAAATAATTCCTTTAGAAAAAGAGTTTTGAGAAATTCTAATACCCATAATTAATTCCTCGCATTTAAAAATTCATCAACATCATAATTTATTTCTTTGCTTTCATAAGCATTAATAACTCTTGCATGTTTTAAAATTTTAATATATTTTTGCCAAGCATTTTCACCCTTTTGAACACTACCAGCTATAACATTAGCAGTCAGGGAAGCAAGATAGTGAGCTAATGCCATAGCAAATTCGCTTGTAAAAAATACTTCTTTTTCAACTCTTCTTGTATATCTTAATATAGGAACTTCAACATCAGTCAAAATGACACTATTTCCATTTGATAAAGTTGCAATTGAAAATTTTTCACAAAAATAGTTATCTTTTAAAAATAGTTCACGAGCAAACAAGCAATCATTTGGATAGTTAAAAGTAAACTTAAAACCACTCATCTTTAATTGTTCTTCGCATAAAGAAAGCTCTTTAAATGCACTCGCAAAATTCCAATCAAAGTCTTTTAAAACATAATCTCTCGCAAGTTCATAATAGTTATTAAGCAAAATCGCCCTATTATCAACCGAATTTGGATTTTCCAATGGAGTTGAAACACCTAAAATATTAAGAGCAATATTAAAAATTTGAGCCTTTGATATAGTCATTACAAGCCCCCTTTTTGTCTATCTTTATAGATGTCATACCAACTTTTTGAAACCTGAGCAGAATCATCCAAGACATTATAGGCAAAGTTTTTTAAAGAATTTTTATATTGACGATTGTAATCTTTTGCTTGGTTAATGTAGCTATTCGCTTGATTAAAATATTCATTTGCTTGCAAATCATACTCTTTTTGAATATATTTTGATTGTAATTGAGCTGAGTTCAGTACATCTTGATAATTATATTTGTTTGTTTGAGAATTTGTATCAAAATTCGAAGCAGCGCTTTTTGCTTGCAATTTAGCAACATCTTGCATGGATGAAATTTTTTCTAAGCGTGATTTTTCTATACCAATTTGCTTTTGCTTTAAAGCTTCATTTTGAGCAATTTTAGCGTTATTTAGCGCAACTTGGGTTCGATATTCGCTATTAGCTTTTAAATTTGAATAATCAGAAACCGACTTAGTGACAAGCCTGCCCGCTTGCAATACACCGCCAATTATATCTGTAGGAGTACACATATATAAACCTTTCTATTTTTTAGAAAAAGGTGGGCAAATGCCCACCAGATGAGAACTATATTTCATGAATAGCTAAGCCATTTCCGGCAATAACACCAGAAGTGATTTTGCCGGTTGTTTCGCTGCCATCGACAACAAAAACTAATCTCATATAACCTTTATTTCCTTTAGGAAGAAAAGTTATAGGAAAAGTTGAGCCAGCTTTTAAATTTTCCAAAGTCAATGTAGCTTGCGCTAAATTAATAGGTGAACTAAAAGCAGGTTCGTCAGAAGTCTGAATTTTAACACTCAAAGAAGAAAGGCTGCTAAAATCTTCTACTGCTTGAATTACAACAGGAACAAAAGAAACATCATTTTTGCCAAAGGCAATCACATTTTGAGAAACAATTTCGCCTGAAGTAATTTCTTGTTTTTCACAAAATAAATTTTCATTATCTAATAACATATTATCTCCTTTTTAAACAACAACTTTTTCGTCATTTCTAATTTGATCGGCGCATTTTACAGGAATCCCCAAGAATGTAACAACAGGTTTTCCTGCAAAATCATCAACTGATAATTTTACATTTGTTTTGTTCATTGCTTGGAAATGCAGATGAGTTTGAATTGTATCATTACAATAAATTACAGTGTTGCCGGTTTTAGCAAAACGATTAATTCTATGATACGCTTGAACCATTAGTTTTAATAAATCTGGAGCATTTTCGCTATCTAAAGAATCAACGTCAATATTAGCAATACGACAAGTAGAACGAAAATCCCTAACAGTCATACCGATGTCCCATTTAAAGTGATCACGATAAACTTCATACATATTGCCATTAGAATCGGTTGCAGTTTGAGCACCTTTATCAGTATGAACCAAACCGGCAGATGAACCTTTTGGATATAATAAATGAGTATGTAAATCACCCCAAGTAATAAACCAAATTGAAGTATTGTTTTTGCCTGTTCCGCCGGCATTTAAAACTCTATAACCGATTGAATTTTTATCATCAGATATTTTATTATATCTTGGAGCTAACCCATCAAACCCAGCAGGATTAGTGGCTTTAGAGCCATAAAAAATGTTTTGCTGAACGGTATTATTCATGGATTCTAAAAACGCTTGTGCTTCATTCATTCTAAATTGTTGAGTATCACCCTCTAAATCAGCTAAAGATTTATCGACTTGTGAATAAACTTCAAGCATTCCTGTGGTGTCTGTAATTTGAGTATATTCTCCTTTGGATGAATTTACGCCTTGATAAAATTTTCTAAATTCAACTTCAGGTAAGCCATTTCTAACCGTTGTTTTATGAGTTGAACCTTCGTTACACTCTCTAACTACCGCATCTTCAATCAATGAATTTGATTGAGCTAATAAATCGACAATAGCGCTTGCAGCTTTGCCGTTTTCAGTTTGCGCCAATTTGTCTTTTAAAGTTAAATAAGTATTTCCAACTATAGCCATTTTAACCTCCTATTTAGCTATTTGTACCGTATAAAATTTGCGCTGGAGTTAATTCTTCAACAACTGGTGCTCCACAGTGGGATAAATTATCCTCTTGTGACAATTCGCCAATCTTGTAAAACATTTTTATTAGCTCAGGATGGTAAACAAGTCCTGTTTTTTCTAATATTTCTTTTAATTTAGGCGAAGAAAATTCACTGTATGCACGATTAGCAAGACTCATATATTGTTTTAATTGAGCAGAATTAACCTTAGGCAATTCAAAATCTTCATCAAACATTTGATGATAATTTAAAACTTTTTGTTTAAATTTTTCTTCATCATCCATTTCATAAACAGCTTTTTGCTTTTGGGCCATTTCAAGAGCAAGTTCAAGCAAAAGCTCCAATGATTCTTGTGAAAGGTTTAATTTCTTTGCAATAGGGGACAATTTATTCTCAAGTTCAACATCCCAATCAAAATCTTCCCTGGAAGAATATTTTGAATAATCGTATAAAGTATCGCTCTTTTGACCCTGAGTATCAAAACTCATTCCAAGTTTAATATTATTATTTATTTCAGTTTGCATATTTATCCTTTCTGTGTGCTATAATATTTTTGTTAAAGGGGAGTATGTATTATGAAAAAAGCTTTTTTAAATATAGCAATAGTTTTTGTCGCATTTTTTGTACCAAATCAAACATCTTTTGCGCAAATTCCATTTCCGCAAGCAATAGCAACTTGCGAAGAATACAGCCAAGATGGCACAATTGAATATAAAGGCGAAGCTTTTGATTTGACAATTACTCTCAATAAAGCAAAAGACAATAGATGCATATATAAAGAAAAAATTCATCAAAACAGAAGCTACCAAATGTTAACATGTGAATTTACCAAAAATCAGCTAGGTTTCTTATCCGATTCAATGACAAGATTTAACAAAGAATTTAAAAAACAAATCGACAAAAATAAAATATTTGAAGCGAAAATGACCACAAATGGTGAAATTTTCCAAAAATATTTAGTTAATCCAAACTATTGCAAAATTACACATTCAAAAAGCAAGTAGCTTTTTAAAATAGCTTTTAACTTTAGAATTGTCATCCTTGAAGATGGCAATTCTTCGTTTAAGAAGTTTGACTTTATCTTCTTCTTTTATTGTTTTATTTTGTTCTAGAAAATAAATAAAATCTGAATTAATTTGCTTAATAAAATCATATTTTTTAGAATTTTCTTTTAAATCAAGTTCTTCAAGCGCTGTTTTAATTAATGACATTTCATCTAAAAAAATTGTTTTCTTAATTGTTCTAAGGTTGTTTTGCGCAGTTTGAAAAAAGCGAATATCTTCTTGGTTTAATTTATTGTATTCTTGATTAAAATCAAGCTGCAAAAAATCATCAGTATTTTTTAAAATCAAGTCCCAAAATTGAATAAAATCATCATGGTTACTTTTTAAAATATTTTCTTTTGGTAGATAATCTGTATCATCTTTTTCCAACACATTATTGAATTTAATACTAAATTCTTCAAGAAGAGATGAATATTCACTTTTTTCAATTTGTTTAATTTCGGCTATCCAATTAATAGCGCAGATCATAGAATTATAAAGTTTTTGAACTTTATTTTTATCAAGCGAAAGCTCAAGAAAAAGATTATCGATAAATTCTTCAAAAATATCATCAGCCCAATTTATCAGCTCAGCATTGTAATGTTCTTTAACTTTTATGATTAACTCATCTTTTTTCTTTGAAATAAAATCGTTATCATCATAAAAAGAAAATGAATTTTTAATATATTGTGCTTCATGATTAAACTTTTTTACAACATTTTGCGCGTTAACTATTGCATCTTTTGACTTTAAGTAAATATAACCATCTTGGGAATTATAGAGCAATTTATTAAATAATGATGTAATTTTATTTATAAATTCAAGATATGAAACACTAGCTACAAGATTTTTAACTGTCATCTTTTTCTCCTAAATTACACCAAAACGAGCCAATAAATCAGATCCATAAGAATCAACCCCACCCATATTTTGAATAATCTGACTTCCATCTTTTAAAACTTGCATTTGATTAATCTGATTTTGGGAATTTTTTAGCTCTTGCCTAATTTTTTCAATTTCATCAGATGGAACAATTTGTGTTGGGTTAATATTAGCAAAAGTTGCATAATCTTCAATTATTTTTTCACCGTTTAATTTTGATTTCAAAATTGGATCAATAGAATTTGCAATATTTGATACAAAAGTGGTAAATCTTTCAATACTTGCAATATTAATCACTTTTTGAGCCTGAGCCAAACTTGAAACAAACTCTATTTCAAACCTGCAATTTTGGTATTCTTTCTTTAATGGAGGTAAAATTCCAACTCTAATTTGTTCATCATAAATCCAAGAAAGAATTTGCCTTAAAGAACAGTGAATTTGTTCCAAAAGTGGCGATAAAAGAACCATTTTCTCTTCTTTAAGTTCATTAACCTCAGTCGCAGTTCTTCCACGCTCAGCGGTAGATAAAATCATTGCAAATAAATCGTTATAAAAATGCTCTTTTATAATTTGCTTTAATTCATCTTTTTCCTGTTTTAACTCTAATACCCTAGGATTTACTTCATAAACAGGGCTAATTCCTCGACCATTTTCATCTTCTTCAATATAGGCTCCCGGAACATCGGCTAATTTTTTATTTTTTAAACTAGCGGGACCTTTATACGTTGGACAAACTATCTTTTTAACTGCTTTAGCATATTCTTTAACCATTGTCATTAACTGTTTAACATCTGCTAAAGCATTAATTCCTGCCGAATCTTGCGGATAATCGCAATTACAGCAGCTTGAAGCCTCAAAAACCACAAAAGGAAATTTAGAAAAACCTTTGATTGATAAAAATTGATTTTTAGAAGATAAAATCACGACAGAAACAAATTTGGAAAATTTAGAACTAAGACTTTTTGGTTTATGATATTTATTTTTTTCTACAAAATGAGTTAATTCAAACAGTTTTAGAGGGTTTTGCTTTGCGCATTCAACAATTTCAGCTGGCACTGTATCGCCAAACTTTTCGACGATATTTTTAGCAGTTTCCATATAAACTCGACAAAAAGTATCAATTTTTCCTTGTGAATTTTTAGCATAATAATATGAACCGATTGGTAAAACCTTAAAGTTTACAACATTATCATAATCAGGTTCAATTCCAACAGCACTAAAACCAAAAACACCGAGTTGTTTATAAATTTCAGGTAAGCATTGATAAAAATTTGAAGAATACAAAATTCTTCGTGTTAGCTCTTCTTGCTTAGCGCACCAATTTTTTAAATAAAAATCATTTGCTAAATCAATATTTGAAAAAGTAGTTTTAAACCAGCGGTTAGTTGGGCTTGTTGCACCCGACATCATACCTGAAGAAAAATTCCTTAAAGCAATCAAGGGAGTCGAATCGATAATTTTTCTATTTTTAACAATTGGTTTTCTTGTGTTTCTTGCGATAAACTGAACACTTCGAGGCATAAAATAATCAGCCAATTCTTGCAAATCAGGCTTGATAACATTGAAGATGTCTTCCATTTCTTTTTTTCTTTTTTGAAAATATTCAACTGTATAAAAAGTCATTTTATTCTCCTAATAATGTCTTTTTAGTAGTTTTTGCCTGCTGTTCTATCCCATAAGCGGAAGTTAAGATATTCTGTCTAAAACCACCATCATTATTTTTAGACTTCTTGGTAGCATCAGCATCTGCTTCATGGCGAATAACAGGCTCAGGCTCAGCAATAGGTGGTGCTGAACTTGCACTTTTAGTAAAACACATATTTTCTCCTTTCTAATTACTCAAAAACATCAAAATCTGTTTCAAGAATTTGGCTATATTCTTCTTTTTTAATAAATACCGTATTAAAACAATAATTAATCGCATAAAGCGCCATCATTGCACAATCTGCAAAATCAGGGCTTTCGTTGTGAATTTTTTTCATTTCTTTTTTATCTTGAATAGCTATCAAACCATTTGGTTTGAAAACTTTTTTAATATATTCAAGTTGTCTTATAGAATTTTTATCAGTTAATTTTAAATATCCTTTTTCAATATAATCTCTCAAGGCCAAATATCCATCTGCCCGAGCATTAATTGCGTATTTTGAAATTGGTTTTTTAGCACCCCTGAAAGCAATTGCGCTATTGATTGCTTTTTGAACACTAACCCAAATGGGATAACCCAAACCATCGGCATCAATAATTAAACTTTTTGGATTCCATTGCGAATATAAGCTGATTATCTTTCCTTTTGTAATATCTGTATCAGCTTCAGACCAACTAACAGTATATTTTTCAAGCCAAACGCAATTATTTTGCTGGACAAAAAGTTTTGCAACGCATAAGTCTGCTCCAGATGCAGACAAATCAACACTCATAACAGAATTACAAGAATAAGATAAATCAACTTCATATTCTAAATTTATCGCCTTATCAAGCATATCAGACGATAATAAAAATTCGTTATTATTACTCAAAGGATACCCCAGCCAAATATGATTGTAATCGTTAATATTGGTTTCTTTAGAAACTTGCGCTTCATGGAGAATTTTTTTATCAACAAAAGGATTGTCAAAATAGCAAATATTAATATGTAAACAGTCATCTCTTTTAGCACAAAAATTATAAACAGAATCAAAACGAGTGTATCGATTCATAGTAAAAATTATTACTGAATTTTTCTTTCTGATAGTAGGAACAATGATATCTAAAGTTGATTTAGTAATTGATTGAGATTCGTCAATCCAAAGAATATCGACACCCTCTAATCCTTTAATATTAACACTACCTTGCTCCCTAAAACCCTTAAAAAATATCTTAGAAGATGTGGTTTTATGAATCAAACTATCTTTTTTTATGATATAAGGCAAATTATAGTTTTCTATTAAATCAAGAAAAACAGTTTTAACTGATTCGTTAATCGAATTTTGAATTTCTCTACCACAACAAATTCTAACTCGTCTATTTTCACAAATATATAATAGAAATCTGGCAACGCTTTGCGTTTTACCTGAGGCTCTACCGCCCTCTAAGAGAAAATAACTGTAGCGATTGAAATTTAAAATAAAAGGAATTAATTTTGGCGGAATATTTAATATTTCAGGAAAAACTAAATCCATTTTTATACAAAATCTTCTCCAATATTAAGCTTCAATTGCTCACCATCAATCAAAATTTCATTCATTTTAACAACAGACCCAACTTGAATATTTCCGTTTTTGTAAAGACCTGCAATTTTTGCTTTATTTTCAATAGCTCTTAGTGCAGCAGAAATATTAGGGTTTCCATTTTTGTCATAGCAATTTAGTGCTATATTTTTTAACTCATCAAATTCTTTTATTGCATCGTTAATTGTATAATTATTTTTAGCTATGTTTGAAATTGAATTTTGATTTTCATTATTCATTTTCTATTTTTTTAACTAAAATTTTATTCCCCCAAAAATCGCTTGCATATTGTTTTATTCCAACAATTTTACCATTTCTTTTAATTTCTTTATTAATTCCAAATTTAAATCCATAAGGAGCTTTGTACTTTGTTTTAAAACCTAAAAATGTTGAAACGATATCTTTTTTCAATCTTTCTTTAATTTTTTTAGCGCCACCAGAGTAGTAATATTTTTCAAAATATTCATTTTCGTTTTCAACACAAGAATATAATGCCATTTCTTTGTTGCAAATTGGACAATTTGCAAGGTAAAGTTTTCTTTTTGTTTGATTGTCTTTATCTAATAAAAACCAAATATCTTGAGCCTGAAAAACACTATTACAATGACGCATAAAACCTCAACAAAAACAGTTATCCTATCCTTAACTTCGTCAGCCTCGTTTCTTAACCTGAGCCAAGCAAGCTTAGCCAGACTTGGCTTAGCGAGCGCAGACGAGGGCACAAGGTGTGTAAGCAATGGTACAGCAAGCGATGAGCTTGGTGGACTATTGCGAAACCGTACCCCATACAAGCGAGCTTAGCCAGACTTGGCTTTCTCAGGTAATACAAATTTGAATTGTCCGAAATCGATACATTTAAATTAACACATTTTTTAAAAAATACACCGTTTGTATGAGGAAATTAAAAAGAAAATTTTAAAAACATGTAATTTAGTTGAAAAAAAAATTTATTTAGTTTATAATGACTTAGCGATAGCTAGAAGCTATATTTATGGCGGGTGTCGCCAAAGGTGGTTACTCGACCCTGAGAGATGCTTGGTTCCGAGGCGGAACCACGAAACAAAAATTGATAATTAAATAGAATTTCAAATGGCGGGTGTCGCCAAGTGGTTAAGGCCTCGGATTGTGGTTCCGATATTCGTGGGTTCGAACCCCATCACCCGCCCCATTTTTAACATTTTTCCAATATTTTAGCTTATAAAATATTGGAAATAATTCTATATTAAGGGTTTCGCCATCATAAGTTAGGGTTCGGATGCAAGTTTGCACAATTTCTCTTTTTATTTGAGGAGTGGCTAATCTAAATAATTCAGGCAACTGATTGCAGAAGCTCATTATTAGACTTAATTTGTCATATAAAATTTTGCTCTTTTCCATTCTTTCTGTGAGCTTTATTTCTAATTTGTTGAGTTCGGATGCCCAATTTGCCATCATGCCATTCCAATCTTCTTCGGTCATGCCATAAGGTAATTTACCATCTAATTTATCTGAATAACTTTTTTGGATGCGTGATTTAATTGTTTCAATTTTCTTCTGCATCTCAACAGGACTTTCTAAACTATTTTCATAATCCTTAATAGCTTGTAAAAGTTCTCTTGCTTCGTTTTTCATTGCTTCTATTTCAGCAGGTGGAATATAAATATCCTCAAGCATATCAATAAATACTTTATCAAGTTCTTCTTGCTTGATAGCCTTACATCCACATCTGCATCTGTAATAAATATATTCGCCTGAATTGTGTGCACCTCTCTGCATTTCTGCTGATAACTTATGCTCACAACATTTGATACACTTAATCATATTAGTATATGGGAAGAATATATTGTGGCTTTTCGGCTTTTTCCATCCAAACATACCCTGCACTTGATAAAATAATTCTTTTGAAATTAAAGGCTCATGTTTGCCTTCATAATAATTTCCTTTATATTCTACTGTGCCAATATAAAAACTGTTCTTGAGCATCCATTCAAATTTTCTTGGTGGAAATTTTTCACCTGTTTTTGGATGCTTAAATCCATCATAATATAATGTTTCGCCTAATCTTTTTAAAGAATAATTGCCTGTTGCATACAGCTCAAATGCTTTTCTGATAAAAGGTGCTGTTGCTTCATCTATAACAATTATCTTTTTCTCATCAGGCATTGTGTAATTCTTATAGCCAATCGGAGCTTTGCAAGGTCTTATACCTTCTCTAGCTTTCTGCTCCATTCCCATTGAGGTTCTTTGAGAAATTTTTCTTCTTTCATATAAAGCTGTGCCTTTTGTAATCCATCTTAAAAGTTCACCTTCTGGACTATCTTCATTGCATTCTGTTGCAGATAATGGGATTACTTTGCATTCTTCAAAAAACTTTCCTAATACAGCATAATCATATTCTGTACCTCTTGATATTCTTTCCCATTTCCAAAAGATAACAGCATCAACTTCTGCTGTGTGTTCTCTAACCCAATTCATCATTGCTTGCAGTTGTGGTCGGTTTAAGTCTTTTGCGCTTATGCCTTCTTCTCTGAAAACATTTATAACTTCATATCCTTGTGATGCAGCAAAATCCCTATCTATTCTTTCTTGTCCGTTTAGTGAATAGCCTTTTGTTTGTTCCTCTGTGGAAACTCTAACATATATTACACAATTCTTTCTTAACATTCTAATACTCTAAATCAAATTAAATTAACTTAAAGTAATTATACATAAAAAATTATTTGCAGCAATCTAACTTGATATTTGTTTCAGGGTTTAAAGAAATTTCTCTGAAACCCACTTGGGAAAATAGAGTGATAAATCTCAACAGCCTGCTTCTGTTTTCTTCTTCTGAAACATCTTCTCTTGGCTTAACATAATTAACTTTTATTCCACAAGCAGTACTCATTAAAGCAATCTCCTTTGGTTAAAGTTTTTAAAATCTCGTATCTCAATTTGATTAGGCAAGAAATCTCTACAAAAATAAGCAGCACAAAAATTGATTGGTTTTGCTTGACTTTGGTTTTTAAAATCCATACGATCTTCAAACATTAAAAGCTGCATCCCAATATTTCTGAATAATAATTTTGGTGCTCTATCATTAAGCCATGTTAAAGTCATAAGCAGGCAGAATGGTTTATTAAAGCTGATTGCTCTTTTGAAAATATCTGTTTTATTTGTGAATGGTGGGTTTGATATAATTACATCCCAATTTTCAGGCTCATAATTATAGAAATTTTGCCCATAATCAATATGAGAATTAACAACATTATAGCCGTATTCTCTGAATACTTTTACAAATTCGCTTTCTTCTGTATCAAAAGGACACCATATAATCTTATCCTTGAAGGGTGGAAGAAATTCAAGCAATGGTTCTACTCCGTATCTGTGAGTATAACATTCATCATTCTTGCCTTTAGAAGTAAATAAAAATTCGTTAGTCATTACCTACTCCTATAATTATTTCTTTTGCTTTATTATCTATTACAACAGGCAGATTAAAAAATTCTGCTATGTTTACTTTACCCCTACTTCTTAAAAAAATTCTGTTCAATGTTTCTGCATGAGAATTATTTATAATAATCATTTTAGGTTTTAATCCTGCTGATTTTACTCTGTTTATTTTTTTCTGCATTTCTTCAAAGAGTAAATAAAAGAAAAGATTAGTTGCTGGCATCTTGCACCTCGCAATATTTTGTAATATTCAGAGGTTTGCCAACCTTCTTGAGTATCATTGTATAGGTCGGATGTGTATATCGTTCATAAGAAAATATGCTTCCACAATAACTACATCTGAAATTTGGATCATAATCTTCATACTCCCAACTGTCCATGACAATATTTTTACAAACAGGGCATTTAATTTCATCTTCACCCCATAATTCTTTCTCAATATCTTCCTTATCAGGAATTACAACTTCTTCAATAATCGCATAAGAATTATCTATCTGCTTTTGACAAACAGTATAAGTTTTATTTTTGATTTTTATAATATCAGATATTTTTATTGCCTGATGGGTTTCACACAGGGGTTTAAAATTTTCTAGTTTTCTTTCGCCTTTAAATAAGGCAATTCTATCTGCTGAATTATTTAAAACATATATTTTCATTATTGCTCCTCGCTTTCATGAATGTATCTATAAAATTCTTCTTCTAAATCAAGATTGCAAATAAGACTACCACACAGGTAAGTTGTTTGTGCTTGATTAAATAATTCAACAGCTGTTTCTATATGTTCAAAACCTTCTAAATACTCAGAAATTTCACCATCAAAATTATATTCGCTATCTTCAAAATAATCTTTTATTAAATCTATTATTGTTTCAGGTTCTACTCTTGCATAATTTTTTCTATGTATAGCAATTTTTCTGAAATAACTTGCACAATCTTCAACAGGAATATTGTTTGCATTGTAGTAATTATCAAATATTTCATAAAGGGCATCATTAGTTAAATCTTTGGCATCATGGCAATATTCTTCACATCTTGGATCAACATAACAAAGATGTGGTATAACTTCTTTATATTTATTTTTAAATTGTTCAAGGCTTAATGATTTTATTTTATCCGTTCCCATTATTTTCTACCTCATAATTTTCACAATATACTTTTGTTGTTGCAACATTTTCTTTATCAATAAAGTGTATGTGCTGATTGTTGCAATAATCATCATCATACCAACTTGCATTTTTGCATTTTGTGCAATCCATATATGCACAGTATGAGTGCCTATCTTTTGTGTATCTTTTACCTTTTGCTTCTGCTAATACTGTAATTGGCATATCGTTGTCATTGCTGATTATTCTAATTAGTCTTGGCATCTTGCACCTCTTTAATAACAACATCTTCTGAAATGAATTTTTTAATAGGTTTAGTATGAATTGCATCTTTATAAATCGTAACTCTTTTTGAATTACCATTTTGTCCGATACTGTCAATGTCAATATAATGGCATCTACCCTCATAAACCTGTTTGCCTTCTATGAGCAATGTGCAATAACTTTTGTCTAAAAAATAATTGGCAAAATTTGTAGTTGCATATAAGCCAAAAGGTAAGCCTAGTAAAAAAGCTAATAAAATTATTATTGTAACTATTATTATCAATACACTTCTTATAAAATCTATTATCATTATTCACCTCAATTCTTGTTTGCTGTTGTTTCATTTACTTTGCTGACAAAGATTGTTTCTATTGTCGGCAGATCTGTTATGCTTACTGTTTCACATACAACTCCTATGAAGGTATAAGCAGTATCAATATTTTTTAAAACTTTATCTGCTATTCTCACATAGTATTGCCTGCGTAAATCAAGATGCTCATTGCCCTGCATTGCTGCTCCATTCAAAAGCCTTAACTCTGTTTGCAAATTCTTTCACTTTTAATGGTGTTTCATATTTAGCATCTTCAAGCTCTTCCTGAAGCACAGTTAATGTATCTTCTAAAAAATTCTTTACTCTGCTTCTGATGTTAAGATTGAATGTTTGATGAAATATAAAAATTAAGTCTAGCAAGTTGATAAAATTTTCAGGGATTGAAAAATCTATATATCTAACATTTAATAATTCACATATTTGTTTTGATGTTGTGTGTGCCATATTTATTACCTCTTATCTGTTGGGATGAAGAAGGGAACAAAGATTGCTCCCAAAAGTATTCCTAAAATAATGCTGAATAAAATTGATTTCATCATTATTCCCCTGTGCTTCCTACTCCACCACCTCTATCACCATTTCTAAAATCTTCATCATCACAAACAAGATTTAAGTTTACATGAGGTCTTGGAATAACCATAAATTGTGCAATGCGTTGTGTGTCTTTCAGGCAAACTGTTTCTGTACCAAAATTTGTAATAGCAAGTTTTACTTCATCTCTGTAACCTGCATCAATTATACCTGTTGTATTTGTTAGCATACAGTTTAATTTAAAACCTGTTGAACTTCTTGGGAAAATCAACATCATATAATCATCAGGAATTGAAACTTTTATGCCTGTTGAAAATACTTGCGTTTCGTTCGGTCTTAAAAAATAGCAATCAGGTTCTTTGATTTTAATTTTTAGATCCATGCAAGCATCTGTATCATTCGCATATCTTGGCATATATTTTTCTTCATCACATACAATATCAAGTTGAATTTCAGGTCTGCGTGTGTATTTTGCAACAAGTTTTCTTGAGTAGCACATCATATCGCTTGTCATTCTTACCATAAGTTCTGTTGCTTCTGTGAGTAAATCGGCTTTTTCTGTTGTTCTTGCAAAAATAATTCTCGTAAAATAATTGATAAAATAAATACTCACTAAAAGCATAATTATATTTGTTGGCAGGTTTATCCATTGATGATGCAAGATATTATTACATATTGCAAGTGTGATAATTCCTGTATTTATTGCAAATAACAATGCAAAACCTAATTCTATTTTAATTTTCATTTCCTTCATACCTCTCTTTTAATGCTTGTAATTGGTCGTATGTTTCAACATATAACTCTTTGTAGTAGTCCACCCTTCTTTTAAGAGCTTCAATATCTATTTCATACAGCATATTTGCTTCTTCAAGTTTGATAAGATATTGATTATCTTTTTCCATTTCGTTTTTTTGCCATAGCACTTCTTGTTGCAGGCTTTGGTTTTGTTTTACAACTTGGTTGTATTGGTTTGTGATTTGCAAAACAATTTTGCAGCAATCTTGGTTATCACAATAGTTTGGACTTATACCTACAAATTTGTTTGCACCTTCTAAAACATTTTCTCGCATTTTATTTATAGTATCTTGATTGCTCATTAGCAGCTCCTTTGCGTGTTTAACTATTCCTCTATCGGCTCTTTTCGTATTGGCATAAG
>SUTT01000054.1 GCA_015152565.1 Cyanobacteria bacterium SIG27
CAACTTCTAATTTTGAAATATCTCTTTCAATATATGGTTCAACTTTATCGTGATATGCTTTCATTCCCTCACGTTTAAGAATCCACTCATCATAATGATTCTTTCTAAAATTCTCTGCATATCTTTTAAATGTTAAATCACAGGGAAGTGCTTCGTAGCCTTTTTTATATAATATCTCTTTAGATAATTTAATAGCTTTACCAACGCAGAACTTATTTTCATGAAGTAAAAATCTCAAAAAGATGTGTTTCATTTCATCATTTAAAATTGTATTATATTCGCCTTGCTTACTATATTTATATTGTGGAATCAAAGATTCGTGCGTTTCGTGTTTTTCATAAGACTTAACCCAACGATAAAGAGTGCCCATTGATATTGTTCCAAGATATCTAAAAACTTTCGGCATAAACATTCCTGAGTTATATAAATCAAGAAACATTGCATCAGCCTCTTTTTTAGTCTTAAACTTTTTACGATATTCTTTTAAAGCTACAACAACATCAACTCTTGCTAAAGCAGTTAATTTTGCACTTTCCGCAACAAATGTTATTGGTTGATTTAGTGGAACAAGTGCCGTTGATTTTGTTTCGCCGGTACGAAGTAATTCTTGAATCTCAGGTTCTAATGTTGAATAAAGAATTTCGTAGGAAGTTCCTCCATTCACTTCAACTTCTCTTGCAATATACGGACTGTTGGGTTTGTTGATTTGTAGCCTTAAAGAACGGGTACTCTTTAACCCTTTAGCCTCTGCGATTTCCTTAATATTTATATAATTACTTTTCATGTGCAACACATTAGCTCTGAAGTCGTTAAATTGGAACACCACTTCCGAGCATTGTGTCGAATTGTGTTAATTGAATTTCAAAATTCCCAAAACGGACTTTTTGCGTAAAATACCCAAACTAAATGTCTTGCCCTAAAATTAGGCTTAAACCCTCTCATTGTATGAAAAAACACTACTTGCTTAAAATACCCATTCTATCCGTCTGACCATCAAATGAGTATTTTAGACCATTTTGAAAGACACTTAATATGGTTTCTTCCTACCCCTAAAACCCAAACACAATGCGACTTTGCTTAAAAAAACCACTTTATCCGTCCAAACCAAACTACTCATTAAAATACACCCTCATTTAAACAGGATTTGAAAACCTTTTAAATATCTTTTAAAGGTGCTTTTCGTACATTTACCCTTCTACTTTACTTTCACTTGCTTTTGAGTGATGTATGTTGCTCGAAAGGTTTGTAGATGAATGCTGTTGACCCAATAAAAAGCCTTGGTAAATACTTATACAAAAAAAAGAACCAACTTGCGCTAGTTCTTATGAAACCCATAGATAATTTTTTGATAATGGCGGGGACGACGAGGCTCGAACTCGCGACCTCTTGCGTGACAGGCAAGCGCTCTAACCAAACTGAGCTACGCCCCCATTCGATGTTTTTATTATAATTTGCTAAAAAAATAATTTCAAGTACTATTTTTAAAAAATTTTAAAATAGCTTAATATTCCCTTTAAATAAGCATTTTTAAATATGTAATTCCTTTTAACACCTATCCCTTAAGGGATTTGACCCAGTTAAAAAATCAAAAGCTTGCTATATTCATGAAAAAAGTTCATAATAATTAACAAAGCTACTTCATTATTTTGTTAGTTTATATTATAATACTAGACGTATTAATATTAAGTGGTGAAAGAGATGAAAACAAATATTGAAAAATTAGAAGGAAATTTAGTTAAAGTTAATGTAGAAATAGACGAGCAAACAGCTGCTAATGAATACAACAAAGCTTGTCGCAAAATCAGCGAAACGGTTAATATTCATGGTTTCAGAAAAGGTAAAGCTCCTAAAAATATCGTTGAAAAATATGTTGGCGTTGAAAGAATTCAAAGAGAAGCTTTAAGCGCTATTCTTCCTAAAGTTTTTGCTGATGTTATTAGCGAAAACGAATTAGACGTTATTACAGAACCTCAAGTTGAATCTTTCAACTATGAAGCTGGCAAACCATTAACAGTTGTTGCTACTTTAGAATTAAAACCTGAAGTAAAATTAGGTGCATACAAAGATGTAGAAGTTGAAGTTGAAGAATTCAAAAATACTGAAGCTGATGTTGAAAAAGAAATCAACACAATCGTTGACAGATATGCTACTTTTGAACCTGTTATTGATAGAGCTAGTACTGCTAATGATGCAGTAGTAATGGACTTCGATGGTTCAGTAGATGGAGAACCTATTAAAGGTGGAAGCGCTAAAAATTATCAATTAGATTTAGCTCATAGCAACTTCATTCAAGGTTTTGCTGAACAATTAGTAGGTAAAAATATTGGTGATGAATTTACTATCGACGTAACTTTCCCAAAAGATTACCACGATAAAGCATTACAAGGTAAACCTGCTCAATTTAAAATTAAAATCAATGAAATTAAAGAAAGAAAAGTTCCTGAATTAAATGATGAATTTGCTAAAAAAGTAGGAAACTTTGATTCAGTTGAAGCAATGAAAGATGATATTAAATCTTATCTTGAAAAAGCTGAAAAAAATGAAAATGACCAAAGAGCTCAAAAAGCTATCATTACTAAAATCGTTGAAGCTTCAGAAGTTGAAGTTCCAGATTCAATGGTAAATAGAGAAGCAAGACAGCTTATGAACGAAATGGGCCAAAGATTAAAAGCTCAAGGCATGAACTTAGAACAAGTTATTGACGAAAAAGGTCAAGATAATCTTTGGGAAGAATTAAGAGAAGAAGCTGCTAAAAGAGTTAAAAATAGTCTTGTTCTTGCAGAAATCGCAAGTAAAGAAGATATCAGCGTTACAGAAGAACAATTCGAAGGTAAAATTAAAGAATTGGCTGCACTTTACCACGCTGAAGAAAAAGACGTTTACACTCAATTAGCTAAAAATCTTAATATGACAAGTGCATTAACACAACAAATTCTTGCACAAAACATAACCGATTATTTGATGGATAACAATAAAATCAAATATGTGTCAAAATAGAATTAGATAATTTTAATGAAAGGATAAACAATGAGTTTTGTACCAGTAGTAATTGAACAATCAAGTCGTGGCGAACGTTCTTTTGATATTTTCTCAAGATTATTGAGAGAAAGAATTGTATTTTTAGGCACTCCGGTTGACGATATGGTGGCAAATCTTATTGTCGCACAACTTCTTTTACTTGATAGCGAAAATCCTGAAAAAGATATTATGTTATATATTAACAGCCCTGGTGGTAGCGTTACTGCTGGTTTAGCAATATATGACACAATGCAACACATTAGAGCTGATGTAGCTACTATTTGTTTAGGTCAAGCTGCAAGCATGGGTGCTTTCTTACTTTCATCAGGTGCTAAAGGTAAAAGAATGTGCTTACCTCATTCAAGAGTTCTTATCCACCAACCTTTAGGTGGTGCTCAAGGTCAAGCTACTGATATCCAAATTCAAGCTGAAGAAATTATCAGAATTAAAAAGACTTTGAATGAAATCTTGGCTACAAACACAGGTCAATCATTAAAGAAAATCGAAAAAGATACAGATAGAGATTATATCATGACTCCTGAACAAGCTTTAGAGTATGGTATGATTGATAAAATTGTTACTCAACTAGATAAAAAACCAAAAGAAGATTACTAGGAGAAAAAATGTCTAAAAGTTCTGATAGTCGTTTAAAATGTTCATTTTGTGGTAAATCACAAGACCAAGTTAAAAAATTAATTGCTGGTCCTGAGGTTTATATTTGTGATGAGTGCGTTGAATTATGTAATGAAATTTTAGAAGAAGAATTCTTTGAAAACAAAGAAGAACAAGCTATTTCTGAAGAAAATTTGACTGCAAAAGGTTCATTGCATAAACCACAAGAAATCAAAAAATATTTAGACGAACATATTATCGGACAAGATGATGCTAAAAAAGTTTTATCTGTTGCGGTTTACAACCACTACAAACGTATTAACCACAACAATAAAAACAATAAAGAAAAAATCGAAATCCAAAAAAGTAATATTCTTTTAGTTGGACCTACGGGTAGTGGTAAAACTTTATTGGCACAAACATTAGCAAAATATTTAGACGTTCCATTTGCCGTTGCAGATGCAACTACTTTGACCGAAGCAGGTTATGTAGGTGATGACGTTGAAAATATTTTATTGAGGTTATATCAAAATGCTGAATTTGATGCTGCAAAAGCAGAACGAGGCATTATTTATGTTGACGAAATCGACAAAATCGCTCGCAAATCAGAAAACACAAGTATTACAAGAGATGTTTCTGGTGAAGGTGTACAACAAGCATTGTTAAAAATGATTGAAGGTACAGTTGCGAACGTTCCACCGCAAGGTGGCAGAAAGCACCCACACCAAGAGTTTATCCAAATAGATACAACAAATATTTTGTTTATCGTTGGTGGTGCTTTTGTTGATTTAGACAAAATTATTGAACGTAGAGTTGGAACTTCTTCAAGCGTTGGTTTTGGTGCAACAAGTGCTCCTTTGACTGAGGCTGAAAAAGAACTTCAAGCAGCAAAAATGCTTAAACAAATGCAACCTGAAGATTTATTGAAATTTGGTTTAATCCCTGAGTTTATCGGTCGTGTTCCTGTTTATGCAGTTCTTGATCCACTTGAAGAAAAAACTTTAATCCAAATTCTAACAGAACCTAAAAACGCTATTTTAAAACAATACAAAGAGTTGTTGAAAATGGATGGTGTTGATTTGGAATTTGAGCCAGATGCAGTTGAATTAATTGCAAAAGAAGCATTAAAACGTAAAACAGGTGCAAGAGCTTTACGTTCTATCGTAGAAGAAATAATGTTGGATATTATGTATGAAGTTCCTTCTAGAGAAGATATTTCAACATTTACTATTACGAAAGAAATGGTTGAAAATCGCGGAAAAAAGTCTGCTGATTTGATAACACTGCCTGTGAAGAACAATCTTCCACAAGATGAAATAGCATAATTTCATTATTAAAAAATATAATATTGACAATAAATTTTGGGTTAGATACAATATAAATATCGAAACGCTTTGGGGCGTCGCCAAGCGGTAAGGCACCTGGTTTTGGTCCAGGCATTCGGAGGTTCGAATCCTTCCGCCCCAGATTTACAAGATAATTAAGTCCTTTAGCGAATATGTTAAAGGGCTTTTTGTATGTATAGTCTATATTTCCACCCTTCAATGTAGAGTTCTGAAGTAACATATTT
>SUTT01000019.1 GCA_015152565.1 Cyanobacteria bacterium SIG27
GATAATTGCGATTTTATCACCGCCATAACGCCCTAAAATATCGGTGTTTCTAACATTCTTTTTAATTTTTGAAGCAACTTCTTTAATTACTTCATCACCCTTTGCATGTCCTAGTTCATTATTAATACCTGAAATATCAGCGATATCAAAAATACAAAACGCCAATGTTCCATCATTCGTTGAACATCTTTCAATCTCGTATGATAAATCTTCATGTAATTTTTTATGGTTAGATAAACCAGTTAAAGAATCAGCGTCAGTATTTCTGTCAACTAAATCTAAAAGTTGTTTATTTTTATAAAAAATTGCATAATAATTTGCTATTAATTTATACAGTTCAAATAATTGATTGTTATTATCGGAATATATAATTACACCAAAACACTCTCCAAATGCCACAAGAGGAACAATTGTTGTTGGAGTTTCAGCTAAATAATTCATTTTTAAATAGTGACTATCAGTCGTAAAAACAGCTTCTTTATTTTTATATGCCTTAACAATTAAATTATCATCATCGGATAACATAATTTTAGAAGTATATGATGAACCAGTTTTTTCAATTAATTTTGTATTTATGTAATTTGCTGTTGCATTGCAAATCCCAATTGCTAAAAAATCAAGGTTTAGTTTTAAGCAAATTTGCTTATGAATAGAATAAAACAATTGAACAGCGTCTGTCTGGTTTGAAACAGAAGCGTTAATCACACTAATCATTTCAGGATAATTTACATCATGCGCTTTTGTTAACGAATTAGCCCAACCACCATAAAGTCTGTTGGCGGAAGTCCTTGTATTCATGGGCATAATTTTAGATGTATCTATAGGGTTTGAAATCCTTTTATTTTCGATACTATCCTTTTGTGCTGAAATATTATTATTTTTTGTTTTATTATAATCCACACTCGAACCTTTCGGCTTTTAACAATTAAATTAAACCTACTAAACAAAAAAAATGTTCTTTTTTTGATTTAAATTAATAATTCTTTACATTTGATTAATGCTTTACTTGAATTGTTTTAATAGAAGATTTTTCTCCGGTTACAATTGAAATCTTTGATTTTGGATATTTTAGAGTATCAGATAAATATTCTATTATCGCCTTGTTAGCCTTTCCCTCAACTGCTCTAGCCATAATTTTTACCTTGATATATTCTTCGTTAAAATCAATTAAATTAATCTTAGAATTAGCAACAACCTTGATTTTAAACTTATATCCATCATTATTTTTGATTAATTCTAATAATTCATCGAGATTTTTAATCATAAACTTTACTGAATTTAACTAAAATACAACATTTAATATATCTCAAAAACAAGATAATATGTATAATAAATATTATAATTTTGGTGAATTATGACATATCAAAAAACATTCGAAGAAATTAAAGAGGGTTTAATAGCCCAAAAAAGAAAAGCTCACGATATTGAGCAAATTGAAGCTGCTTATCATTGGGCAAAAGAGCTCCATGAAGGACAATTTAGAATTTCACAAGAACCATACATAATTCACCCTCTAGAAGTTGCAAAAATACTAGTTGATTTAAAACTGGATAAAAACACAATAATCGCAGCCTTTTTACATGACATTTTAGAAGATACGGACACAACAGCCGAAGAAATGAAAGAAAAATTTGGCGCTGATGTTGTCAATCTTGTTCAGGGCGTTACAAAATTAAATAAATACCAGTTCAAATCAAAAGAAGAACGCCAAGCGGAAAACTTCAGAAGAATGTTAATCGCTATGGCGCAAGATATAAGAGTTGTTGTGCTAAAACTAGCTGATAGATTGCACAACATGCGAACTCTTTCTTTTATGGCGGCAAATAAACAGAAAAAAATCGCCCAAGAAACAATGGATATCTTTGCTCCACTAGCTAATCGCCTTGGGATGGGAAAAATCAAAGCAGAGCTGGAGGATTTATCACTAAGATATTTAAATCCTGAAAAATATTATGAAATTGCAAAACTCGTAGCTGAAACAAAGTCTATGAGAGATTCAACGGTTAATGCACTTATTGAAACAATTACCAAAGAATTAGAAAAATCAAAAATTAAAGCTCAAATTAAAGGTAGAGCAAAACACTACTATTCAATTTACAACAAAATGAAACGCTTAAATGTCACTTTTGATCAATTATATGACATTACAGCAGTTAGAGTTATTGTTCAGAATGAAAAAGAATGCTATCAGGTTTTAGGCATAATTCACCAACTCTTTAAACCAATCCCAGGAAGATTTAAAGACTATATCGCCATGCCAAAAGGCAACATGTATCGCTCATTACACACCTCAGTTATTGGCGCAAAAAATAAACCAGTTGAAATTCAAATCAGAACCCATAAAATGCACGAAATTGCTGAATATGGGGTTGCAGCCCACTGGAGATACAAAGAATCAGGTTCAATTAAAGCAAGTACAAAGCAAGATATGCAATTTTCTTGGATGAGAAAAGTAATGGAACTTGATAACGAATCAACAACCACACAAGATTTCGTTGAAAGCGTTAAACTTGATATCTTTAACGACCAAATTTTTGCCTTTACACCTAATGGCGATGTATTTGACCTGCCACAAAACTCAACTCCTGTTGATTTTGCATACAGAATTCACACCGAAGTCGGACACAAAACAGTTGGTGCTTTAATCAATGGAAGAATAGCTCAGCTTGATACAAAATTAAAAAATGGCGATATTGTTGAGATTTTAACTTCAAAACAATATATGCCAAAAATCGATTGGCTAAGTTTTGTCGTAACTAAAAATGCAAGCTCAAAAATTCGTCAATGGTTTAAAAAATTCAACAGAGAAGACAATATCCAAATTGGAAAAACTAATCTTGAAATTGAACTTACTAAAGCATGTTTTGATGAATATACTAAAATCGGCTTAATAGATAAAGCCGCAAAAGAAATGAACTATAAAAGCTCAGACGATTTATTTGCAGCGTTAGGATATGGCGAAACAACAGTTCATAAAGTTTTAAATATTCTAAAAAAATACGAACCACAAAAAACAGATGAAGAATTAATCAAAACCCAAACAACAACACCTAAAAAAACAAAAAGCAAAAAAAATGACATCATTGGGCTTGAGGGTTTATTGTGGTCTTTAGCAAAATGCTGTTCTCCAATCCCAGGAGAACCCATCATTGGCGTAGTTACTCGCTCAAAAGGCGTCAGCGTTCATAGGCTTGATTGCAAATGTCTGTATAATATTGAACCCGAGAGAATGATGGATATATCATGGGCGGATGGCACAACAAAAACAAGCTATGTTGCTCATATTAGAATTGAATGCCAAGATAGAGTCGGAATGCTTAGAGATGTATTAATGAAAACAGTAGATTTAGGAATTAATATCATCTATTCAAATACATATCTAAAAGGAAGAAAGTTTGGTATAATAGACCTTGGAATTGAATTAGATAATATTGAAACTCTAAAAAAAGTTGTTTTAAATATTCAATCAATTCCTGATGTATGCTCTGTTCGCAGACTACAACAAAAAGAAAATTTGAACCAGCCAAGCAAAAACAAAAAGAAAAAATTTAAAACAACACAAAAGGATATAAAACAATAATGGAAGTGTTTCATGATATTTCACCAAATAAAAAAATAGCCATAGCTTTGGGCTATTTTGATGGAATACATATTGGGCACAAAAAAATAATCAGTACCCTTGTACAACAAGCAAAATCAAAAAACATCAAAAGCGCCATTATCACTTTTGAAAATAACCCTGCTGACTATTTTAGCGAAGAACCAACTCCAAATATTCAAACATATAAAGACAGGCAAATAATTCTAGAAGCTCTTGGGGTTGATTATCTATATGAATTAGATTTTGAAAAATACAAAGATTTAAGTGCCCATGATTATCTGCAAAATGTCTTAATTAAAAACTTTGAACCAGAATATATTATTGTTGGCTACAATCATACTTTTGGAAAAGATAGAGGCGGAAGCCCTGCGTTATTAAAAGAATTTGCTGCAAAATACAATTATGAGTGTCATGTTGTTCCTGAACAAAAATATCAAAACAAAGAAGAAGTAAGTTCTACACTAATTAGAAAAAGAATTAAACACGGACACTTAAATGCTATAAGAGCACTTTTAGGAAGACATTTTTCTGTTAGAAACTCTGTTATTAAAGGTGCAGGCATGGCAAAAGCACTGGGCTATCCTACAGCAAACCTTATTTGGCCGGCTTCAATGGCAAAATTGCCTTATGGAGTATATTTTGGATATGTTCAAGCAAATTCAAAAATGTCACCCGCATTAATCTCTTGGGGCACAAAGCCAACACTATCAAACGGTAAAAATGAAATTCTTGAAGCTCATTTATATGATTTTTGTGAAAATCTTTATGGCAAAATTATCAAAGTAATTTTTGTAAAAAAATTAAGAGACGAAGAAAACTTTGGCAATATTAGAGTTTTAAAAACTCAATTACAAAAAGATTACGAAGCATTTAAAAAATGGGCAAAATTAGCAAAATAAAATCAAGCTCAAAGCAATAGCAGCATAATACCACAACATTATATATAAAATTTTTCTAACTCCAATCATAATTAGCTATGATATATTAATTTAATTTCAAATAAATTAGCCAAGAGTCTAAATGTTAATTTTTGTATGAAATAGGACAGTCGGTATTTTAATAAAAAAAGATTTATGCTAGCATAATCTTTGCGACAAAATCTGTATTGTAAAGATTTTAAAAAACCAGCTAAAAAAATAGCAAAAAAATCAATTCACATGTTTTTATAAACTTGTGTTTTATGTGAGGAAGAAACTTAAATGAAATTAGCAGCCGTTCAAAACATAACAACAAGGCAAAATCAAAACAAAAATAATATAAAAAACAATAATAGTACCAACAACAATCAAAAAACAAATACTACTTCAAATAATGTTAATTTTAAAGGCTTTGCAGATTTTGCAACAGTATTTTGGAATTTTGTAGATAAAGGCGGCAGAGGACTTCAATTTACAGTTGAAGATATGTTCGGTACAAACTTCCCAAGAACATACCAAGGTGCTATGGCAGGTTATGAATACACACACGAAATCAACTGGAATTACCTTAAACAAGAAGGTATTCGTGAATTCTTAACAGGTCCAACAATGACTGTTGCGCCTATTGCTATTTTAGCTTTAGTTACAAAAATGAATGGAAAATCTTCAGATATTCATAGAAAAAATCTTTCAAACTTATCATATCTTGCGAACAAACTTCCAAAAGAAAATATTGATGAAAAAACATTTAAAAACAATTTCATTAAAACAGTGGCAGAAGATATGCTTGCTGCAACCACTGGTGATGACGTTAATTCAAAAGAATTTCGTCAAAATGCTGACACTTTAATTGAAGGCATCAAAAAATATGGCGAACAAATAAATGCTGCAAAAACACGTACAGCTAAAAAACAAGCAAAACAAACACTATCTAAACTTGGAAAATCATTTGAAGATATGATTAAATCACGCAAAACTGATTTATCAAACACAAGTTTCCAAACAGCAAAATATACAACATATGGTGGCGAAATTAAATCAGTTAATTTCCAAAACTATGTTAAATATATCAACGCTTATGCTGAAGACTACGCTAAAAAGAATACAGATAAAAATGGCATTGTAAAATTAACACAAAAAGCCATTGACCAATTCAGAGATGTTGCACGTATTAAACGCTTTGGCATTATGGCAGCTATGATATTTTTAACAGGCTATATTATGTCATTTATTCCAAAATTATACACACTAGCTTCCGGTGGAACAAACCCAGCAGGTGCTGCTATTTATGATGAAGCACAAAAAAGGGAGGCTAAGTAATGAACATCCCAAAAATTGCAACTGACGCATTTAACGGCGCAAAAAAAATGGCGATAAACGCTACTCAATATGTACAAAAACACCCAAAATTATCTAATGCTATAGATAAATTTGAACCAAACGGAGGCGACAACACTTTCTTTGGCCTAGCAACAATTATGACTGCTTTTGTATTATTGCCAAGAATTAAATCAGCTCTCACAAGAAATCCTGACAATAAAGAAGCAACAAAAGACGAAATTCAAGAAATTTTATTTAGAGATATTCAAACAATCTTAATTATGTTGTTTGGTTTAAAATCACTAAATTCTGTTGTTGCTAATTTAAGTACAAAATTGTCTGGCATTCCAGTCGTTGATGTACCATATCAAAAATTATTCGGCGAAGATGTTGAAGGCTTTATCAATAAAACAATTGACGTTGTTAAACACCCAATTAAAAAACTTAGAATAATTGGCTCAAACACTTTAGCTACCTTAAACCCAATTGGCGGCAGTACTTCTTTAAACGGACAACAAATCACATCTTTATATTCAAACTATAAATCAAGTGAGCAAGTTAAAAAGATGTTAAAAACTGTCCCAGATAAAGGTGGTGATCCTGAAGCAGTATTTGCGAAAATCAAAAATTCAATCACAGAACACTTAACTGAACTTATAAAAAAAGAAGAAAACGGCACAGTTCAAGACTTAGCAACAGGAAAATATCCCGCTGAAGTTGAGGCAAAAACTGCACCAATCAAAAAAACACTAGAATATTTTGAAAATTTAACTCTTGAAGAATTTATGAGCAATAAACCTCTTGAGCCAGGAGCAGAAGAAGAAATCAAAAAATTCTTTGCTGATGATAGTAACGCTTTAGCAAAAAGTGCAAAAAGAGTTAACGATTGGTTAAGAATGTTAGCCTTAGGAATTGAAGTTTCATACCTTGGTTTTGGCTTACCAGCATTAAATCAAGCAAGATTAAAGAAAAAATACTTAGGCGAAAAACCAATCGGTGTACAAAGAGGCGATACTTTCAGCCCAATTAACGATAAACACATTAAAGCACAAGAAATCAAACTATATAGTGCATTTATGAAATAATATTAATAATTTGAATATAAAACCCCAATCAATTAGAATTAAATAAATAGATTGGAGTTTTATTATGATAAACGAAATAATTGTTGCAGTAGTAACTTGGATTGAATCTGTTATCAATCATCTTGGTCCTTGGGGTGTGGCACTTTTAATGGCAATTGAATCATGCAATATTCCGCTACCATCTGAAGCAATTTTGCCTTTTGCAGGATATTTAGTTACAAAAGGAACATTCTCAATTCACACAGCAGCTATTTTTGGAGCGATTGGTTGTGTTTTAGGTTCAATTCCATCATATTATCTTGGATATTTTGGCGGAAGAAAGTTTATAGAAAAATATGGAAAATATTTCCTAATTTCTCATCATGATCTTGAAATTGCAGATAAATGGGTTGACAAATATGGCGATTTCTCATTTTTTATTTGCAGAATGTTACCTGTAGTTAGAACTTTCATCTCACTTCCTGCCGGCATCTTAAAAGCAAAAAAAAGAACATTTTTCTTATATACTTTTGTAGGTTCTTTAATTTGGAGCTATCTGCTTGTTTGGGTTGGAGTTAAAATGGGTCAAAACACTGAAGCTCTAAAACATATTTGGCACAAGTTTGATGCTGTAATCATCATTGCTTGCTTAATTTTAGGCGGAATTTATATTTATCATCACGTTAAAAAATTAAAAGAATCGTAAAAAAGCAAACATTTCAATTCACAGGGTTTAAACAAATAGAATGTTAAACCCCGTTTCAAATATACGCAGTTATAAAAATATCTCTTTTTGTGCAAAAAATCTTCACACCAAAAAAGTTGAAGATTTAACCTTCAGCGAGAAAATTGAACTTTTAAGAGCCTATGGATTGTCAAAAGAAGAGATTTTAAAAATTTCAAAAGAAGATAACAGATACATAAATCAATTTATCATGGCAAAAAGATATGGTGCAAATAAAACTGTAGCTTTTGAATTTGCAAATTTTTCAGCTGAGGATTTCAAAAAAGCGCAAGATTTGATCACTCAAGAAGCCGAAATTGGCTGTATTTCGGAAATATTAAAACTCACAAAACAACAAAGCGCAAAAATGGAATATTTAATTAAGAAAAAAATCGACACAACAATAGCTCTTGAAATATCAAAGCTTGATGATAAAGCATTTGAAAAAGCAACAAGACTTTTAAAAAGAGGTATTGAAGAAAGCTCTATATTACATCTTATTCGATTACCAGAAAATGAATGTGAACAATCAGTTGCTTTATTAAGAATCGGAATACCACGTTATCAAATCGATTTAATAAATAAGCCAACAAATGTATCAAGCGGAATAAATGAAAAAATCCTAAGCTTAATGCAAAAAGGAATAAAATATCCAACCGCAAGACTCTGTATCAATAACCCAACTTATGATGACTTTCTTAAAAAAGGCTACAGTGCCACAACAAGCGCCGTTTTAACACATTTAAAAGAATATGAAAACATCAGCGACGATGAAGCAAAATTAAGCGCAGATATAATTAAAGTTATCGAAAGAAATTCACAAAAATCAAAAGACTTTACTGGTAATCTGATTGATTTTATAGAAGATTGTCTTGCTCAAAACTATGACCTTGAAGATTTATATAGTTATGTATCAAAAATTAATTTTGATAAATTGAAGCAAATTGCTCCGCAAATGGTTAAATACACAAGTGAACAACTAATTAAATTTCTTCAGTGGCACTATGAAAATTATACGCAAAATTTTGATACATCAACACTTGATTTAGGCGATTTAACCAAACATTTGCAAGAAAATTATCTAAAAAAAGTCGATTTGGATACCCTCCTGACTGCTCATCCTCTAACAAGAAGAGAGGTTGGTCAAATTCCCGATAATTGGCTAGAAAAAGCTCAAGATAAAGATAAAGCAACAAAACAAATTTATAAAGCCATTAAAGATTTTCAAGGCAGAAAAGATATAGATAAGCTAGCTCAAAATTTAAGCCAAATTTTAAATACAAAAGTCAAAGTTGAAAAAATTGGACAAGGTGCTTTTGGCTTTACCTACAAAATAACGGTTCAAAATTGCTCTCCTGTTTGTCTAAAAATTTTTATTCGCTCATCAAGAAATGATTTTGCACTAGGTCATGGTCCAAAACAAGAAATTCAAACAGGTCTATTTTTAAATAGACACAGCAATGACTATGTACAAGTGCTTTTTGGGAAAGTTGAAACACAATATACAAAAGATGGCTTTTTAGTAACTCAATTTCTAGACGGAACAACAACTCAATTAAGAAAAAAGAACATTTTATCTAATTGCAATATTAGATACTACGACGACAGAGATGCCAATAAAATAAATAATACTATCATTGATTTTGGCGGAGTAGAAATTATTTCCACCTAGCTTCAATTTCTTCTAAGCTTACTCCTTTTGTTTCAGGAACAACAAAATAAACAAAGAAAATTGAAACAACACAAATTAAAGCAAAGATTAGAAATGTTATACTTCCACCAAACTTTGATAAAGATATTGGAAATAAGCCCGTTACTATAAAATTAAAAATAAAATTAGAAATAATAGCAACGCTCATTGCACTTCCTCGATATTTCAAAGGAAAAACTTCTGAAATCAACAATAAACCAATTGGTCCTAAAGACATTGAAAAAGAAACGATATAAACAGCACAAGAAATGATTGCTAAATATTTCACAAAAGAAAAATCTAAAACAAAAACACTTGATAAAACCAATAAACTTAAAAGCATTCCAGATAACCCAACAAACAACAATGGTTTTCTACCGAGTTTATCAACAAAAGCTAAAGCTACAAAAGTCATTAAAAAGTTAATTAAACCAATAAAAATAGTTATAAACAGCGCATCTTGATTAGACGAAAAACCAAGGTTTTTAAATATAGTTGGTGCGTAATAGATTATTGCATTAATTCCTGTTGCAATTTGAACAAACATTATCCCAATTCCAATCACAAAAGGCATAATTAGCTTTTTATTTAATTTTATTTTTTCATTTTGGCTGATTGTATTTTTGATATTTTCAATTTCTAATTCAATATCGCAATTAAAATTTAGCTTTTGAAGCGCAACTTCTGCTTCATTAATTCGATTTTTTAAAACATACCATCTTGGAGTGTCTTTTTGTTTTATCATTCCAAAAAACAAAATCAAAGCCGGCACCGCTCCGCAAAAAAGCATAGCTCGCCAAGAAGTTTCTAAATTAGCGCAAAAATAATTAACTAAATACGAAAATAAAATTCCAAAAGTTAGCGCAATTTGATAACAAGAAACAATTCCGCCTCGTTTTTCTTTTGTTGAAATTTCGCTTAAATATAAAGGACCTGCAAAACTAACAATTCCAATAGCACTTCCAACAAACATTCTTGAAATTATTAATTGATAAATATTACCTGAAATTGAGCAAAATATTGAACCAAAAACAAAAATTAAAGAACTTAAAATTAAAATATTTTTTCTTCCAATTTTATCAACCAAAAAACCATTAATTAATGCACCAAAAACAGCACCGATTGAAACAGAACTAACTAAAAGCCCCGATAATTCCGGAGTTAATTTAAAACTCTGCGAAACATACAACAAGGCTCCTGAAATAACCCCAGTATCAAACCCAGACAACAACCCGCTCAAAGCTGCAAAAAACACAGCGATATATAAATAAATCTCTTTTTTCATAAATTTATTATAGCAGATTTTAGCAAGGAATATTTTTTTTAAGTTTTAAATAAATATCCCCTATGAGAATATTACCACTAAATTTAAATACCAATATAACAATTCCTCAAAACAAAATTTCTTTCTGCGCAAGACCTTTTAAAAAGCAAAACAAAGATAGTTTTGATAAAAATCTTGATGCTTTAATAGATAAAAGAATAAAAGAGCTTGAACAAAGAGGTGTTGGATATAATGACATTGTAAAAATCGGAGTATTAGATGAACATCAATATCAAAAGCTATTATTTTTACTAGATAAAGGCGTTGATAGTAAAGATATAGGAAATTTTATCGGAATAGATGATGAAAAATGCATAAAATTAGTAAAGCTCTTAAAAGCAGGTATTGCATCTTCGCAGGCAGATACAATTTTGCAATTTAGCGAAAAACAATTTCAAATCACCCTAATGTTAATAAAATCTGGCGCAACCGTAGAAGGTGTAACTTATTTTGCGCTTGATTATAACAAAGAAAAAAGAGAAGAAATTATAGATTTAATCAAACAAGGCGTCCCATTTCAGATGGCAAAAGATTGCGCTACGCTAAAATCAAAAAAAGAACTTTTTGAAAACTTTATAAATTTAGGATATGACAAATTAACATCTTCAATTTTTGCTCATTCAAATGATATTCAAAAATCAGATGAAAAAACACAAAAAAGCTGTGCTGATTTAATTCAATCCATAAGGAAACACTCTAAAAAAAGCTATGATTTTCCAAATAGGTTTATCGATTTTATTAAAGAAAGCTTTAAATATGATGGCAATTTAGAAGATTTCAACAAATATGTTAATAGTATTAATTTTGATGAATTGTTTAAAACCGCCCCTGTAATGAAAAAATATAGCGATACTGAGCTTTTAGATTTCCTTGAAACTCATTATATGAGAGATTGTAGCGACTTTAGCAAAGAAGACTTAACTTTTAATAATTTAAGCGAATTTTTATCTCAAAACTATATTAATGCAATAACTCTAGATAAACTTTTAAATTCATATCCTCTAACTTCAAGAAATATTGGCGAAATTCCCGCCGATTGGCTCGATAAAGTGCAAGACAAAACAAAAGCACAAAAAGAAATTTATGAAGCTATTTTTGCTTTTCAGCACCATAAAGATGAAAAAAGCCTTGCAGATGACTTAACAAGAATTTTAAATAAAAAAACAAATGTTAAAAAGCTAAACTCTGGCGCCTTTGGAACAGGTTATAAAATAGAAATTGAAAACGCAATCACAACAGCGCTTAAAATTTTTAAACCTAAAAATTATACTTACGGAAAATCATGGCATGGAAGAAATATTGAACCGCAAGTTGCGCTTTTTGTAAACAACAATAGCGATAAATTTGTAAAAATGTATTTTGGTTGTGTTTGTTCCAAAATGCAAAGGGATGGCTTTATTGTAACTCAATTCCTCGATAATCAAACAGCAGCAGAACAAACACATCCAAGTGAAAAAAGAAAATACAAAATCGAACTCCACGATTGTAATGAAAACAATTTAATTAAAGGTAAAATAATCGACTTTGGCGCAATTGAAGTAATAGAAAATTGTTAAGAAAACATAATTTCGTGTTATTTTATTATTTTTGTGCGAAAATATAAAAAAAGACATTTTATAAAGGGGTTAGGAATGGCGCATATTGTAATAGACGAGAATAAATGCAAATCATGTTATTTATGCGTTGATGTTTGTCCCAAAAAGATGATTAAAAAAAGCGAAAAAATAGGTAAAACTGGGGAATTTATAGTAGAATTTGACAAAGAAAAAAACGAATGCATAGGCTGCGCTCAATGTGCGCTTGTATGCCCAGATATTGCCATAGTAGAAGTATATAAATAATGAATGAAAAAGAACTGTTAAAAGGAAATATAGCAATAGCCAAAGCTGCACTAAACTGCGGTTGCAGTTGCTATTTTGGCTATCCAATCACTCCTCAAACAGAAATTGGTGAATATTTAAGCGAAGAAATGCAAGAAAAAAAGCTTGCGTTTGTTTGCGCAGAATCCGAAATTGCAGCAATCAATATGGCGCTAGGCGCTGCAACCAGCGGCGCTAAGGTTATGACTACAAGTTCATCTTGTGCAGTTTCTCTTATGCAAGAAAGCTTGTCTTATGCAACAAGCGATGAACTACCTATTGTCCTAGTTAATGTTATGAGGGCAGGTCCCGGACAAGGATATATTTATCCATCTCAAGGAGATTATAATCAAGCAACAATCGGCGGAGGAAACGGAGATTATAAAACAATTGTCCTTGCTCCATCAACCGTTCAAGAGTGTATTGATATGACATATCGAGTTTTTTATTTATCTCAAAAATACAAAACTCCTGCAATCTTACTTTTAGATGGTTTATTAGGTCAAATGGCAGAACCGGCCATAGTTGGAGTTAACCCATATCCAGAAATTGACAATTCTTCTTGGGTTTTAGATGGTGCAAAAAATAGGCCTTCAAGAAAAATTCACTCTTTAGAGCCAGACCAAACAAAATTAAATCAACACATTTTTAAACTTCATCAAAAATTTATGCAAATCGAACAAAATGAAATAGATTATGAAGAATTTATGTGTGATGACGCTGAATACATCATCACTGCCTTTGGTTCAATGGCAAGAAGTGCAAAAACCGTTTGTGAATTTTATAGAAGCCATGGGGTTAAATTTGGCGTATTTAGACCGAAAACCTTATACCCTTTCCCAGCAAAAAGACTTGCTGAGCTATCTCAAAAAGTGAAATTAATTATAGATATAGAAATGAATCTAGGGCAAATGCTTCGAGATGTTAGACTCGCAGTGTTGCAAAATACTCAAATTTCATTCATCGGAAAGCCTGTTGGAGATTGGTTAAAACCAAACGAAATAATTAAAACTATAGATAATATAATTGGAGAAAAATATGCAACAAGTCTATAGTAAACCAAAATCAATAAAAGAAAATTCAAGCTTCACTTTCTGCTCAGGTTGCGACCATGGGCTTGCAATTAAATTAGTAGCCGAAGTTATAGATGAACTTAATTTACAAGAAGAAACAATCGCAGTAGCATCTTCTGGCTGTTCTGTATTTTTATATGACTTTTTAGATGTTGATTGCGTAGAATCTCCACACGGTCGAGCTTGTGCCGTTGCAACAGGAATTAAAAGAGCGCATAGAGCAAAAGGTGATGATAAATTTGTTTTTACTTATCAAGGTGATGGCGACTTTGCTTCGATTGGTATTGCAGAATCGCTTCATAGTGCTCTAAGAGGTGAAAACATTACGGCAATTTGTATAAATAATACAAACTACGGTATGACAGGAGGACAGCTTGCTCCAACAACCGTTATGGGGCAAATTACAACAACAAGCCCAACTGGCAGAAATAAAGAATACCATGGCTATCCAATCAAAGCAGCAGAACATATCGCACTTTGTGACGGAACAAGCTTTTCAGCTCGAGTTGCACTTTATGATGTAAAAAACATAATCAACACTAAAAAACAAATTAAAAAAGCTTTTGAATATCAAAAAAGAGGCTTAGGTTTTAGCTTCATTGAAATTTTATCAAGCTGTCCAACAAATTGGAAATTATCTCCACAAGATTCACACAAAAAAATAGAGGAGAAATTAAGCAAAGTATATCCTCTAAAAGTATTTAAGGATATAGAAAATGAATAAAAGTTTCTTAATTTCAGGCTCAGGCGGACAAGGAGTGTTGTCAATCGGTACGATTTTAGCAAATATATTTATGCTAAACAACCTAAACACAACCTACTGTTCTTCATACGGCGCAGAAATGAGAGGTGGAGCAGTAAATTGCGAAATCAATGTTTCTGATAGGGAAATTTTTAATTTTCAAAACGAAAAAATAGATTGCGTTGTTGCTCTCAATCAAACATCTTTTGATAAATTTATCTCAAAAGTGAAAGAAAATGGAACAATAATTGTTAATTCTTCTCTGACAAAAATTAAAAAAACAAGACAAGATATTAAATATATCTTTGCACCATTAACTCAAGAAGCAATAAAACTGGGAAATATTAAAGTCACAAACTCAATTGCTCTTGGAATATTATCCAAATTAACACTCAATTTTCCAATAGAAATCGTTAAAAAAACATACGAAAAAATATTAAAAAACAAAACAGAACTAATCCAAAAAAATCTTGAAGCATATCTTTTAGGCTTCAACTATGTTCAGGAAGGATAGATATGACTATAGGAACTAAAATAATTGCAATAGATTGCGAAGTTGCAAATAACGAAATAACGAATGAAGATTTAACTAAAATTTTAGATACATCTGATGAATGGATAACAACAAGAACTGGAATTAAGAAAAGAAGAGTTTTATCAGATAACGAAACATCAGTTGATTTAGGAATTAAAGTTGCTAAAAAAATTGTTCAAAGGGCAGATTTTAATCCGCTTGATTTTGATATGATTATCGCAGCTTCATCAGCTCCAGAAGAAGTTTTTCCATCTGTTTCTTGTAGAATCCAAGGGGCAATTGGCGCAAAAAACGCAGCTTGCTTTGATGTTAAAGCAGCTTGCGCAGGGTTTATTTATGCTCTTAATATAGCTAATGCTTTGATTAAATCTGGATTATATAAAAACATTTTAATTGTAGCAACAGACGCTACAACAAAATTTACCGATTGGACAGACCGCTCAATTTGCGTTCTTTTCGGAGATGGAGCAGGGGCAGCTATCGTTTGTGCTGATGAAAATCAAGATGATATAGTTGGTATTGATTTAATCGCAGATGGCTCTTGCGCAGATTATATTACCTTAAAAACCCAAGGCAAAAATTGCCCTTTAGTAAATCCAATTCAAGACGAAGTTAAACCTTTCATTCAAATGAAAGGCAAAGATGTTTATAAGTTTGTAATGCAAACAATTCCTCCAAAATTAGAAGAATTAATGCACAAAACAAACACAACAATTGATGATATTGATTATTTCATCCCTCATCAATCCAATCAAAGAATGATTGACGCTTTAGCACAGCGCTTAAATATAGATAATTCAAAAGTAATTTCAAATATCGAACATTACGGAAATATGTCTGCCGCATCAATACTTGTTGCAATAAGAGAAGGTATTGATAAAGGTGAATTAAAATTACCTGCAACCGTTATGCTTAGCGCTTTTGGTGCAGGAATGAGTGCAGGGAATGCAATTATAAAACTGGAAAAGAATATATAATTTAGGAGAAAAGTATGAAAAGACGAGTAGTAGTAACCGGAATGGGTTGCGTATCTCCATTTGGCGTAGGAGTAGACACATTATGGGAAAACCTTAAAAAAGGTAATAGTGGAATTAGAAAACTTACAGTGGTTGACACACAAAAACATCTTGTTCATATTGGCGGCGAAGTGCCAGAATTTGACACAACACCTTTTGTTGACGCTAAAGATGCAAGAAGAATGGATAAATTCATATTATGTTCAGTAGTAGCTGCAGATTTAGCTATGCAAGACGCTAATTTTGACCTAGAAAAAGAAGATATGACAAGATTTGGCGTTATTGCAGGTTCTGCTGCTGGCGGACTTGATACAATTCAAAAAAACCACGAAGTAATGACCCAAAGAGGATATCATAAATGTTCGCCATTTATGGTTCCAATGATGATTTCAAACATGGCGGCAGGTAAAATTTCAATCAAATATGGCATTCGTGGAATTTCTAAAACAATCGTAACTGCTTGCGCTACAGGCGCTCATTCAATTGGTGACGCTCTAAGAGCAATCCAATGTGGCGATGCCGATGTTATGATTGCGGGCGGCGCTGAAGCTGGCATTTGCGACCTTGGAATTGGTGCATTTACATCAGCAAAAACACTTTCTCGCTCAAACGACGAACCAACTAAAGCTTCAAGACCTTATGATGTTAATAGAGATGGTTTTATTATGTCAGAAGGTGCAGGTATTTTAGTTTTAGAAGAAAGAGAAAGAGCAATCAAACGTGGAGCAAAAATATATGCTGAATTAGTCGGCTATGGTCAATCATCAGATGCTTATGACATGGTAGCACCAGATCCAGAAGGAAAAGGCGCAACATTAGCAATGGAATTAGCTGTTAAAGAAGCAGGTTTACAACCAAAAGATATTGACTACATCAACGCTCACGGAACTTCAACCCATGTTGGCGATATCGCAGAATCAAATGCAATTGCTAAAATGTTTGGTGATAAAGTTCAAAATCCAAATTTAAGTGTTTCTTCAACAAAATCTATGACAGGTCACATGCTAGGTGGCGCTGGTGCAGCTGAAGCAATCATATCAATTTTAGCAATGAGAGATGGAATAGTTCCTCCAACAATCAACTTAGACAATCAAGACCCTGAAGTTGCAAACCTTGATTACACTCCACACAAAGCTAAAGAAAAAGAAATGAACGCTGTTTTATCTAATTCATTTGGTTTTGGCGGACATAATGCTGTTTTAGTATTCAAAAAACACCAATAAATAACAATAAAGAGGTAATAAATTGTTAAATAAAATAAAACATCCTTTAATAATACTTTTGTTTTTTATTATTGGATGTTTTATTTTTAAAGATACTTTTTTTGCAGTGTATGATACACCCCGAGAACTCTTAATCCCCAAAGGAATACTCGAGGGGAAAATTTTATACAAAGAAATATATAATTTTTATGGTGCACTGCCTTATTATATCGCAGCGTTATTTTTTAAAATCTTTGGTTTAAGCACAAATTCGTATTTTTCACTAAACATTATAAATTCTTTATTCTTCGTTTTTGGCATTTATTTTTTAGCAAATCTATTTGTAAACAAAAAATACTCACTCATTACAACTATTTTTGTAATGTGCACAACAATTTTTAACATCACCATTTTTAATTTCATATATCCATATTCAATATGCTATACTTTTGCACTGAGTGCTTATATTTATTCAATTTTATTCTTAATTAAATTTATAAAAGAAAACAATGACAAATATTTTATAATTTCATCCGTTCTTCTTGGCTTTTGCGTGGCATCAAAAAACGAATTTATACTTACACCTTTAATTCATATTATTTCAATATTTTTATATAAAACAAATAAGTTTAAATATTTAATACGTTTTCTTTTGTGTTTTTCAATTTTTCCATTATTTCAAATGCTAATTCTTTTTATATCTGGTTTAAAATTTGAAGATTTACCTTTTATTTTTTCAATATTTATAAAAAGTACTACATCAACCGCAATGAAAGAATTTCACAAAGAAATTGGAATGTACCCATTTCTTTTAAAACCATTAAGTTTAATAAAGATAATTTTATGTTGGATTGGGATTATTTGTTCTTATATTTTATACAGAAGAAACAAAATTTATGGAACAATAATTTTAATTATCTTGTTACTTTTTATAAAACATAACATTATAGGTTCGCTACTTTTCTTTTTGCCACTAACTGTATTTTTATTTTTAATATTAAAAATAAAGAAAATAATTAAAAAACCAGCCTTTTTTATTTTAATTCTAGGAGCATTATTAACAAGCTTAAAAACTTTTTTCTATTTAAATTTCACAGCGCAAGGGGCATACGCTTTTCCGTTATTTATATTGTATTTTATAGCATTATTTGTTGCAAATCGAAAAACAAATATAATAATGTTTTTAATTCTATTTTTCGCAACCTTTTGTTTTTATTCTTCGTGTATCGCTTACTTTGAATATTCAAATATAATTTCACACAACCAAATCACAACCAAAACAACAAATACACAAGCGCTCTTGCTTGAAAATATCGTTTCTTGGATTAACAACAATACAAAAGATGATGAAAAAATATTGATGTTTCCAGAATTTACAACTCCGCTTTTAATGACAAATAGACAAAGCGACTATATGCTTTATAATTTGCATGATATAAGCATTGATATTTTAGGAACAGATTACATAAGAAAAAGAGTCCTAAACAACAATATCAAATATATAATCGATACTTCACCATATAATAGCTATTCATATAATACAAAAAGCTACAAAATAGTTAATGAAGGAAAATTTATCGAAACCAAATTTAAAGACGAATTCAAGAAAATTCATCAAATAAACATAAAAAACTATAAAATAAATATTTATAAAAAAATATTATAATCCCATTTTATATAAGAAATTAATTAAAAATTCTGCAATAAATGACAGACAAATAAAAGCAATGATAGGTGAAATATCAACCATACCAATTGGAGGAATTAGTCTTCTAAAAGGCATTAAGAATAAATCTGCAAAAGATTTTAGCGCATAAAATGGTTGTTTTTGCCAAGAAATTCTAGGAAACCAAGACAATAGAACATAAATAATTAACAATAAATAAATTATTCTAAAAACTTTTGCTAAAACGTATGAAATCATATTACCTTACCATCTTGCAACATTATCGCATTCACAAGTTTTATTTTCATCAATATTTTCTACAATTGCAAATAACAATTTTTGAAGTTTTGAAATATTATTAGCAAAAACTTCCATAACAGCTTCGTGTGATACTGGTTCGCAATCTGCCACAAGACCAGCATCGTAATCTGTAATTAAAGAAATATTCAATGGACACATATTTAATTCTTTAACCAAATGAGCCTCCGGATATTGAGTCATATTGATTACTTCCCAACCTTGGCGAGTTAAAAATGCACTTTCTGCTTTTGTATTAAATCTAGGACCATTAATTACAACAACAGTTCCTTTTTCATGGATTGAATAGCCAAGATTTTTAGCACATTCAATTGCTGTTTTTCTCAATTGAGGACAATATGGTTCGGCTGCAGAAATATGTTGAATATCTTCTTTATCAAAAAATGTATCAAATCTTCCATTTGTTTTATCAACATATTGATCACAAAAAACAATATCCCCAGGTTTAACGTGCTCCTGCAAAGAACCAGCCGCACAAGGAGAAATTACTCTTTTACATCCTATTGATTTCATCGCCCAAACATTTGCTCTATAGTTAACTTTATGCGGAGCAATTGAATGATTTCTGCCATGACGAGGCATAAAAGCAACTTTTTTACCTGCAATTGTACCAAGCATTAAAGCATCTGAAGTTTTACCATAAGGTGTGTCAATATTTATTTCTTGAATATCATCCAGAAATTTATAAAACCCAGATCCGCCAAAAATGCCTATAGTTGCTAAATTTTTATTTTCCATTTATACCTCACCAATAAATACAAAATAAGGTTTGACTAAATCAAACCCATAAGTTTTAAATCACGTGCTATTGCGCTATCAAACATACTTGCATAAGCTAAATCCGCACAAGCAACACCTGTATATTGGTGAGCTTTTGCATTTGGATGCTTAAGGGTTTGATTGTCGTTTAATTTATTTTGAGTATACTTCGTTTTATTGTCAAAACTTCTATTAAAACTAACGATTGGAAGTATACGCATTCAAACCTCTTTGCTTACTTAACTGTTTAATTATAATATCATGTTTTAACTACCATGGCAATAAATAAATAGGCTAATAGGATTTAAATCTTAGGGTTATTTACTTTTATTTTTTTCTTATTGAAGCAAAAACAATCGAAGCACAAACGCCCAAATTTAGCGACTCAACATTATTATCCATTTTAATTGTTATTTTTTCATCGCTTATTTTTCTAATTTCATCACTAATTCCGTCCGCTTCTGAACCAAAGGCAATAATAAATTTGTTAGAAAAATTGCATTTAGAAAAATCCATATCAGAATCTACTACCGTTGAAATTAATTTATGCGTTTTTTTAAATTGTTCAATAAATTCAATATCTTTAATTCTAATAATCGGTAATTTGAAAATATTTTGCGCTGTAGCCCTAATGGTTTTAGAATTATATAAATCCACGCAATCGTTAAATAATATTATTCCATCAATTGAAAATGCAGCTGCACTACGAATAATTGTTCCTAGGTTTCCAGGGTCTTTAATTCCATCAATTAAAGCAATTTTGTTTAATTTTAAAAAAGAGTTTAAATCTTCTTTTGGTTCTTCAATTATTCCAACAGCATCTGTTGGAGTTTTTGTTGTAGATATTTTTTTTAATATTTCATCATTTACAAAAACAACGTTTTCTACAATTGCACGTTCAAATAAAGGATTGTCTTTTTTTAAAAAAAGATATTTAAACTGAATTTTATCTTGAATAAACCCTTCAAGAGTTTGCGCCCCATCAACAAGAATTAGCTTTTCTTTTTTTCTGAATTTTGCTTCTTGAAGCTTTAGAGCATATTTAACTAAATCATTTTGTAAACTGGTAATTTCAATTGTTTTCATTAAAATCTTTCTGCCAATTTTTAATTGTTTCAATTTCTATTTTATCTAGCATACTATAATCTATTAAAACCTCCTCAAAAGGAAATTTTGACATAGAAATTTTATAAAAATTTAAATCGCTATATACGCAATTTTCAATCCTAACGCCAAATTCTTCGTTTGTTTTACGACATTTACCATATAACCCCGGTTCAATTGAATGAACTTGGAAAGGTTTAATTGTGTCTTTAGAATTTATAGACAAGGTTGGAGGCGCTTGATGAACAGACGTTCCAATGCCATGCCCTAAACCATGTGCAAAAGAAAAACCATTTTTTTCCTCATCAGCCAGATAATCCCTTGCGATTTTATCGAGCTTTTTGGCATTAGTTTCTTTTGATAAATAACAAGCTAGAAATGCTTTTAAAACCTTGGTATAAATTTTTTTATGGATTTGCTTTGGATTATTACCAAAATAAAAAGTCCTTGTAATATCGGTTGCATATCCATTTTCCCAATAGCCACCACAATCAAGCAATATCAAACTTTCATCTTTTAAAGTTTTATTTTTATCACTTGTTGAATAATGAATTGAAGCAGAATTTTCATCTATTGCCAAAATTGTTTTAAAAGAAAGCCCACAAGCGCCTGTTTTAATCAATTCTTCTTCAAAAATTTTAGATAAATCATATTCGCTCAAACCTGCTTTTACTCTGTTTTTAAAAGCAAAAATTGCCTTATCAAGCTTATTAAAACTTTTTTTAACATCTTCTAATACGCTTGGGGATTTAATTGAAGCCAGAAAAGAAAGTTTATTTTCTTTTAACTCTTTAGGATTTTTAATTAAAAGATAATCGCTCACGCTAATTTCATTAATATCAACAAAAACTTCCCCTTTTAATGACTTAATAAATTCCTCATATTCATCTAAAGGCATATTATTTAAGCCATCAATTTTGATTTTTTTAGGTAATTTATCACAAAATAAAATATGATTAGAATTTTTTAAATCAAGAAATAAGATAGATTTAAAATTAGAGCTATATCTCATCTGAAAACTTCTAAGATTGCTCAAATAAGAAATATTATCTAAATTAAAAACCAAAAGCCTTGAAATATTGGGGCACATTTTCTTTAATTTAGCAATTTTTTCTAAAAAAGACATCTTTTCAATGCTTTCACTAACTTCAAAAATTGTTGATTTTAAATCACATTCAACATTTTTTAAATATGTTTTATCAGGCGTATATCTTCTTAAATCAAAATGTTTTTCATATTCTAAAAAAGTTTTAAGCAAAATATTATTTGATAAATGCAATATTGTGTTTTTTTTATATCTATTTTTAATAGCCTCTAAAAAAGTCACACCTAAAGGCAACTTTACAACTTCAATATCATCAAAAACTTGTTTATCAACCAAAAGATGATATCTAGTATCAACAAAAAGAACAATTTTGCCGCTTTTTTCAATAACCGCTTCTCCGGCACTTCCTAAAAAACCAGTTAAAGTAGACAAAGGCGAAGAAGAATAATGGCTTTTAAAATATTTATCACTTGATTCAAGCAACAAAATTTCATTTTCTTTTAAAATATCACAGTAATATTTAATTTGTTTTTTTCTTTTATCCATTATTCAACCACGCTCACTATAATCTGACGACTTGAGGGTTTATTATCAAAATCAATCAACACAATTTGCTGACAGGTTGATAATTCAACTTTACCTTCAATAATAGGCAAAGTTATATTATTTCCCAACATTGTAGCTTTTAAATGAGCAAATGCATTACCCTCATGCCAAAGATTATCATGTTGATATATTTTATTTATAGGCACAAATTCATCAAGCAGCTTAGCTAAATCAAAACCAATTCCAGGCTCATTTTCAAGAGTAATAATAGAAGCAGCTGAACTTGAACAAAAAACATTTAAAATACCATTTTGGGTATTAAATCTTGATACAATATTTTGTACATTATTTGTTATATCAATTAAATCGTTAAATCCTTTAGAAAGAATATTTATTTTTTCAATCTTAACTGTCAAAACATCTCCTAAAAAATCAAAAACGGTACAACACTAAGAGCTAAAACTGCCAAAAATTTCATAAGCGAATTTAAGCTTATACTAACAGTATCCTTAATTGAAGCAAAAATTGATTCATTTATTGAAATCGCATTAATTTCATTTTGCTTTTGAGAATAATTAAACTCTTTTTCACAATATCTTCTTGCGCTTTTTCCAATAACAGAAGTAGCACTTGTCAAGAAAACAAGACCAAATGAAGATAAAATCACACCAATAACATATCCTAAAAGCGCTTCAATATCTAATTTTATTAAAATTAAAGAAAAAATAAGAACAACAATAGCGCTTACAACAATAACTTGAATACTTGAATTAATTGCTGCAATATTTACACATTTTTCATAATCAGGTCTAATTTCATATCTTAATATTTGAGCATAGGTTCTAATTTGTTTTTTAACTTCAAGTACTATTCTTTGTGCAACTTTTGAAATAATTCCCATCACAAAACCGCAATACAAAAATGGAGTTGCCACTCCTAATAGCAAAGCTCCCATAACGTAAGGATTTAAAATATCAGCTTGTTCTAAGCCGGCTAAAATCGAATAAGCGATTAATACAGCAATTGAAGCAAAAACTGTTGCGCTATTTATATAAGCTTTAAACAAAGAAACAGCCTTTGTGCCAATTTCGCTTAGCGAATTAGCTACAATATTTTGTTTATCGCAAATATCTTCTTCGTAACTTTCTAAAACAACATCAACATTTTTAGTCGCAAACCCAAAAGAATAAATTGCAATTGTTATAACGCTTACCGCAAGCATACCTAATGCACATAATGTAATACCATACACACCCAAAGATGGTTCAATTATGCCACCGGAAGATAAAAACGAAGTAATAACGCAAATAGCCAAAATAAAAGCAAATACAAATACACTTGCACAACCCTCTTTTAAGGTTTGCTTGAAAGCATTTTCAAAACTGGATAAAATTGAATTAGAAACATTTATTGCCGGCTTATAATATTCGTTTGCATATCTAACATATAAAAAGCTTACAACAAACCCGCCAATAGCGCCTATTACCACAGGGGCTGTTAATTCAATCAATGTTGGCAACCAATTTTTAATCAAAAAGTAAGTTCCACAACAAAAAATCAAATTTGCAAAAAACATCGAAATGAAAAGTTGTTTAATTGGGTTTTTGGTGTTTTTTAAATTAGTAAAAAGATTAACAATAATACTTGAAAAAATACCACAACTAAGTATTATTATAGGTAAAAACGCACCCATCAGCTGCAAAAACTCTCCGCCAATTGTCATAGAAGAAATTAAAACAATTGAAAACAGAGTAAATAAATCGCTTGATAAAATATTAACATCAAAAATTCCTCTTGAAATTCCACTTAAAAGCAACAGAGGATTTCTTCTGTCGTTATTTTCAAACTGAGGAAACATTTCTAAAACAACATTTTCTGCGCTTATGCTTGCCTGTTTTACTGCAATATTTGAAACGTTATTCAATAAAGCTATTAAAGTTGCACCTAATACGAACCCATTAATTACTTGATAATCCTTATAAACATGAAATAAAACCACAATTGGAATGATTGAAAAAGCAACAGCTATACAAGAAATTGCAGTTCCACAATTAAAAAATTGTCTTAGGGCAAATTGCATTGATTCGTTGTAAAATTGAGAAGATCTTGTGGTAATCTTTGCCGCAATTAAACTTGTAATATGTATTACAAGAAAATTAAATGCACATCCAATTAAAAAAGAAGTAACATAAGCAACTCCTATTTTTTTAATCAGAAAACAAGCAGATAAAAATACAACAACAAGAGCTATTTTAATAATTCTAAAATTAAATATATTTAATCCATTTATAAAATATTGAGAAATTTTTTTAAACAAAGGATTAACGCTTTTAAATAAGGATATTTCAAGCATTTTACAAGCCGCAAGCAATATAGCGATTGAACCTGCAAATAATCCAACCCATTTAGATTTTGTTGTGGTTGTATCAACAAAATAAACACCGAATGCTAAATATAAAGCTATAATCAATAAAACCCAAAGAATTGCATACCAAAAAAATAATCTTTTTGTTACTTTATTTCTATCCATAAATTATCCAAAGTCTAATTAATAAGATAATTATAATAAGAAAAAAGCTTTTTTAATATACTATCCACTTTTTAGTAATAAAATTTAATTGTCTTTCATCTAAAATTGAAGCCACAGCAGCATTTAAGGCATTTAACAATTCTTTAGATTTATTAGTTTTTCTAACCGCAACTGCGTAATATTCCTTAGAATATGAGTGATTAATTATTTTTAAATTATCATTTAAATATCCTGCAAGTATACAATCGTCACCCAAAACGCCATCAACTTGATTATTAATAAGCAAATTAATTGCTTGGGTATAACTTTTTGCGCCAATTAAATTTGCGTTTGGAGCAAAGTTTCTCGCTACACGCTCGCCTGTCGTACCCATAATAACAACAAGACGACCGTTTTTATTAAAATATTGCAAATTACCAATTTTTGAAGTTTTTCTGATTAACAATTTTTGATTAGCAATAAAATACGGTGCAGAAAAATTCATAATAAGTCGCCTTTTGTCATTGATACTCATTGTTGCAACCAATACATCAACTTCTTTTGAGTTTAATTTTGCAATTCGATTTTGAGTATCTACTTTAACAAATTTGACGTTTGCAAAAGACTTTTTACCAAATATATTTTCAGCTATAGCATACGCTATATCAATATCAAAGCCGACAAGCTTTCCTTCTTTATTGTAATAGCCAAATGGAGGAGAATCCGTTTTTGTGCCTACAATAAGATATCCACGGTTTTTAATAACTTGTAAATCATTTAACTCTGGTTGTTTTTTGGAACAGCCAAAAAGAAAAAATGAAAGTAAGAAAATAAATGATATGTATATATACTTTTTCATAAATTTATTTTATCATAAAAGTTATGAAAGAATTTAGTATAAATGTGTTATTTAACACAATAGGGGCATTTTTAGCAGCATTTGCACTTGAAAGTTTTTTAGTACCAAATCAAATAATTGACGGCGGCGTGGTTGGCATTTCAATCATGACAAGCTACGTTACAAAATTTAATTTAGGTTTATTTTTGGTAATATTAAATATTCCATTTTTAATATTAGCGTATAATGAATTTGGCAAAAAGTTCATTTTTCACGCTTTTTATAGTGTTGCAATGCTAGCATTATTTGTAAATCTTGTTTCGCATAATTTTCCAATAATTACCCATGATTTACTTTTGGCTGCATTATTTGGCGGCGGAATTTTAGGAACCGGAGTTGGAATTGTATTAAAAAACAACGCTTGTATGGACGGAACAGAAATTTTAGCAATGAAAATTTCTAAAAAATTACCATATTCCGTTGGCGAAATTATAATGTTTATAAACATTTTCATCTTTGCAACAGCAGGCTTTTTATACGGTTGGGAGCAAGCAATGTACTCTACTTTAACATATTTAATTGCTTATAAAGCAATAGATATGATAGTAGAAGGCTTATCAGAAGAAAAATCTATCAGAATAATTTCTGATAAAGGTCATGAATTAGGACAAGCAATAATAGAAAAACTCAACAAAACAGTAACATATATTGAAGCTCAAGGCGGATATTCCAAAACAAACAAAACAATGGTTTATTGCATTGTTCCAAGAATTGAGCTTTATAAACTCAAAGAATTAGTTGTAAGTATGGATGAAAATGCATTTTTATCTATTGAAAATGTTCATGAAGTGTACGGAAAACGTTATAAAAAATAAAATAGTGGAATATTAACTATTGATAATATCCACTGTATGGCCAAAAATCAATAGCACACTGCCAAATTTAAGAGTGTGCTATTTTAATGTATTTTTTACAATTATTTAATTAATGATAAATTTAACTATTTCATCATAAGCTTCTTTATTTGCTTTAATCAACTGAATTCCTGGACCACCAACAGGATATTGCTTAATGATTGGCGGGGTTTTTGTATTAAAATTCATTAGTATTCTATCCGTTTTAGCTAAAACCAACATGATTTTTGTATCATAAAATTTATTTGTTCTTAAAGGCATTCTAATCCCTTTAAATTCAAGCATTGGAGAAATTAAGACCATTTTTAACGGAGGTTTTGATAAAGACATCCCGCCAATAGCGCCGCTTATTGCCCCAATATCAGCACCCACTACGATAACATCAGTGGTGTTAATTTTTGGATAATTATTTTTTACATATTTAACCGCATCCACCATATCTTTTGGAAGCTTTTGCCAGGTATCAGCTTTATAATAAAAACGAGATTTTAATTTAAGATTTTCATTATAAACACTTCTGCCATGTCCTCTTAAATCCATAGCAAGTACGTTATAATCTTTCAATCTTAAATTTTCAGCTAAATCTTTCCAAGCTTGCGCATTCAAAGAAAAAGAATGTAATAAAACCACTAATGGTTTTTTTGTTTCATTTGCAGCAAAGTACAAATCGCCAACTAAGATAAACTTATCTCTCGTGGTAAATTCAATTTTATGTTTAGTTGCAACAACTTTCTTCTTTTTTGTTTTTGCTTCTGTGCCACTAAAAAATGAAAGAAAAAGCGCAACGCTAATTACTAATCCTAAAAATTTTTTCATATCTTTATGATAACAAATATCAAATGTTTTTTTAGTCTTTTTTAAAATTTACACCTTTTGGAGGAAATTCAAAATAAATATTAAAGTTCAAAAAAATAAGTGTCGAATATACCACTATATGAATTTGGTATTAGGGCAAAGCCCAATATCAAAACCTCCTCCCCAAGTCTAGTAGCCGCCTTATGACGGCTTTTTTTTATGAAAAAAATTTTACTGATTATAATTACTATCAATTTTAAAAATAGCTTTTATTGCAATATGAGCTAAAATCAATGCATTAGGAGATATAAATCCATCAGATAAAATTTTAAAATTTTGAATAATATTTCGAGTTTCAACATCTTGCTTGTTTTTAAAATCGATTATAGAAGAAATATTGGCTTCCTTTGATAAAGCCTGAACAATTCTAATAAACTCTTCTTTTAAAAATTTAGAACACACAAAAACATCGAGAAAAAAGTTATTTTCAACTTCATTTATACTAACCAATAAATTAGAAAAATTTATCGTTTCAAAAAGAATGCTTAATTTTGAATTTTTAATTGCCTCTTTTTCTTCTTCATCATCAATTGCGCTAACCACATTTTTATCAAAAACAGGAACATTAAGAGGAATATACAAAAGTAAAAGCTCTTTTAGAGTATTTGAATTAATATTAGTTGAACTTTGAATTGCATTTAAAATAGATAAAATTTCTTTTAATTGACTAACATCAGAGGCTCCTGATTTTAGAGTTTGAGAAATTGTTTGCATTAGTTTTGAAATTGCATCAGCTGAATTTTGATTTAAAAATTCACTAAGCATTTTAACACTAATCATATTTTCAGCTAAAATCAAAGCGAGCTTGGGATTTGCTACTTTTTCACTCATTTGATTAACAAATTTATCAATCGAATTTGGAAGTTTCATCAAATTTTGCAGATATTTTAAAATCGTTTCATTGTCCATTTTTGCAAGTTGAAAATCATACATTAAAGACGGATTAACTGCTGCTTGATTAATTGATTGCGGCAAAGGCAAATTTTGCGCTTGCGGTTGGGCTGTTTGCTGATTTTGCAAACCCTTAACAAGCCCAGCCTTTTGAGCTGAATTAGGCTGAATAATAAAATTGTTAACAGAATTGAATTCCATAGTTATATATTAATTTAAAAATCCAAAATAGCATGCTTGATTTACAAATTTTTATTATGTTTCAAATATTAATTATAATTGTTAACTTTTTTTAAGCGGCTAAAACCCTCAATTTGTCGGATGAATAGCAAATATGACAAGTGTAAAATATTAATAGGTTGTCAAATTTGCAAAGAGTATAAAATTCGTTTAGAATATAAATATAAATTACCCTTTGGGGTATAAATAAATTTTTAATGGGGAAATGGGGGTTTTGATAACCTCCCTTTTTTTATCTTTTTATCTTTTGAGTTTTAAAATTCTTTCACTTCTTTCAAGTTGCTTTTTAAAAGATTGAATTTGTTCCTCATTGCCAATTAAAATAGCAATTTCATACGCAAGTTTTTTATAATTTATATCATCAGGATTAATTTCAATTGATTCTTTAGAATATAAAAGCGCATTATCATATTCTTTTAAGCCAACATAACTTCTTGCCATTTGATTATAATATTTTGCAATTGTTGGATTTAATTTTATAGCGCAATATATTGAATCTTTGGCCTCTGAATAATTTTCAAGGTCATTTAGAATTAAACCTTTAAAATAATAAGATTCCGCATTATTTATATCGAGTTCTAAATATTTATTAATTGATTCAAGTGCCTTATCTAACTCTTTTAATCTATAATAAATTCTTGTTAGCGAATTATATATTGCAGGACAAGCTTGATATTTTTCTTGGAAGTTATTGATTAGCTCCATTGCTTCATCATAATTTTTATCATCAATTAATAAATCAATAAGCTCAAGAATGTAATAAATTGAATCAGGATTAAGCTCCAAAGCTTTTTTAAAGGTTTCAATTGACTTTTTATACAATTTTAAATCTTTATAAGCAAGCGCTAAAGTGTCTAGTAAAATCAGATTATCTTGTTCTTTAGAATATAACTCTTCCAATTTTGTTAGCGCAGCAGATGTATTAGAATTTTTAAGATTAATTATTTGAATCAAAACTTGTGCTTTTGAGTACAAAAGTGATTCTTTTTTAATAGAATTTAAACTTAAAAGTGCTTTAGTAGGTTGGTTTTGTTTGATTAAAATCCAACCTGATAAGAAATGTTTTTCGTCAATATCGGCGCTATGATTTTTGACAATTGACATGTTTATAGATTTTTTAAGTGCCATCATCGCTTCATCAAGCCAAGAAATATCGACATAAGCTTTTGCTAAATCAAAATAAAAATCATGACTATCATCATCTAATTCAATCGCTTTTAAATAAAGCTCAACAGCTCTTGAATAGTTATGTTTATCGGATTCAATTCTTGCAAGATAATATAAAGCCAACGGATGTTCATCATTTGCATTAATGCAATAAGAAATTACTTTTGAATAATTACCTTTATTAAATTCAATCGTTGCTAAATCAACATTAGCTTGTGTATGGCTAACATCAATTTCTAATATTCTTTTTAAGATAATTTCTCTTTTATTATCGCTAATTGTAGAAATTAAATATAAAATATCGCAATCAAGTTTGAAATTTTCAGATAATGTATTAAAAAGTTCAATCGCATCTTGTTTTTTATCAAGCGCAATTAAGGCTCTTAAATAGTTGTGATAATTTTTAAAGCTTTTATTATTTTCACACATTTCAATGGCAATTTTAAGGGCTTTATTTAACTGATTTGTTTTATAATTAATTTCAAAACATTGTTGCAAACTGTGTTGATGCAATCCATTAATTGATAAAGCTTTTTGGTATTGATCAATTGCTCTATCATAACTATCGATTGCTAAATATAAATCTCCTAATTGAGATAATATTTCAACGCTATCTTCTTCATTATTGTCATATTCTAAAACTTTATAAAGAACTTCAATAGCTTCTTTGTATCTTTTTTTATGTTTTAATTCAAACGATTTTTTGATGTATTCAATTTTTTCTTGTTCACGATTACTCATAGATTTTATTATATTTTATTTTTCATGCGAGTTCAATAATGAATATATTTGACTTTTTGAAAAATATTCTTAAAAGTAATACAAATGCCGTATTTTTTCTTTTTTCTATGAAGATTAAGGCGTTTGTGTCGTTGCCCTATAAAAAAGGAGTAACCAATCAATGAGATTAGCAGCAGGAATAAACTTTGACGCCTCAGGAATTGCTCAATCCATTAATGCAATGCAAATGGATATGGATATTATGGGCATTTTTGGCGAGAACGTTGTTGGTTTTGATAAAGTTGGTTATCAAAGAAAAGAAGCCGTTATCTCTTCTTTTGCAGAATTTATTGGACCAAACGCTCTATCTCATAGTGTTGATGAGCAAGTTGGACGTCTTGCAATGACACAAAAACCACTCGATATTGCGCTATCCGATAAAGGTTATTTCCAAGTTTTAAACCAAGATGGTTCGATTGAACTTACTCGTGATGGAAGGTTTCAAATTGATAAAGATGGAAATCTTTTAACACAAGCAAACCAAAAAGTTTTATCCTCTGGTGGCGCTCCAATTGTTTTACCATATATACCAGAAAGTCTTGATAAAATTAAAATTGGATTAGATGGAAAAATTGGAGTTTTTGACGAAGAAAAAAGAGGTTTAATCCCAGCAGGAACAATCGGAATTGTTTCAACAGACGGTTCGTTGATTAATTCAAATTGTGTTCGACAAGGCTATGTTGAAAGTTCAAACGTAGCACTGGAAAAAGAATATATTGAAATGGCAAACTACAGAAGAAGTTTTGAAGCAAATAGGCAAATGTTTAGAATGCAAAACTCAAAATTATCCTCAGCAATTTCAAGACTAGGACAAGTATAAAGGTTAAACTATGGCATATAATTTACAAGGTATAGTTAGAAAAGCAAGCACAAACTTAACTGTCGAATTTGATAGATTAGCTTATGCTACGCAAAATTTTGCCAATGTTAACACAAATGGCTATAAAGCAATTCGCTTTGAAGATGTTATTGATGCTGATGGGTCAGTACATGGCGTTGAAAGAATTGACACTAAAACAGGCGATTATTTAATCACTAACAACCCTCTTGATATCGCCCTTCAGGGAGCGGGTTATATACCTGTTACAACCCCAAATGGTGAAATAAGATATACAAGAGATGGCGCCTTTATGAAAAATAAAGAAGGATATCTTGTGACAAAAACAGGAGATTTGGTTGGTTCCGGAATAAAAATTGACGGTTCTTGCGTAAAAATCGAAATCAAACCAAACGGCGATGTTTTCACATATAAAGATTTAATTAAAGAACCAGATTACGTCGGAACAATCCCCGTTGTACAATTTGAAAACCCAGAAGCTCTAAAAGACGTTGGGTCTAATGAATATATTGCAACGCAAAATTCTGGCGCAATGAAGCTTGTAGAAGATCATAACTACATAAAACAACATGGGATTGAGCGATCTAATATTGATGTAATTTCTGAAATTTATATGGTTTCAAGAATTAACGCTTCGATTTTAGCTACGACATCACTCATGAAAGCAGTTGATCAAATGTATCAACAAGCAATAAATATTACTGAATAATAAAGGAATAAAAAATGGGCATAGTTCCAATGCATTTATTAAATAATCCACAAAAAATGTTATCATTAGTCGCTCAAAGACAAGAGTGTCTATCTGATAACATTGCAAATATGCATACAAAAGGATATAGAAGAAAAGACATTGATTTTTCTCAATATTTAAATAGTGGTATTTCATCAAGAATTGAAGCAAGTGTTGTAGAAAAATATGGTCCAAGCCCAATAGCATCAAGCACCATGGGTGGCGGTCAAAATATATCAACAGAAGATGAATTAGCAAAAATGCAAGAAAACTATTTATTATATAACGTTGCAGTAAGACATCTTTCAAGCACAATAACAGAAATTAAAACAGCACTTAACGTGTCAGCTAACGGTTAGGGGGTAAATACAAATGGGAATTTTAAACGCTTTTAATATAGGTAGAGAGGGTTTATCAGTCCACGGTAAACGTGTTGAAATCGCAGCAAAAAACATAGCAAATATTGACACACCAAACTACACAAGAAAAATCCCAATTATTTCTTCTAATCAAGATCAAAGCTTTGCAACAGTTTTATCTTCTATGGGAATGGGGGCATTGTCTGGTTCATCTAATCTTGGCGGAGTTAATTTTGATGGAATAGTAGAAGATCCAACGCCAGGAGCAAAAATTTATAAACCAGGACACCCAGACGCTGATGAAAATGGCTACATCAGAACATCTAACACCAATGCAATGGTGGATATTGCAGATGCAACTATTGCACAACGTGCATTTGAAGCATCACTTGGCGTAATGAGTATATCAAAAGCAATGGCTAACGCTTCATTAGAAATTGGAAAATAATTTAATTAATGCCTTAATAAAACCAATAATGAGTTCTATGATTTTTTCTAAGTTATAGAACTCTTGTGTTTTGATAGGTTTATTAGGCGGTTTCATTTCCCAAAGCGTAATTTGATGTTTTTCACATAAAGGTTTAATTTTATTAAAATATTTATAATCATCAGATTTTTCAATAATTAAAACAATACCTGCATTTCTTTTAGTCATATTTGAATAATGCAAGCTTTGCCCAATGGCTTCAGCCCATTTTGAAGCAAAATCAAATTCAATAGCATGTGTTTTTGTTAAACAGTCAATTCTAGTGTCATCTATTAATTTAACTTCGGTTTGCCCTTTTTGCTCTTTACACCAAATATCTTGATAATATTTTTCAGGATACAAATGCTTTGCAAAAACAAAACTACTCAACAAAAATAAAATTAAAACTATCCTTAAAACCATAAATATAATTTACACATAAAAAAAAGCTATTGCAACAAGTACAATAGGCTCTAATAAGGATGACAATAAAGTTATATGGTGTGTATATAATTTTTTAATTAAGTTTTCGTTTCTTACATTTTAGTAATCGTGCCACCAATTAAAATTCTTTAACATAACTTTTTAAATATCCTCTATTTGATGTATAATTACTTTATGAAATTAGTTATTCAAATACCTGCTCATAACGAACAGGAGAGTATTTTAGAGGTTTTAAAATCAATTCCAAAAAAAATTAAAGGAATAGATGAAATTGAAATTTTTGTCATTAATGACGCTAGCGAAGATAAAACCTCGCAAATTGCAAAAGAATTTGGAGTTAAAGTTTTAGATTTAGCCCAAAAGCATGGTTTAGCTAGTGTCTTTAAAATTGGCGCAAAACACGCACTTTCTCTAAAGGCAGATATTTTAGTCAACATTGATGGAGATAACCAATACTGCGCTTATGATATTGAAAAGCTGATTTCGCCAATAATAAACAATGAAGCTGATATCGTAATTGGCGCTCGCCCGATAGACAAAATTAAGACATTTTCATTATTTAAAAAAATAATGCAAAGATTTGGCTCATTTATGGTTAAAATAGTTTCAAAAATTGACATCAAAGACGCTGCAAGCGGTTTTAGAGCATATTCTCGAAATGCACTTTTACATTTAAATATTTTCAATTCATTTACCTATACAATTGAATCAATAATTCAAGCAAAATATAAAAATTTAATTATTAAAAATGTTGATATAAACGTTAATCCGCAAGAAAATAGAAAATCAAAGTTGTTTAAAAATTCTTTTGATTACATTTTTAAACAAGCGAAAAACTTAATTCGCTTTTTTATAATTTATCGACCTTGCAAATTTTTTAATACCATAGCAAGCATATTGTTCAGTATTGGCTTTATTTTGGGTTTAAGGTTTTTATATTTTTATTTTACTTCAAGCGGACAAGGACATATTCAATCATTAATATTATGCGCAATTATTTTAACATTGTCTTTTATTTGTTTTATGCTCGCTATTGTTGGAGATTTGTTCACAATAAATCGCAAAATTTTAGAAGACATTCAATTTGAGCAAAGGCAAGAAAAATATAAAAAATAAGCAATTTGTGATATTATAAATATCGCATGTGAGGATATATGAAAAAAGATATTTTATTAAATATAGATAAATTATTAAATCCAAAACTTTTAATTATAGGTGATTTTGCTCTTGATGAAATGGTTTATGGTAATACTGAAAGAATTTCAAGAGAAGCACCTGTTTTAATTTTAGAACACTATGAAACAAAAAAAATCCTAGGCGCAGCATCAAACGCCGCTCATAATGTTTCCAAATTAAACAAAGGGAAAGCAAGTGCCATTGGGGTTTATGGTGATGATTATTATGGCAAAAAACTTCTTGAAATTTTAGAAGAAAAAGGGATAAATACAAGCCTAATGGTAATGGATAAAGACCGCAAAACCACCACAAAAACAAGAATTTCAGGCTCTTGTAACCATAGCATTACTCAACAAATAGTAAGAATTGATAGACAAACAAAAGCCCCTCTATCAAATGAAACTGAACAAAAAGTGATTGAAAATATAAAAAAATCTATTAAAGATTTTGATGGAATAATCTTATCTGATTATCATTTGGGTTGTTTAACAGATAACGTTGTTAAATGCGCAATAGAAGAAGCAAAAAAACACAATAAAATTATTGTTGCTGATATTCAAAAAAATATGGAAAAATACAAAGGAGTAACAGCAATTACTCCAAACCAACCAGATAGCGAAAAACAAGTTGGCTTCTTTATTAAAGACGAACAAAGTCTAAAACAAGCAGGAAAAAAGCTTTTATTAGATTTGAATTTAGAAAAAGTTCTTTTAACTCGTGGCGAAAACGGTATGGCGCTATTTGAAAAAGAAAACAATGAAATTAAATTTTCAATGATACCAGCATACAACAAAAAAGAAGTTTTTGACGTAACAGGCGCTGGCGATACTGTTGTCGCCGCCTTTACATTGGCGCTTTGCGCTGGAATTGAACCAAAACTTGCAATGGCAATAGGCAACTTTGCAGCAAGCATTGTTATAAGATATTTTGGATGTCACACGATTACAATAGAAGACATGAAAAAAGAGTTAAGTTGTTAGAGGGAAAATTATGGAATTTATAAAAAAAATTAAACCATTTGATTATCTAATTATTGCACTTATTTTAATAGGCTTAATTGTAGGCTATTGCACACTAAAAGGAAAACGCTCTACCTCATCCAATCAAATTGAAGCAACTGTTAATGTTGAACTAGAAATATATTTAAGAGGCGTTAATACAACATCAGATGAACCATTATTCAAAAAAGACGAAGAAACTTTTATTACAATTAGAAATGTTCCTTATACAAAATTAAAAATTAAAGATGTTAAATACGATAAAAGAAAAACAATCGTCCCAACAATTAACCCTAAAAAACCATACATCTTAATAAATGACGACACTGTTCCATATCAATATGATTATTTGGTTAAAGTTGTTGATAGTGCAAAAATCACAAAAGATGGCGATGCAGTTGTTGGCGGAAACAAAGTTAAAATCGGCTTACCAATCACGCTAGAAGGTGCTAAATATAAATTAAACGGAGTTATTTCAAACGTTATAGCAAGCCCTGAGCCAACAAACAACGTACACGAAGATTTAGACAAGCATACAAAAATAAACCAAGATGTACACTAATATTAAAAATTTCATTAACAACAGTCTTTTTATGAATAACATTGATAGAATTGCTTTTTTAGTACTTCTTATCTTGTTGTTCAGCGCAATTTTCTCATCAAGCGATATAATGGGGGCTTTAGCGCTACTTTTTAGTTTTTTGATGATTTTTAAAACAATATTTTCTAATGAAAAAATCAACTTAAAATTAAAACCCTTTGAAAAAGGACTATTAGTTTATTTTATTATAGTTACAATCAGCTTATTTGCTTCAACGCTTTTTAAGTTAAGCTTCCATGGCTACATTAAAACATTTATTTATATCTTATTTTTTTATTTTGCAGGAATATTTTT
>SUTT01000020.1 GCA_015152565.1 Cyanobacteria bacterium SIG27
TCCTGAGTAAAACAGTCGGGATATTTTATACACCTGCTACAATAATTCCCATGTTTCTTTAACTAAATTTTAGAGCGCATAAAATACCCTCCAGTTTTACTTTCGTACGGAATTAAATTTTTCGCTTGTTGAAATAATTTTATTAATTATCTATTTCTTTTTTCACGTGCACTTAGTGAAAAATAGTTGCGTGAGGCATGTCTGAGCGAAGCGAGTTGCCGTAAGCAACTTTGCTCCTGTGGAGTTTCTTTACAGAAACTCTTACGTCGCCATCGTACAGCTCCAGCAAAAGCTCATCGCTTTCGCTTGGGAGCTTCGGCTAACGCACTGAACTTAGTGCACCACTAGTAGCTAACAACAAACCAAGCCCTGTTTTCTTTTCTTTTTGCTTCATTTTTCTTTTCTTTGGTAGGCGATTGAAAAAAGAAAAGAAAAATGAAGAAGTCTGAAAGACTTGAGAAAGAAATACATATTTAATTTTGCATAAAATAATACATTTTATACAAAAGCCAAAAGGCTTACGCAATTTTTACGCAAATTTTTTAGCCGAGGGGTTTTGCCCCTCGTTTTTTTAGTGTAAAAATAAAACTTCTAATTTATTTTTTAAAAATTTCAACTGCTCGAGCTAAAATTCCATTCATATAAGCAATTAAAATCCCATAATTTACAATTTTTTTATTTTGTTCTTTTGCAATATTGATCCTTGATTTCATCTCTGCTTCATTTAACATGCATCCGCCACAATGCACAATTAAAGCATATTTTGATAAATCTTGTGGAAATTCATTTCCTTGGCAAAATTCAAAAGTTAAATCTTTTTTTGTGTGTTCCTTAATCCAATTTGGAAGCTTCACTGTTCCGATGTCGTTGCATTGTCTGTGGTGTGTGCAACCCTCTGAAATTAAAATTATATCTCTATTTTTAAGGTTTTCAAGTTCTTTTGCTCCATCAATAAGCACTTGGAGCTCGCCTTTATAATTCGCCATTAAAATTGAAAAAGAAGTTAATAAAATTTCTTTTGGAATAATATCTTTAACTTTATTAAAAACTTGAGAGTCGCTAATTACAAGGTTAGGTGTAACTTTAGATAACATCATTTCAAGTTCATCTATCTGTGTACAAATTGCAACTGCCTCTACATCAAGAATTTCTCTTAAAACATTTTGCTGTGGCAGGATTAATCTCCCTTTTGGAGCTGAGTCATCAATTGGAATAACAAGAAAAACAATATCACCTTTTTTGATTTTGTTTTTAATGATAAATTTTTCTTCTTTATTTTCATTGACTAGTGTTTTGATTTTTTCTTTTAGCTCTTCAATTCCATCATTTGTTATTGTGCTTATATAGAACTTGTCTTTTTCTTTTTGTTCAATTAAATCAGATTTATTGTAGGTGATAATATAGGGAATATTTTTCTTTTTGAAAGTTTTAATTAGTTCTTCATCATAAACGTTCATCTTTTCTTTTGAATCGATAACTAAAATCGCAACATCAGTTCTATTTATTATTTCTTTTGTTTTTTCAATTCGTTTTTTGCCAAGTTCAGATGTGTCATCATATCCTGCGGTATCAATTATTACTACAGGGCCAATTGGAATTAATTCCATTGATTTTAGCACGGGGTCAGTGGTTGTTCCTTTGATGTCTGACACTACAGATAGATTTTGACTGGTAATTTTATTTACTATGCTTGATTTTCCAGCGTTTGTACAGCCAAAAAATGCGATATGCGGGCGTTGCGATTTTAATATTGTGCTCATTTTTAGAACCTAAAATCTCTGTTTCCTTTTTCAATTTCTAATAGATTATTAGTAATTGTCTTTTTTAAATTTTCATTTTTTAATTTTTCTAATTCCTCTTTAATGAATTTTTCACCAAGTTCTTTGGTTTCTTCGCTAGCGTAATCCATTAAAAATTCTTTTAGCGTAATTAAAGCGTTTGGTTGACAACAGTTTTGAATTAAGCCGGTTTTGCATAGCGACATAAATCTGTCGCCTGTTCTACCTTCTCTATAGCAAGCAGTGCAGAAAGAGGGGATTTTTTTTAATTCAATTAACCATCTTATAACTTCATCAAGTGTTCTTTGGTCTGATACGTCAAACTGTTCTGTGTCAGATGGTCTTTCTTTTTCGCTATATCCTCCAACAGAAGTTCTTGAAGCTCCTGAAATTTGCGAAACTCCAAGTTCAAGTAATTTTTCTCTTACTTTTTGCGATTCTCTTGTTGAAACAATTAAACCTGTATAAGGAACGGAAATTCTAATTAGCGCAACAATTTTTGCAAACGTTTCATCATCAATTCCGTTATCAAATTGTTTAGCGTCAATATCATCAGCGTTTTTAATTCTTGGAACAGAAATTGTGTGAGGTCCAACACCATAGACTGCTTCTAGATGTTGTGCGTGCATTAAAAGCCCGATAAATTCATATTTGTATCTTTCAAGACCAAATAAAACTCCTAAGCCAACATCTTCAATTCCTGCCTCCATAGCTCTATCCATGGCTTCTGTATGATATGCATAGTTGTGCTTTGGTCCTGTTGGGTGTAATTTTTCATAAGATTCTTTATGATATGTTTCTTGAAAAAGAATATATGTTCCAATTTCAGCGTCACGTAATTTTTTATAATTTTCAACGCTTGTAGCAGCAATATTAACGTTTACACGTCTAATTGCACCATTTTTGTGTTTGATAGAATAAATTGTTTTAATTGAATCTAAAATATATTCAATCGGGTTATTGATTGGATCTTCCCCTGATTCAATGGCTAATCTTTTATGACCCATATCTTGAAGCGCAATTACTTCCTTGGTAATTTCTTCTTGGGTTAGTTTTTTTCTTGGAATAGTTGTGTTTTGATGGTGATATGGACAATATACGCAACCATTAACGCAATAGTTTGAAAGGTATAATGGTGCAAAAATAACTATTCTATCTCCATAAAAAGCTTCTTTAATTTCACGAGCTAAATTAAAAATTTTATCTAAAACATTTTTATCTTCGCAAGCCAAAAGAACACTTGCTTCTTTATATGTTAACCCCTCACAATGGGTTTCATTTCCGTTTTTCGTTGGTTTTGCTTTTTGAAGAATTTTTTCAATTAATTCAAAGTTATCTTTGTTTTTTTGTGCATATTCAAGAGTGTCTAAGATTTCTTGATGGTTTATAAATTCTTCTGCTTTTTTTGAATTTTTATTATACATTTAATTGCCTTTTATTTAAAAGTATTATTACTAATTATCAAACAAATAAAATAATCAATCAAATATTTTAGTTGCTTTTTTTGTTTGCGTTATAATATTAATTAAGTTGATTAGGGAGTAAACGAAAGGGAAACCACAATATGACAAAAAAAACAATTACTGTTGACGGTAATTACGCTGCAGCTCATGTTGCGTACGCTTTGAGTGAAGTTTCTGCGATTTACCCAATCACACCTTCATCTACAATGGGTGAATGGGTTGATGAGTGGGCTTCACAACACAAAAAAAACATTTGGGGCAAAGAAGTTAAAGTTGCTGAAATGCAATCTGAAGCAGGTGCAGCAGGTGCTGTTCATGGTTCACTTGCAGCAGGTGCACTGACTTCTACATACACTGCTTCTCAAGGTTTATTATTAATGATTCCTGTAATGCACAAAGCTGCTGGTGAAATGCTTCCTCATGTAATCCACGTTTCAGCACGTGCTTTAGCTGCTCAATCATTAGCAATTTTTGGTGATCATACTGACGTTATGGCTTGCCGCAACACAGGTTATGCTATGCTTGCTGCAAACTCTGTTCAAGAAGAAATGGATTTAGCTTTAGTTGCTCACTTAGCTACATATAAAGCAAAAGTTCCGTTCTTACAATTCTTTGATGGATTTAGAACATCTCATGAAATTCATAAAATTGAAGAAATTTCTTACGAAGATATCGCTTCATTAGTTGAACCAAAATATATTGAAGAATTTAGACAAAGAGCTCTTCGTCCTGAAGCTCCAATATCAAAAGTTGGTGCACAAAATGGTGACGTATACTTCCAAGGTAGAGAAACTTCAAACAAATATTACGCTGCTACTCCTGATATCGTTCAAGAATATATGGATAAAGTTGCTAAAATTACTGGCAGACAATATCACCCATTCGATTATGTTGGTGCAGCTGATGCTACTGATATTATCGTTGCTATGGGTTCTGGTTGTGAAGCGATTGAAGAAACAATTGAATACTTAAATGCTAACCGTGGAACAAAATATGGTTTAGTTAAAGTTAGATTATATAGACCATTTGATGTTAAACGCTTCAACGAAGCATTACCTGCTACAACAAAACGTATTGCTGTATTAGATAGAACAAAAGAACCTGGTTCAATCGGTGAACCATTATATCTAGACGTTGTTGCAGCTTTACAAAACAAAGATATTAAAGTAATCGGCGGTCGTTATGGTTTATCTTCAAAAGAATTTAGCCCATCAATGATTTTAGCTGTTTATAAACATCTAGAAAACAACGGTTTCCATGGTTTCACAGTTGGTATTAACGATGATGTTACTAACTTATCACTAAAAGTGACCGAACAAATTGTTACAGAACCAGAAGGCACTACAAACTGTATGTTCTGGGGCTTAGGCTCAGATGGTACTGTTGGTGCTAACAAAAACTCAATTAAAATTATTGGTCAATATACAAATAAAGATGCTCAAGCATACTTTGCTTACGACTCTAAAAAATCATTTGGTGTTACAGTTTCTCACTTAAGATTTGGTGACAAACACATTAAATCAACATATTTAATTACAGCACCTGATTTTGTTTCTTGTTCAACTCATGCATATATTGGTAAATATGATTTATTAAAAGGTATCAAAGAAGGTGGAACATTCTTATTAAATTCTCCATACTCTAAAGAAGAAGCTTTTGCTCATTTAACAAAAGATATGCAAGAAACAATCATCAACAAAAAAATTAAATTCTACAATGTTGATGCTGAAAAATTAGTTAAAGAACAACCTGGTCTTCGTGGCAAAGGTGCTAACACAGTTATGATGGTTGCATACTTCAAAGTTTCTGGAATTATTCCATTTGAACAAGCTTTAGAAGGTATGAGAGAAATGACAATCAAAACCTTTAAGAAAAAAGGCGATGACGTTGTTAACATGAATCTTGCTTTAATTGACGCTGCAGTTAACGCTACTGAAGAAGTTGTTGTTCCTGCAACGCTAGATGGCGTTAAACACGTTGATGATGTTCAAATGATTCCAGAAAATGCTGATGAATTTGCTAAATCAATCATTGAGCCATCAATGCGTCAAAAAGGTGATGATATCCCTGTATCTGCAATGAGTGTGGATGGTGTTATTCCAACAGGTACTGCAAAACTTGAAAAACGTGGTATTGCTCCAAGAGTTCCAAAATGGAACAGTGAAACTTGCGCACAATGCGGCGTTTGTGCTTCAGCTTGTCCACATGCTGCAATTAGAACAAAACTAGTTGAACCAGCTGATGCAGCGAAAGCCCCAGCATCATTTACAATGGTTGATGCTAAACCAAACGACCATGGTGAAAAATTCAAAGTTCAAGTATACTGCGATGACTGTACAGGTTGTGGCGTATGTCTTGACCAATGTCCAATGAACAAAATTCCTGGAAAAGAAGCGCTAACTTGGTCAACAATCGAAGCTGAAAAAGCTGCTGGTGAAAAAGAAAACGAAAAATTCTTTGGCGAATTACCAGATAACGTTATGGGTAAAAACACAACTAAAACAATTAAAGGTGCAATGCTTAGAACTCCATTATTTGAATTCTCAGGCGCTTGTGCTGGTTGTGGTGAAACTCCTTATGTTAAATTGGTTTCTCAATTATTTGGTGAAAATGCAATCGTTGCAAATGCAACTGGTTGTTCATCAATCTACTCTGGTACTTTCCCAACTATTCCATACACTAAAAACAAAGAAGGCAGAGGTCCAGCTTGGGCTAACTCATTATTTGAAGACAATGCTGAATTTGGTTTTGGTATGAGATTGGCTGTTGATCAAAACAGAGATACTTTAAAAACTTACGTTGAAAAAGTTCTTGAATGTGATAAAACTCCTGCTGATTTAGCAGACGCTCTAAAAGAAGCTATTTCTCACTTTGATAATTCAAAAACCGATGTTGCATTAGCTGCTCAAAACAAAGCTAAAGAAGTTTTGGCAAAATATGCTGATGTTGATTGTGCTGATTTAGCAAAAGTTAGAGAACTTCAAGACTATTTCACTGATAAATCATTATGGATTATCGGTGGTGACGGTTGGGCAAATGATATCGGCTACGGCGGTATTGACCACGTATTAGCTCAAGGACAAAACGTTAATATCTTAGTTCTTGATACTGAAGTATATTCAAATACTGGTGGTCAAGCTTCTAAATCAACACCAACTGGTGCTGTTGCTAAATTTGCTACAGGTGGTAAAAAGACATATAAGAAAAACATGGGCTTAATGAGCATGTCTTATGGATATGTTTATGTTGCTTCAGTTTCTCTTGGTGCTGATAGACAACAAACTCTTAAAGCATTCCAAGAAGCAGAAGCTTATAATGGTCCATCAATCATCTTTGCTTATGCTCCATGTATTGCTCATGGTATCGATATGTCTAAAACTCAAACTGAGCAAAAACGTGCGGTTGAAGCTGGATATTTCCCACTATACAGATATAATCCAGAAAATGAAGTGCCATTTACTTGGGACGCTAAAGATCCAAAAGGAAGCTACCAAGACTTTATCCGTTCTGAAGGTAGATATAAATCACTTCTTAAAACAAACCCACAAGCAGCAGAAGAGCTATACGCTCAAGCTGAAAAAGATGCAGCTCAAAGAATGTCTGTTTATAAGGCAGTTGGCGAGTTGATGAGATAATTTTTATCTTAATGAAAACACCCTATCTTTTGATAGGGTGTTTTTTTGTTTAAGCGTTATAACTATCATTATGACCAAGATTCATATTAGTTAGTTTCATATTGATTGACATAAGAAGATAAATCGAGAAAAATACAAAAATAAAACTAACTAATCCTGCCCATAATACGCCAAGACCTGACCAAAGACCTTGATACATAAACACTTTAACTGTTGAAATAATTAAAGCAACAATGGTTACAATTGCCATGATATTTACAATGAAGCTACCAAATTTAACTACAAAATTTCTCATATTTTTTCCTTTTCTTGCGTGCTCGTTTTTATGCTAACATCATAAAAAGAAAAATTAATTGGTAAATTGGGCAATTTTAGTATTTTTAAAACCAATTTTAACTGTTAAAAATTTTAATATTATGTTACAATTCAATTATGAAAAAGAAATTAAATATTGATTTAACTACCCAAAACAAGCTAATTATCGCAGCCCTCGTTATTTCAACCTCATTAATCGTAGCAATTTCTTTTTGGGCAGTTAATAGAGTAAAGATAGAATTAGATGAAAGTTATAGAAGTTTTGGGCAACTTCTCACAAAAACGCTTGCCGTACAGAATTATGAAATAACCCAAGCAGCAACAAACCCTGCTGCATTAAATTCGGTTAAAGCACATGTTCATTCAATTTTGGGCTCAACAAGTGATATATCTTATATTACTTTTAAAAATAAAGCTGGCGAAGTAATTTATACTACAATAGAAGCCTATAATAAACGTGCTAAAAACACTGATACTCTTATGTCTTCTCCAATTCAAGACAGTAATGGAAAAGTTGTAGGACAAGTTGAAATTGGTTTATCTGCAGATTTAGCAAAAGGCGTAACTAATACCACCAAAAATTCAATGTTTTGGGTTTTTAGCGCAGTCTGGCTTGTTTTCACCCTTGTTATTTTAGGAAACGCTTTTTTAATTAGAAGAGAACTAACTCTTTTACACCATGGTGTTAAAGAAATTGAACAAGGCAAATTTGGTACAGTGTTAGACTATAACCAAGCATCGGGTGAAATTAAAGAATTGTTTGACGCTTTTAATGAAATGTCTAAAAAGCTTCATAACTATGAAGAACAAAATATTGACCAACTGACTTTAGAAAGAAATAAGCTTGAAGCTGTTTTAATGAGCATTGCAAATGGTGTAGTTGTTTGTGATAATTATGATAAAATTTCAATAATTAATTCATCCGCTCAAAGAATATTAAACTCTACACAAAAAGAAATCTTGAATACATCAATTCAAAATTATTGCGATACAACAGGAGAGTTGTGTTTTAAAGATAAAATTACTCAATTTAAAAACACTCCACTTGATATCATTGAAAAGAAACCATTGGAGTTTAATGTTAATGTTGATAAAAGAATTATTAAATCAATTATTTCTCCAATGTATTCAAAAATGCATGATTATCTTGGTTATATTATTGTTTTAATTGATGTAACCAAAGAAGCAGAAGTTGATAAACTTAAAAATGATTTCATTTCAAATGTTTCACATGAATTAAGGACTCCTGTTACAATTTTGAGCTCTTATGCTGATACATTGTATAACTATGGTTCTGAATTTAACTATGAAGAACAAAAAGAATTTATTGGAACAATTAATCAAGAAGTAATTAGATTAAACACAATGGTTAATGATATTCTTGATTTTTCAAGATTGCAATCAGATAAAACCCTTGAAATGGAAAAACAAGATATCACATCAACCATTGAAAAAATTACAAATAGTCATAGAGTATTGGCTGATGAAAAAAATATTTCAATGACATTTATCAAAGAAGACAGTTTGCCTTTGATTTCATATAATTCTCAAAGTATCGAAAGAGTTATGAGTAATTTAATTACAAATGCGATTAAATATTCTCCTAATGATTCTAGAATTAAAATTAGAGCAGAAATTGCACGTGATGATAATTTCTTAGAAGTTACCGTTGAGGACAATGGAATGGGAATTGCTCCTGAACATCAAAAAATGATTTTTGAAAGATTTTATCGAATTGAAAATCAAGTTCATACAGTAAAAGGCACGGGTCTTGGCTTACATCTAGTTAAAGTAGCAATTGAAAAACACCACGGCGGTAAAGTCTTTGTTAAATCAAAATTAAATGAAGGCTCAACTTTTGGTTTTTGGTTGCCTATTCAAAAAGATGATATTAAAAATGCGCCATTTCCCGAAAAATCCGACACATATCAAGAATTAAAAATTGAAAAATTAGAAGACTATAATACAAAAGCAAAACTTGATAATGAATTTGTAGGAATAAAGCAAGAACAAGACGAGCTTGAAAAACCAAAACAAGAAAAATATAACCTTGTTTTTGACGAGATTAATTCAAACAACAATAACCCTATAAGAAAAGATACTCTTGTTTCTCAAGCAGTCAAAGAAGACACACAAGAAGATGAGTGGGAAATTAGTTTTGAAGTAAGAGATAATTAGTATTTTGATAATGTTTCTACTGCTTTAAGCATTGTTTCTATTTCATCATAAAAATTATCTATTATTTTTTGACTAAATAAAGTTGTATTTAACTTTCCAATTTCGTATGAGTTTTTATTTGTTGATATCAATAAAAACATCTTATTTAAATACACATAGCAGTACAAACCATTTGATTTATATAAAGATTTAAGACTATTTAGTGCTTCAATAAAGGTGGGAGTCAAAATGTATCTTGCTTCAATTTGATCTAGCGTTTCTATTTTATAGTTTTTATTAAATGCAATATCTTCCAGTTTGTCATTTATATGTTTTTTTCTTGGATTATACTTTATAGCATAATAAATAAGGGAAACTATTGTTGAAAATAAAAATATTAAAAACCCAACAGTAGTATAAAAAGCATCGGTTTCATATTTTACATTGTAGATTGTACTAAATATTAGCCCATAAAGAAGAAAGCCAAAAATTATTGTAAGAACTCCAATCCAAAAGATATATGATAGCATTCTTTTATTTTTTGGAGAATTATTTTTTGTAGTAATTACAATTTCGTTTTTAATTTCTTTGTTTAAATCTAACAGTAGCGACACTCCTTTGAACTTTGCAATTGTTGTCCCTGTTTCAAAGTCTTCACAACTATCTGCTATATGTGAAGTTATTTTATAATCGAACAATTTTGTTGTTTTATTGTTTAAGCTAATTTCAAAGTTATCATCTATAAATAAGCTGTGTTCATTCATTGATTCGCAATTTAAAAACCCACTTTTTTGAAGCATTCTTCTTAAGGTTGCGGATTCAAAATATTTTTTTATTTCTATATTCTTATATTTTTTTAAAAATATCGGTAGACAATTTTCTTTCAGATTTTTGATAAATCTTTTTTCTTCTTCGGTTGTTTCAATACCTAGTTTTGATGCTGCAATTCCAAAAGGCAAAAATAACCAAGTAAATGCACAATTTTGAAAACCCAAATAAATTATAAGAAAAAGCATAGGGAAAAAAGTAACAATTATCATTACTCTTTTTTTGTATATTTTTTTTCTTAAAACTTCGTATGGTTTTAAAATATTGTAAAATTCAGGTGATATATCGATATTCATAATCTAATTTCCTGTTCTTATAGTTTTTTATCTGAATTAAAATATTCAATAATATCATAAATTGCATTAATTTCATCAAATAGATTTTTAAAGTTTTTAGGTTCTAGTAAGTTTCTGTTTATATACCCAATTTCAAAAAGGTTTTTCTTTGTTGAAATTGCAAACATGATTTTATCGTCATAAAAAGAACATTTTACTTTATTTGATTTAAATGCTATTTTTAAATTTAAAAATTTTTCTATAAATGCTGGAGTTACAATACAACGAGCTTCTATTTGATTTTCAGAATGTACATGAAATTTTTTTTCAAATTTTACATCTTCTAAAATAATTTGCTCTTGCTTTTTTAGTTCTTTAGAATATTCTTTTATTGCAAAAACAAAAATACGTATCAAAAATCCAAATATAATAATTGCTATAGAAAAAAATATAATTCCTGCACATGTAAGCGTTAAAAAAGCTACAAAATTTCCTGTTGGATTTATAGAGTCATACATTTGTGGAATAATGGATAAAAAACCTAAACCGCTGAATAAATATTCAAAAAATCCAAATAAAATTGGTACAAGTATTATACCAAAAACAACCATTCCTATTTTATAACTATCTCTTCCGATTAAATCTCTTTTTGTTGAAATAACTGCTCTGGTTTCAACTTTTTTATTTTGATTAAATTCTAGAATAATTCCTTTGAAATTAAGCATTTTAATTTCGCAAACTTTAAAATCGATGTCTTTGTGTTTTCCAAAAAAGCAATCGTCTATATTTTCTTGGTTAAAACTGGCAAACAAACCACTTTTTTCTAATTCGCTTTCTTCAAATATTTTTACTTTGTTTACCCATCTTATATCACCAAAAGCTTTTATAATTTTAATTAAAAAATCTTTTTTTAAATTTAATTTAAAAGCATTTATTTTTTCATTCGTTTTGTAATTAAAGTTGGGGATTAATGTCGCTAGAAATGGTATTGTAAAAAGAATACATATAATAGCTAAAGCGATATGCTGTGAAAAAGCTATATAGAAAATGCAGCTTGTATAAATTGCAAAAAAAATTGTGTTTGGAATAATTTTTTTAAATATAACTTCTTTGTATAGTCTTTTTCTTAAAACTTCATATCCTTTTAAATAAGGAGAAACATCATTTTTGAATATTTCAACAAATTTTTTTTGTTTTTCGGTGTTATTTAAAATTTTACCCATGTAAAAATTATAAGTTTTTTTGAAAAATATTTAGTCAGCTATATAATCTATAATTATTTAACTGAAATAAAATAATTTTTTAAATTATTGTTTCAATAAGTTCAAATTTAGGATATGTCATTCCTTTTTCAAATCTGCTTGGTGCTTTTTGAAGTTGTCTTTTTAAAACTTCATCAATTCGAAGTTTTTTGCCATCTAAAATGACATCTTTTTTATCTGCATTTTTTAAAATTTCACTTCTTCCATCTATTGGAATGAAATTATCAAATGCGCAAGATATTTGTCTATCTGGCTCATAAGCAAAACCATTTTCATCAAACAAAGGTTCGTTATCTAAATAAATTTGAACTATTCTATATGATTTATCAGCCGAATTACCTTCGCCTACGATTTTAATATTGCTTGAACATTGTAAAAATCTAGAATTTTGTTCACCTAAGCTTAAACGTTTTTCAACCGCAGTTGATAAAATGTCTTTTAATTCATAAGGGTTAAATGTTGCTTTTTGAACCGTTGAATCAAATGTGATTACTTTTCTTGTGTCATAATTTAAAATGTCAGCATTTTCTTTGTAATATAAAGGTACTCTTACGACATTTGAAGCAAAAAATGCAGCATTAACATCAGAAATTTCTTTTATACCATCTGCAATAAATGTGCCTAGTGCTCCCGGGTGAGCATAAAATTTAGGTAAGTTTAAAGTATGCGGAGCAACAACATCTGAAATTCCGGATTTAGCTTCGTAATCTGATATAAGTTCATTAATTCCGCTTTCAAGAGGCAAAGCGCCACTTTCAATTTCTTTTATATTTTTTAGCTCATTTAATCTATTTTGAATATTTAAATCCATTTCAAACATGCTTTTTGAAAATACTTTAGGGGTATACATATTTATCATTGGATTGCTTTTTGGATTATCATGGTCATGTCCATTAACAATTAAATCAATATCAATCCCTTGATTTTTTGCATATTCAAATAACCTTTCGCTGGTATCCGCATAATCATGATTTAAAACAATAATTGAATCTGGTTTTTCTTTTTCAATTGCGCTTTTTAATTCTTCAAATGCTTCTTGTTGAGATATAGCTTCAATATCTTTTAAATCAGCCATAATTCTTTTAACACAAAAACCTGTTACAAAAATCCTGTCCCCATCTCTTTCGATTATTGTATAAGGTTTAATCCAAGTAGGGCACTTTCCTGTTTCTTTATCTAGAAAATTTGCACAAACAACATGGATTCCGCAAGATTCAAAGTCTTTAATGGTATCTTTTAAAAACTCAGGTCCTCTTCTTTTATCATCAGGATTTTTTGGCGCATATTTATCACGAGATGTGATTGGGTCATTGTTTCCAATTGTCATAACTATTTCAACATTTGGATTTGCTTGTTTAAATTTTTTATATAAATCAACCATTAAATCTCTTGAATATACACCACCAAACAAATCGCCACAATTCAAAACTAAAATATTGTTGTTACTTTTAGCTTGTTTAGAAATTCTGGATAGCAATTGCGCTTCTAATCTTGCTTCTTGATGAGAATCGGTTAATGCTCTAATTACAGTTGTACCTTTGAAATTTGGTTTTGTAAAATTATTATTTAATGCGATTTTCATGTTTAATTATCCTTGTATTTATAAATAAAATCTTTAATTTCATGTGTAAACGGTTTAACTGGTTTATTTGTTTTGCTCTGTGTTATTTTTTGCAAACTTTTCCTAATCTTTGCATTAAAGTTTCTACATCAGATTTAATTTTTGCACTTTGATGATATTTTAATACATTTTGCGCAAATTCATCAATTTTGCTTCTTGTAAATCTGCCATTTATAATCACTCTGCTGTCAGGAGAAGCATATCTGCGAGCAAAACTATCAAGACGAGTTTTACCATCATTTTCATATACATCAACAACAAAAAGGTTTGAATTTTGATCAGTACCTATTGTGCACAAGTCATCTTCATTGGCTTGTTTACAACAAACAAGAAAAGTGTCTTCATGATCGGCTAGAATTTGCAATTGTTTTGCAACATCTGAATATCTAACTTCGTTATCGTTGTAAATATCATTTCTTTCTTTTAATATCGCCAATGCTTTTGAAGTCTCTGCACTTTGTTTTGAATTACCCCAACTAATTTTTCCAAAATTAATTTTTGATATATTTGTGCGTGCAATATTCATATTTGTCCTTTCTTTTGCAGCCTCAACTTTATAAAACATGTAAATTTTGTTTTTTGCCAGCAAAATTTCAATAAAAAATCCCCTCTTGTTTAAGAGGGGATTTAGTCAATTTCTAATTATTATTGGCAGCAGCCGTGGCAAGAACCACAAACGCATCCGCCACTTAATTTATCCATTGCTTCTTTAAGACGAACTTTGATACGTCCATCAACAGCGATACCTTCGCCAGTTTTTTCGCTGATTAATAATGGGTTAATATCTAATTCATCAATAAATGGATAATCAGTTACTAATTGAGATAATCTCAATAATGTTTCTTGAATTTGATCCATTTGAGCTGGAGTTGTTCCTCTAGCGCCTTCAAGAAGTTTATATGCTTTAACTGATTTAATCATTTCAGTTGCATCAACATCGGTTAATGGCGCAATTCTGAATGTTACATCTTTCATAACTTCAATAAATACACCACCAAGACCGAACATCATCATTGGACCATATTGTGGGTCAGTTGCGATACCGCAAACCATTTCACGGTTACCTTTAACCATTTCTTGAATGATAACACCTTCAAGACCGTCTAATAAGCCTTTTTCTTCTAGTTTAGCGATTAAATCGTTATATTCGGCTTTTAACTGTTCTTCTGATTGAATATTAACTCTTACACCGCCAACATCAGTTTTGTGAGATGTTGTTTTAGAAGTCATTTTCATAACAACCGGATAACCGATTTTGTTGCCGATTTCAACAACTTCTTCTAAGTTTGTTGCAAAACCAGATTTACAAACTCTGATACCATAAGCATCTAAAACGTCAATTGATTCACGAGTTGTTAGCTGAGCTCTTCCTTCGTGGATTGATTGTTTGATAATTTGTTCAGCTTTAGCTCTATCAACGTTGTATGTTGGAATAGAACCAACTGGTCTTTCTTGCCATAATCTTTGTTGATTTAATCTGTTTAAACCTTCAGCAGCTTCTTCAGCATACATAAAGAATGGCATATTAACTTCCATTTCAGAAAGTTTTGTGAAGAAATCAGAAGTTGTCATAAATACGCCGATAACAGGTTTTTGTGGGTTTTTAGCTTTGATTTCCATAATAGCTTTAGCTACATCGATATCTTTTAAGCCTAAGAATGGTAGGTAAATTACCATAATCATATCAACGTTATCATCTGCAATTACTGTTTCAAGCGTTTGCATGTAGTGTTCAATTGGAGCTGAAGCAATCATATCGATTGGGTTTTTAACAGAAGCTGCAGCAGGCAAGAAGCTTCTTAATTTGTCTTTTGTAGCGTCTGTGATTGGAGCAATTTGCATACCGTATTCGCAAATTGCGTCAGTTGCCATAATACCAGGACCACCTGAATTTGTAATGATTGCAACTCTATCGCCTTTTGGAATTGGGCAGTTAGAGAAAACTTTTGCTGTTGCAAATAAGTTCTTTAATGAATATTCTCTAATAACACCTGATTGAGCTAAAAGTGCGTTTGCTGCTTTATCTGCGCCTGCTAATGAGCCTGTGTGAGAACTTGCAGCAGAAGCTCCAGCGGCACTTCTGCCAGCTTTTAGAGCTACGATTGGTTTCTTTTTAGAAATTCTAGTAGCTAATTTTCTGAAGTTATCTGGGTTTTGAATTGATTCCATGTAAAGTAAAATTTGTTTTACATCGTCATCATTTTCCCAGTATTCCATTGCAGTTTCAGCGTTAACATCTGCTTGGTTACCAATTGAAATGAATTGAGCAAAACCAACATTTAAGTCTTTTAAAATATTTAAAATGCCGCCGCCTAAAGCGCCTGATTGAGATACAAAACCGATATCACCTCTGATTGGTAAGCTTTCAGCAAAAGTAGCGTCCATTGATACTTCAGGGTTTGTGTTTAATACGCCTAAGCAGTTTGGACCAACTAATCTCATTCCGTAAGCTCTGATTTTTTCAAGTAATTCTTTTTCAGCCTCTGCACCTTCTTTGCCAGATTCTTTAAATCCTGCAGAAATAATACAAATGCCTTTAATTCCTTTTTGATTACATTCGTCGATTGCAGCTAAAACGAACTTTTGAGGAACGATGATAATTGCAAAATCAACTTCATTTGGGATTTCTAAAACAGAAGTGTATGCTTGAAATCCTTCAATGATACCGCCTTTTGGGTTAACTGGATAAATTTCACCTTGGAATTTGTAATCTCTTAATCTTTGCATTACTTCAGAACCAATAGTTTTTGGCTTAGTTGAAGCGCCAATAACTGCTATTGATTTTGGTTTCATAATTTTACTTAGCATTTATTTGTCCTTTCCTCTAGTGTTTTAGTAACCATTGGTAATAAATTCTCTTGCTCTAAATTTTGCACCAAGAGATTTTGCCACAATTTCACATCTTTCAACGTTCACTGGATAATTTGGAACGTTTGATACTACTGTTGTTGTGGTTTTAATTTTTTCTTCTACACAAGCACGAATAAATCTTTTTACTTCTTCGTATGCGTTTTCAATTTTCGGATTAGAAACTTTATTATAGGTTTCTTCGTTTTGCGCATTTAAGCTAATTGAAATATTATCAATATAAGGCGCTAATTCAGAAGCTACATTTCTTTTGTGGATTGCATTAGCGTGCCCATTTGTATTAATTCTTATTTTTATATTTGGATAGTTTTCTTTTAAATATTTTGAAATTTCAATAACTTCATTGATTTTAATTAATGGTTCACCATAACCGCAAAAAACAATTTCGTCGCTTTTTGAAATAATATCTTTTTTGGCTTCAATCTGAGTTATTACGGCACTAGCTGTGGTGTTATCTTTATCAAGCCAAAGGTTTGCGCCTTGAACGTCATCTTTTTGATTGCGCAAGCAAAAAACACATGCGTTAGTGCATGCGTTTGTCATATTTATATATGGCTTATTGTCTAAAAAATATAAAAGATTTTCATTACAATCTATCATAATATAATTGTAACTCTAACAATTTTTTAGACAATAAGAATTTTTATAATTAGCCTTGGTGATAGTTGTTTTCTTTTGTTAAATAGCTATTGTTTTTGAAAGAAATTTTTTCATCTGATGCATCTTTAACTTTTTTAGCAATAAAGCCCATCAAAGCTACTCCAATTGCACCAAGAGTATAGCTTGCCATACCCAAAGCGTTTGATTTTACAACTTTTTTAATTAAATTTGGCGTATCTTTTAGAGCTTCTTTTGCCCATTTGTTGCCTCTTAATGTTGCCTTGCCTTCTTCCATCAATGTTGGAATATATGTTGCAGCAGCTGCTAAAGGTGCAAATTTTCTTATAGCATTATGTCTTTTTTCTTTTGCTGTTAATTCTTTGCCATCTTGGGCTTTAGCGTCTTTTGTGAAAGCAGGGATTAATGCAATTAATGGTGCAATCATTGATATTGGGCGTATTTTCGCAATGGATTTCCATAAAGTTGAATTGTTAAAGTTATATGCATGACCCATTTCGTGGAATGCTGCTAGAGGAAGTTTTTTTAAATTGATATTAACACTATTTTGCTCGATGCCTATGTTTTTAAAGGCTTGTTGAATAAGTTTTGAATTTTTTCCAACAAAAAATGCATTTTTACCTTCTGCGATGCTTATGCCAATAGTATCTTTCAAAGCGTTTGTCGAAGCAAAATCAAAAGATAATTTAAACATTTCTCTGATGTGTTGTTTGGCTGCTTTTTTGTCTTTATTATCAATACATTGTTGTGCTAAATTTGCTAATTGTTCAAGTTTTTTATCATCAAAGACTTGAAATGCGGTTTTTGGTATGCTTTGATAATCGTTTAATTTAACTCCTTTTTTAGCTAAATTGGTGAGTTCTTCAAAAGTTCTTGTTATGCCTTTATTTACAATGGCAACTTCATCTTGAGTTAAACCGCTTGAATATTTTGTAAGCCCATTTAAAAGAAATGGATTTAAAGTTTTTAATGTGATATTTTTTGCTATTCCTCCAGCGCCAATCGCTAAAGCGCCACCCAAAATATTTTTCTTTGCTTGTTGTCGTTTTGTTTGAGTTTGGTTTTTAGCGCCTTGAAAACTAACTGATGAAATATTATTCATTAAACACACCCTTTTCGTTTATATTTCGTAAAAATATGAAAATTAATAAAATTGCTAGTTTTAAGATAGAATTTTACAATATTTTACGTTTGTAGAAAAATTGCTCCTTGCCTTAAAATTTTATACCCGTTTTCTTCGCATAAAATTACCGTTGATGGAATATTTTCGTTTTCACTATCTTCAATTGGTTTAATTATTTCTGCACAATGTTTAAATTTTTCTTTTGCTTCTTTATAATTCAAAACAGGGGCTTCGCCTGTGATATTGCAAGATGTTGTTGCTAAAACTCTGCCATCAATTTTATCGATAATGTTTCTAAAATCATCGCTATCAGGAATTCTTATTCCAACACTATCGCCGTTTGAGGTTATAAAGTTGGGACAAAAATCTGATTTTTTAAAAATCAAAGTCAGAGCCCCAGGGAGATATTTTTCAATTAATTTATAAGCATAATCTGGAATAAATTTAATATATTTTTTTAAATGATTAAAATCATCGCTCATAAGAATTAGTGGTTTTTTAGAATCTCTTTTTTTAATTTCATAAATTTTATTAACTGCAATATTATCCAATGGATTGCAGCCAAAACCCCAAACAGTGTCTGTTTTAAAAGCTATAACTTCACCATTATTAAGCATTATTTCTCCTTTTTAGAAATTTAGCAGCTAATTTTTCTTTAACATCTGATAAATATTCAACTTTTAAAGTTAAAGACGATAAAATATAACTTATAAGTGATATTGTAAAAATAATTCCAACTCTAATAATCTTGAAAATAAAGCCATCAGCTAAAAATTTATCCAATAAAATGTTAACAAAATCGCCAATTAAAAACGCAATTAAAGCACAAATTAATATTTTAAAAATTTGACTTACAAATGCTCTATAGCCTAAAGATATTCTTTTTCTAATTAAAAAGGCCAATAAAGCAGCGTTAATCGTGGTGATAATAACGGTAGACATTGCAATTCCGTTAATTCCAAAAGGTTTAACCAAGATTGAGTTAAAAATAAATTTTAATAAAATTGAGCTAATTGCAATTATAAAAGGAGTTTTAGAATCGTTGAAAGAATAATATATTCTTGTAATTGAATCTCTAAACATATAAGGAATAATAGAAAGCGAAATAACAAATAAAACTTCTGAAACCATTAGTGTTGCACTGCTATCAAACGCTCCTCTTTCAAGCGCCAAAGAGATTAAATCTGTTCTTGAAATAAAAATAAATATCATTAAAAATGCGCCAACATAAATTAAGGAACCAACGCCTTTGTTAAAATAATGCCTTACTTCGTCAAACTTGTTTTGTGCTACAAGTCTTGAAAATAACGGGAATAAAGGTACTAAAAGTGCAGATAACATTAACCCGACAGGAAATTGAAAAATACGGTTAGCATACCCATAAGCAGTCCACTGCCCTTGTTCTAAGCCTGAAGCAAAAAAGATATCAACATATATTCCAATTTGACCAATTGTTGATGATAAAAATGCAGGCATTAGAAGTTCTAAGATATCATTAAAATTTTTATTGTGTAAAAAATTGAAACTTGGTTTAAAAGTATATCCAAGTTTAATAACAGCAGGAGTTTGCATTAATAATTGCAAAATCGCACCAATAGTTGTTCCTATTGCAAGATAAAATCCTGATTCATCACCGCCTGTTAAAACTAAAGTAAAAATTATGCCAACTGAAAGCATTGATGGAGCGATGTTTGGTAATAAAAATCTATTATATGTAACTAATATTCCATAATACAAACCCAAAAAAGCACCAATTAAAATAACAGGTGACATAATTTTTAAATGACTTGCAGCTAGTTGTGTTAATTCCGGTGTTGCTTGCGAAATAATGATATTCATTACTTGGGTTGGAAAAAAGAAGCAAATTAGCGCAATTGAGCCAAAAATCAAAAGTGAAAATGTTTCGTAAACGTTAAAAAGCTTTTTTGTTTGAGCTTCTGGTTTGGTATCAAAATTTTTAATTATTTTCGAAAAAACGCTAACCGTTGCGCTGTGGAATGGTCCGCCCATTCCGCCTAATATAACTATAGCAAGTGCCGGAATTTGATAAGCGTAAAAATACGCATCAGATACAATGCTAGCGCCATAATAATTTGCTACAATAACATCTCTTAAAAAGCCTGCGATTTTGGATAGTAAAATGACTATAACAATCAGCCCTGCGCTTTTTACGAGCATTGATGAATTATTGTTTTTTTCTACTTCTTGCATTGTTGAAATTCCACACGATAAATTATATGTTTGTTTCGATTTTCTCTAGTTAATGGTGCAAAAAATATCTCATTTTGCCCTTGTTTTAGATACTCTGTTATATTAATTTTAACAACTCCCCTGTTTGCAATACTTTTTGTTTCATTAAACACAAAATCATTAATTCTAAAAGGAAATTCGCTAACATTTCTTGTGTTGTTAATAAGTAAATATGCTTTATCATAAATTTCAGGTTCGAAATAAAATTCTGTTTTTGAAGATAAATTTGCTTCGCTATATTCAACACTTTTTGGCATTGTTGAAATAACAATATCTGAATAATAATGGTTTAAAATTTCAGGGTATTTTTTGCCTTGTTTGGCTAAGCTTGAAGCGCCATATTGGCTCATTCCAACCCCATGACCAAATCCACCACCGATGAATTTAAAAGAAACTGGATATTTTTCATCTGATGAAAAATCAAAAAGTTTAATTAATCCGCTCTCTTCGCTTTCATTTATTAGCTTTTCTTCTTTTTTAGATGTTTCAACAAAGAAGTTCGTACTCGGTAAAAGCATATTATTTTTCTTAAACACTCTTCTTATTGCCAATTGGTTTTTGATTTTGTAATTACCTGTTTTAGATATTATCTCAAGTTCTGTTATTCTTCCTGATTGAGTTCGATTTAAAATTTTAATTTCTTTTAAACCTTCAAGTTTGATATCGCCATCGTATTTTGGATTAACCAAGTTAGCTTTTGATTGTTGTTGCAGAGTTGCGTGTAGAATTTCTTCTAATTCTCCTCTTGAAAACTCAAACTCCCATCTGAATTTTGGAGAATTTATATCAAGTCCGTTATCTTTTTTTGAATAAAACTCTTCAACATCTTTTTCATCTTTTAATGGTTTATTATCAAGGTCATATCTTGCTTTTAGATATGGATGTTTAGCTGAATAATTTCCATCTCCAAAAACATCATCCCAATCATCAGTAATTCCTGGGGATGTTGAAAAATAAAGTGCTGTAATTGGTTGTTCATTATAAAGTGCGTAAATTCCTTGAGTTTGATAAATTGCACTATCTGCCATATCTTTATAAGAATTAACTCCATAATAAACCTGAGAAGCAGTTGAATCAACAACATCATAATAATCGCTAATTTTTGCATTTGCTGCGTAATTCCTTGCTGCAACGCTTTGGGCTTTTAGTGCTTCTAAACCAAAACTTATTGGCATTTCGTTTGAAACAACACCTCTAAGATAGTTTTGCATATCTATAACATTAATGATATGAAATCTTATTCCATTTTTACAATGGCGAAGTTCAATCATTCCTTTGTATTTTGCAGGAATACCTTTTCTGTTTAATTCTAAAATTTGTAAATCATCATTTGAGCTTAATAGCAATGGACCATTTAATTTTTCATATTTTAGCTCATTATCTATATAAATATTAAATAATGAATCATCTATCATAACTTCGATTGTTTTTAACGGCTCAATCGGTTCAATTTGGGCAGTTTGCGACATATCGATAATTTTTATAAAATCGTTTGATGAAAACTTAGCATTTATATGCTCCCAAGTTGAAAAATTTTGATTAGAAATCCCTACTCGAACAACTTTCTTTTCATCAATTGCGTTAACTCGACCAATAAAAAATAAACTTAAAAATAATACCAATAATAATTTGATTTTCATGTAAATAATTTTACAATTAAAAATTATTAATGTAAAATTGTAATGTTTCGTTTATGTTTACGGAGGAAAAAATGTCTAGTGAAGATAATCTAAGAAGATTTACTTCTCTTCAGTTGCTAAATTTTTGCATAGGCTTTTTTGGCTTGCAATTTGCTTGGCAAATGAGAATTATTTTGTCTGGTCCATTAACCGAATCGCTTGGTGCAAGTCCATTGTTGTATGGTCTTATTTGGTTAGCGGGTCCTGTTACAGGGATTGTTGTTCAGCCAATCATTGGAGCGCTTTCAGATAATACATTTACAAAATTTGGAAGAAGAGTACCGTATCTTTTCTTTGGTGCACTGTTTGGCGCAATTGGCTTGATTTTGTTGCCCAAAAGTGAATTTTTGAGTGGTTTATTTGGGCAAAATCATCCAACTTGGTTAGCTTTGTTTATTGCTGCAGTGTTTATTTGGGTGATTGATGCTTGCGTTAATGCTGCGCAAGGTCCTTATAGAGCTTTAGTTCCTGATAATATGAAAAAAAGCCAACATGCAATAGCTAATTCATATTTAAGTTTTGCTATTGGTCTTGGTTCTGTTGTTGCAGCTGGAACTGCGCCATTTTTAAAATGGGCGTTTAATTATCAAATGTCTGTTGATGCTCAATTTACTATGGCAGGTATAGCATTTATTTTAGGAATGCTGTGGACTTGTTTTACTTTTAGAGAAAATGTGCCATCTAAAGAAGTGATGATTGAAAAGAAACTTGAAGCTAAAAAATGCGCTTCAAAATCTTTTGTTGAAAATGTTAAGGAGTTTTTAAGCACAAGCCCTGAAGTGGGTAAAATTTGCTTAGTTCAATTCTTTGCTTGGATTGGTTTAATGAGCTTAATGATTTTCTTTACTCAATATGTTGTGCATATTTTATACCAAATTCCAAATACAGCAGATTTAGCGCCAAATATTATTGAAACATTTGCAGCTAAACAAGCAGAAGCTCAAAACTTTTCATCAATTTGTTTTGCATTTTTCAATTTAATTTGCTTTATTATTGCAATTCCAATTGCTAAAATGGCAGAAATTAGAGGAAATAAAAGCGTTCATGCCGTTTCATTATTAATTATGGCGCTAGCTTATTTATTAATGGCATGCCAACCAAACAAAGTTACAATTTTAGCTGGCATGGGTCTAGCCGGTATTGGTTGGGCTTCAACTTTGGCGCTACCTTTTGCAATGCTTTCAAAATACATTAAAGAAGGAACTGAAGGTTCTGCGATGGGTATATTTAACATATTCATTTCGGCTCCACAAGTTCTTGTTTGTACGCTTTTAGCTTGGTTTATTAATAAATCAACTTTCGTGCAAGATAACTATATTAACAACCATTATGATTACGCATTTTTATTCGGTGCGCTGATGTTAATTATTTCAGCATTTATAACAATGTCTGTTAAAGAAAAAGAAGAATAAAATTTTTTGTACAATTAAAAGCCCTAAGCCATTTATTGGTTTAGGGCTTTTAATTTTGTTTGAAAAATATGATAAATTACTTTTTTCAATTCGTTATTATGAGCGCATGCGAAGAATCTATTGTAAATAAAGTTTGCTAAAGCGCATTAAATCATTTTCCCATCGCTTATTTTTACAATATCGACATTTTCTAAAAATTTTTCATCAAAAGCTAGAGTGTCAACTGATGTTATTACCATTTGAATATCTTCTTCAATAGCATTTAAAAGATAATTTTGGCGAATGTTATCAAGTTCAGCTAAGACATCATCTAAAAGTAAAAGCGGTGTTTCGTTAATTTTTTCTTTAATAATCTGTAATTCGGCTAATTTTAAAGCCAAAACTATAGTTCTTTGCTGACCTTGGGATGCAAACTTTTTAGAATCAATTTCATTAATGTAAAAATCAATATCATCTCTATGAGCACCAATTAGGCACTGTTGGCGTCTGATTTCATCTTGTTTTATTTCATTTAATTTTTGATAAATTAAATCCTTTAACTCTTCAATGTTTAAAAATTCATCCGTTATTGTTTGATACTTTATTGTCAAATCTTCATTTTGCGCCATTGCTTTATGCTTGATTTTTGCAACACGTTCAAGCTCAAGCAAATATTTTTTTCTTAAATAAATTACATTAGCGCTTGCGATTGAGAGTTGTTCATTAAACACATCAAGCATATCGTTTTGAATTAACCCGTTTGCAAGATAGTTTGCTTTTTGAAGTCTAATTTTATTAAATTTTGCCAGTTTCTCGGCATACAAAGGATAAACTTGAAAAATTGCTAAATCGAGCCATTTTCTTCTGTTTTGAGGTTCACCTCTTAATAAAAGTAAATCAGAAGATGAAAAATTAACACTCGATAAAACTCTTAAAAAATCACGAGATTTTGTTTTTTTGAGTCCATTAACTTTTAAAATTTTATTTTTAGGTGGATTTAAAATTACTTCAAGTTCAAGCTCTGTATCATTTTTAGAAACTTCTGCTTTAATTGTCGTAATTTCTTTATTGAATTGAATTAACTCAGAGTCTTTTTTAATTCTTGAACTATCAAGCGCACAAAGATAGAAAATTGCTTCTAAAATATTGGTTTTACCCTGTGCGTTTTTTCCAATTATTAAAGTTTTGTTTTTTGAAAAATTATATTCAAAATTTTCATAATTTCTATAATTTTTTAAAATTAATTTTCTCAACTTCATAAGATTATAGTATAATAAAATAGTCATTCGGGCAAAAGAGCGAGGAAAAAATGTACGATTTTATTACAATTGGTTCAGCAACTCAGGATGTTTTCATTCAATCTGATGTTGCAAGCATTGTTAGTGTTAGTCAAATTAGCAAAAAAAGTGAGTTTATGTCTTTTCCTTATGGAGCAAAAACAGAAATCGCTGATTTTTCAAAAAATCTTGGTGGAGGCGCTGTTAACACTGCAACAAACTTAGCTAATCTTGGTTGCAAAACTTCAACAATTATTAAGCTTGGAAATGATGAACTAAATTCAATAATCAAATTAAAACTTGCTCAATCTGGCGTTGATATTATGAATGTTATTGATTCTGATAAACATTTAACAGGTTTTTCTATTATTCTTGTTAGTTTTCAAGGAGATAGAACAGTTTTAGCTCACCGTGGCGCAAATGCTCATGTAGCTGAAAAAGAAGTTAATTTTGAAGCAATTAAAAATTCTCGCTGGGTGTATGTTTCTCCATTAAGCGGAAATAGCAATAAAATATTAGATAAAGTTGCTAAATTTTGCGAAGAAAATAAAATCAATCTTGCAATTAACGCAGGGACCACAGCATTAAAAAAAGGCGAAAAGTATTTTTCAAAAATTTTAAAAACTGCTCAAATTGTTTTAATGAACAAAGAAGAAGCTACGCTTGTAACCAAAATTCAAGTAAGACAAGATACTAAAGAACAAAAATTTTCTAAATGCGAAATTCATCCAGATATAGTTGAAATGTTAAAAGCGCTAAGGGGAGAAACAAAAGCAATTACCGTTATTACTGATGGTAAAAATGGTGCATATTGTTATGATGGAAATCAAATTTATATTTGCCCAACATTCCCTGCAATTGTTACTTCAACTCTTGGTGCTGGCGATGCTTTTGCTTCAACATTCTGCGCAACAATGGATAAGTTTGATTGGAATATTGAAAAATCTCTTAAATATGCATCAGTTAATTCGGCTTCTGTTTGTACGCATTTTGGTGCACAAGAAGGCTTTTTGACATTTGATGAAATCGAAGAAAAATTAAATAACGAAAAAGATTTCAAAGTTAAAATTTTAAAGGCGGAAGAATGCGTCTAGACAAGTTTTTAAAGGTTTCAAGGTTAATTAAAAGAAGAACTGTTGCAAATGATGTTTGCGATTCGGCAAGAGTGTTTGTAAATAATAATCCAGCCAAACCTGCTAAACAATTAAAAATTGGGGATATTATTTCAATAGAATACAAAAATGCCCTTAAATCATATAAAGTTTTACAAGTGCCAAACGGAAACGTGCCTGTTAATATGGCAAGTGAGCTTTATGAAGAAATAATTAATGAATAAAGAATAATTAAAGAGGTTAAAATGAGATATAATTTTGGTGTTGTTAAAGAATTAAAAGAAGGTGAAACAAGGGTTGCAATCACTCCTGATGTAGTTGCGATGCTTCAAGCTGATGGTTTAAATGTTTTAGTTGAATCGGGCGCTGGGGTTACATCTGGTTTTTCTGACGAAGATTATATTAATAACGGCGCAACTGTTGTTAAATCAGCGAGTGAAGTTTGGAATAATTCAAAAATTATTGTTAAAGTAAAAGAGCCACAAGAAGAAGAATTTCAATATTTTAGACCTGATTTAATTATTTTTTCATATCTTCATTTAGCGATTGAAGAAAAATTGACAAATGAACTTTTAGCCAAAAAAGTTACAACAATTGCTTCTGAATCTGTTAAAACCGCTGATGGACAATTGCCTCTTTTAACTCCAATGTCTGAAATTGCAGGCAGACTTGCTGTTCAAATTGGAGCTAGATTATTAGAATCACATAAAGGTGGCTCAGGCGTTTTATTATCAGGTGTTCCTGGGGTTCAGCCGGGGAAAGTTATTATTATCGGTGCAGGCGTAGCTGGCTTTAATGCTGCTCAAATTGCGATTGGCATGGGTGCTGACGTTTCAATTTTTGATGTAAATCCCAAAAAATTAGTTCAAATTGATGGAATTTATGGTACATCAATTAAAACGCACTATTGCAATCCTGCTCGTATTGCGCAAGAAGTTCCAAAAGCAGATATTTTAATTACTTGTGTATTAAATCCATCCCATGTAGCAGAAAAAATTGTACCCGAAGATGTTGTTAAAACAATGAAAAAAGGTTCTGTTATAGTTGATGTTGCAATTGATCAGGGTGGAAATGTTGAAACAATAGATAAATGTACAACACACAATGAACCAACCTATGAAAAACACGGCGTATTGCATTGCGCTATTCCAAATATTCCATCAGCAGTTCCCAAAACGGCTTCTTATGCTTATTCTTATGCTATGTATCCTTATTTAAAAGCGTTAGGAGAAAAAGGAATAATTGAAGCAGTTAAAGAAAATCAAGATTTATCAAACGGGGTGACTACTTTTAATGGTGTTATTACAAATGCTGATGTTGCTCATTCTCTTAATCAAGAATACACACAAATTGAACTATTAGTAGGTTTTAAATTAAAATGATAGAAAATTCAAAAAGAATAGTTTTTAAATTTGGAACAAATATTTTAAGAAATGAAGATGGCGAAATTTCGCTATCTCATTTATATTCATTTATTGAAGATATTTCAAAGCTGCATAAACAAGGTAATGAAATTTTAATAGTCACATCAGGCGCTGTTGGGCTTGGTGCTAAAAAGCTTGGAATTGATACAACAACATCTACTACTCTAAAACAAGCAGCTGCAAGCGTTGGTCAACCTTTGCTTATGGGTATTTGGCAAGATGGTTTTGAAAAATATGGCATTAAAACTGCTCAAATTTTATTAACAGAAGAAGATTTTGCAAATAGAAAAAAATATCTTTCTTTAAGATTAACCCTATCAAAATTATTAGAAAATAAAGTTGTTCCAATTATTAATCAAAATGATGCAGTGTCGCCATCTGAGCTTGAACATGTTTGTTTTTCGGATAATGATAAATTATCTTCAATTGTTGCTTCAAAACTAGATGCTGATTTATTGGTTATGGTTTCTGATATTGATGGACTGTACGATAAAAACCCAAAAGAGTTTAATGATGCTAAACTAATTAAAAAAGTTGAACGTGTCACTCCTGAAATTGAAGCCTTGGCTAGTGGCGCAACGCTTGGTGGCAGAGGTGGAATGATAACCAAACTAACTGCTGCTAAAGTTGTAACATCAAGCGGACTATACGCTAAAATCGTTAACGGAAAAACGCCAAATATAATTAAAAAAGTGTTTGACGATGAAGTAGGAACGACATTTATTCCAAATAATAATCTGTCCCATAAAAAGCGCTGGATAGCTTATGCTACAAATATCATGGGTCAAATTGTTGTAAATAATGGTGCTAAAAATGCTATTATTGAAAATCAAAAAAGCTTATTAAGCATTGGAATTGTTGATGTTCAAGGCGATTTTCAAAGAGGAGAAATTGTTTCAATATTAGATGAAGAAAAAAATGAATTTGCAAGAGGAATATCAAGTTATGATTCATCTGATATTGAAAAAATCAAAGGATGTCATTCCGATAAAATAACTGAAATTTTGGGTTATAAATTTGATGATGATGTTGTAATTAAGGATAATTTAGTATTAGTTTAGGTAAATTATGATTGATATATTTGAAATTGCGCAAAATGCAAAAAATGCATATTTAAAAACAATGAATCTTGATGTTGAAATTAAAAATCAAGCGCTGAGCGCAATAGCTAAAAAAATTGAGCAAAATAAAGATGAAATATTTGCTGCAAATCAAAAAGACCTTGAAAATGCAAGTATTATGCTAAAAGAGGGCAAAATCAATCAAGCAACATATAATCGCCTTAAAATTAATGAAAATAAGATTAATGATTTAATCACGGGTTTAAATGATTTAATTAAATTAGATGACCCTGTTAATAAGGTTTTATGGCAAAAAGAATTAGACGAAGATTTAATTTTAAAGAAAATTGCAACTCCAATTGGTGTTATTGGAGTGATTTTTGAAGCACGTCCGGATTGTTTTATTCAAATTGCTTCTTTGTTAATTAAATCAGGCAATTGCGGTATTTTGAAAGGTGGAAGCGAAGCGAATAATACAAACGCTTTGTTTGCTGATTTAGTTAATAGTGCGCTTGATGAAATAAATTATCCAAAAAATGCAATTAATTTGATTTATTCAAGAGAAGATATTAAAACAATGCTTTCTTTGGATGAATATATTAGCTTAATTATCCCAAGAGGTTCAAATTCTTTAGTAAAATTCATCAAAGAAAATACTAAAATTCCTGTTTTGGGGCACGCTTCCGGAATTTGTCATATTTTTGTTGATGAAAATGCAAAATATGAAAATGTTAAAAATATTATAATAGATGCTAAAACTCAATATCCAAGCGCTTGTAATGCTGTTGAAACGCTTTTAATTCATAAAGAGTGGAATTATATTAATCAACTTAAAAAAGATTTAATTGTAGCTCGAATTGAAATAGTTGAAAATCCGCTTGATTATGCTCATGAATATAGCGATACTATTTTATCAATTAAAATAGTTGATAATTTAAATGAAGCAATAGGACATATTAATAAATTTGGTTCAGGGCATACTGATTCTATTTTAAGTGAAGATAATGAAAATATTGAAAAATTTATGAATTTGGTTGACTCTGCTTGTGTGTTCTCAAATTGTTCAACAAGATTTTCAGATGGTTTTAGATTTGGTTTTGGTGCAGAAGTTGGAATTTCAACAAATAAAACTCACGCAAGAGGTCCGGTGGGACTCGAAGGCTTGACAATTTATAAATATAAGCTTTTTGGTAAAAATCAAATTGTTGCTCCTTATGCGCAAGGTGAAAAAAGCTTTAGGCATAAATTCATTTAATAAAACGACTTGAATGATTGAAAAATATGATATTGTTAGAACATGGATAACGATACATATAAAAAAATCAAGTTGGATTTTCAAGATAAATATTTTAAAGTTATCAAGCCAAAGCTTGCATATTACGAAGAAAAAAGACTCGCCGGACAAGCAAAATGGAAAAAACAAAAAAACACTGTAGTTCTAATTGGAACTATACTCACCATAGGAGCTTTTTTCATTCATCCACAACTTGCTTTTATGGCTGGTTTTATGGCATTAATTGTCGGGCTTATAATAAGAACTTCTATTGCAGGTAAAATTAACCTTGAAATGAAGCAAGATTTTATGCCAATAGTTTGCGAATGTTTCGAAAATTTAAGATGGTCAAATGTACGTCCTGCAAGGACTAGCGAATTTTATGATGTAGGATTGGTTGATTATTATAATAGAACTTCGTTTGACGATATTTTTATTGGGAATTATAAAGGTGTACATTTTAAAATAATAGAAGCCGATTTAAAATATGAAAGCGGTAGCGGTAAAAATCGTTCTGTTAGAACAATTTTATACGGAATTATTTTAAAAATCGAAGCTAATAGCACAAATAGTTCGCACACAATAATTAGACCGGATTCTCTAATTAAAGGAACAATTAAAAATCTAAAAAGAACGGAGCTGGAAGATGTAATCTTTGAAAAGAAATTTGATGTTTATACGAACGATGAAGTTGAAGCCAGAGTAGTGATTACTGCTGCATTTATGGAAAGATTAAATAACATTGGAAAAGTTTTTAAAGCATATAGTACAAGTTGCGCTTTTTTAAATAATGCTGTTTATGTTGCACTTGATACTCGAAAAGATATGTTTGAAATATTCGACTTTAATAAACCGATTGATGGGGCTGAGTTTTTCGCTCGTATGTTTGAAGAATTACTTTCAATTTATAAATTAATTGATTATCTAGAATTAGGACAAAAAACCACATAAAGAAAGGGAAATAAAATGGAAAATTTATTAGTACTTATTATTTTTCTTGTGCTTGCACTGATTGTATTAATGGCAGTCTATGGCATGTATGTTTCTGTTATGAAAGCAAGAAATAAAACACAAGAAGCTTTTTCTTCAATTGACGTACAATTAAAGAAAAGATATGATTTAATTCCAAATATTTTAAAAATTGCTAAAAAATTCATGGAGCACGAAAGAGGCTTGATGGAGGAAATCGTTAGCCTAAGAAGTAAAGCAATGGGCGTTTCTAATGATTTATCTGAATCAGAAAAGAAATTTGCTCTTGATAAGCAAATTAATGCAAAACTTGGTCAAATTATGGTTGCAGTTGAAAACTATCCAGAATTAAAATCTGACCAAACAATGGTTCAGGCAATGAATGCTTTTCAAGATGCAGAAGAGCACATTGCTGCTGCAAGAAGATTTTATAACTCTGCGGTTTTAGAATTAAACAACAAAACAGACATCTTTCCAACTTCAATAATTGCTGCTATGTGTGGTGTGCGAAGACAGCAATTCTTTGAAACGGATGAAGTTTCAAGGCAATCGATTGATGCAAGTAATTATTTAAATTAATAAAAGCCCCGCAAGGGGCTTTTTGAGAGCATAAGCAATGAAAGTTGAAAAAGAATATTTTATAAATTATTACAATCAAAAAATTAGACCTGAAATTTTAAAATTTACTAAACAACACAAGGTGTGTTTAGAAAAATTTAATAAACAAGCAAAAAATGTTAAACCTAAGTCTTTGCTTAGTGTTTTTATTATGCCTGCTTTAAAATTTTTGGCATTTTTTATTTTGATATTTATATTTTCTCCTTTCAATGAAGCTCTTTTTAATAAAGCTCCCATGGTCGCTATTGCATTAATGATTTTTTCGGTATTATCAATACCTTTGTTGTTTGTAGGTAGCGGCATTAAGTTCGTATTAGATATTTTTGCAGCAATAAATGTTTTTCTTCCATTTTATAATAATTTAACTTCTCTTAGCGAGCTTGAAAGTCAAATTAAAAAAGCTGTAATGCCTGTTTTTTGTCAAATGTTTAAAAATCTTAAATGGTGTCATGGAACATATCAAAACAGATTACAAATATTTAATTCTAAAGTAATTCCGGCAGGTTTTGATTATAAAAAAGGTTATGATCTTGATGATATTTTTTATGGCGTGATTGATGATGTAAGATTTGAAATAATAGAATTAAAAGTGCCTTTGTTATCAAATATTGCGTCAAATAATATTCCAAAGGAACAAGAAATGATTTCAAGCATTGTATTAAAAATTGATATAAACAAAAAATTTAATAATCACACTTTGGTTTATCCTTCATATTGCGAAAAGCCGCTTGATTTTATTGAAACGCAGCTTGAAGATGTAGTTTTTGAATATAAGTATAATGTTTATACGCATAATGAAACCGAGGCAAGATATCTTATTACTCCAAAATTTATGGAAGCACTAAATAACGCAAAAAGAGTACTGAAGTGTGAAGATATTTGCTGCTCTTTTTATAATAACAATTTGTTTGTTTTATTGGATTATAAAGTAAAAAGCGAAAACGAGCTTTTTGGACATGATTTATTTTCTGTTAATATTTACAATGAAAATATTGATGATGTACATATTTATATGAAAATATTTAGTGAATTAACAAATTTCTTAAAAGTAATTAATTATTTTAAAAGAGCCTAATTAATTCAAACAAATGAGCAAATAGTGGTTACTGTATGATATTTTAAATTACATATATATTATGGAATTATTATGGATAGAGATACTTTTTTTAAAATTAAACAAACTTTTCAAGAAAATTATTTTCAGCACGTAAAGCCCAAATTAACTGAATTTGAAGCAAAAAGAAAAAAATATTTAAAAAATGCAAATTTAACGGCACCAATTTTTATTGTGTTAGCTATATTATATTTTCTTTTTTATGACAAATTAGGACAAGAAAGCTGCAACTTAAATATAGTTATTGCTTTGGTTGTTATTTCGATTGCATGTCATAAATATGCTCAATGGTTATTAAATGTTGAAATTAAAAAATCAGTAATGCCTCATATATGCAAATGTTTTGAGGGGTTGTCTTGGAAAGATTCAAGTTATGATTTAAAAGAAAGTTACGAACCAACAGGTATTGTAGAAAATTATAATATTTCTTTTGTTGACGATGTTTTTTTGGGAAAATACAATGATATTGATTTTGAAATTATCAAAACATCATTAAAGAAAGATTACAAAAATAAAGGTAAAACAACACTTAGTGCTCTTAATGATCCAAATAGTGATTTGTATAAAAGCATGCCTTTTTTGTTGTATATTATTGGTTTTGCTGCATATTTGGCAGGTAAAGTTGGCATCGGACAAGGGAATTCAAAAAAAATATTTGATGGAGTTATTTTAAAAATTGTATCTGTTAAATCTTTCGCATCTCATACATTAATTAAACCTGATTCTTTGATTAAAATGACAACGGTTAATTTAAACCATACCGAATTAGAAGACGTTGTTTTTGAAAAAAAATATGATGTTTATTCTAATGACCCAGTTGATGCCAGATATTTAATCACAACCGCATTTATGGAAAGATTAAATAATATTAACAGTGTGTTTGAGGCTGATAAATTAAGTTGTGCTTTTTATCAAAATAGTGTATATATTGCTCTTAAAACCAAAAAAGAATTGTTTGCGCCTTGCAATTTGAAAAAGCCGATTGATGATGCTAGTGCATTTGTTGAAATTTTTCAGGAAATCATTAGTGTTTATAGACTGATTGAGCATCTTAAATTGTCGTAAGCAATTTTTTTCTTTGTTTTGTTTTTATAAGATATGATTAAATGTGTTTCGTTTCAAAGTGCAAGCTTAAATAATAAAAACATAACAAACAAGACGCTCGACAAACAAAGTGTTGCAGTTTATCCTACATTTAAAGAATTTTCAAATAATTTGTTTTCGCACTATGCAAGTCAGGTTATAAATCATCCTAAAGGCACAACGCCCAATGTTGCCTTGCAATTAAAGGCGCTTAATGGAAGTCTGGATGAAAAAATATTGAAAGCAAAAGATATTATTTTAAAAGATATGAATTTTCCAAGCGATTTAGTTCAATGCATTGATGATGATTTAGCTGGAAGTGGATATGCTGCATTTTCACCTGCGCTTGGTAGCGTGATTGTTGATAAAAAAGCCTGCCAAAGTCCAAATGCACAATTTAGCGATGATGAGATATTATGTATTTTAAGACATGAATTAGATCATCTTGAAGTATTTGTAAAATTATATAAAAAATTGGGTAGCGATGAATTTGAAAAACTCATTTTAGGTTGTGAGTTTTTAGTTGGTATGTTACCACCTGAAAAGCGAAAAATTAATCATGAATTTTATTCAAAATTAGCCCAATATGTAAATGTTGATAATTTTGATTCTGATAAATATGTTGATGCAATAAAAAATTATTGTCCTGTTGTGTTGGGTAATTCGCCTTATGAAAATTTTGTGGGAATTTCTAAAAACTTTAATAATGCACTCGAAGCTTCAGCGCAAGATAAGCAAAGAAAACTTGAACATTTGATGGGAGTCAAAACCCTTGATAATTTTTATTCAGCTATTGACGAAGCGAAAAATTTTGAAAAAGAAATCAAACAAAAAGGAATTAATGAAGAAAAAGGAGTAAAAGAGTTGTTTGATAAGCAATATGCAAAAGCTCTTGCAACAACAAAGCTTGAAGATAATCCTCAAAATTGGGCAACGATAATACAACAGGCAAGAAAGTTAATTGATTGATAAAATTAAAAAAAAGGATACCAAATGGTATCCTTTTTTTTAATAATATGGCGGGAACGACGGGACTTTCTTGGATTTTGACAGCTCGAAAATTAAGCACTTCGCTTTAAAAACTGCGTTTTTGTCGCTTCGTTAATTTTCTCGAACAGACGGGCTCACGACGGGTTTAAAAACCCTGTTCCGCCCTAGTCAAAATCCGCCGAACTTCCGCGATAATGCTTTGCATTATGCGGGTTCAATCTCATCATCCAAGATATATTAATAAAAAAAAGACATCTAACGATGTCCTTTTTTTAATAATATGGCGGGAACGACGGGGCTCGAACCCGCGACCTCATGCGTGACAGGCATGCGCTCTAACCAAACTGAGCTACGCTCCCAAACCATATTAAATTTTCACTTATATTCTAGCAATCCTAGAACTATTGAGCGTAAACGCTTACTTGTTTTCTTGTTCTTCTGTATGGTTCAAATTTAACTACACCATCAACTAGTGCAAATAATGTGAAATCTTTACCCATACCTACATTGTTACCAGGATGAATTTTTGTTCCTTTTTGACGAACAATAATGTTACCTGCAACAACTTGTTCATTAGCGTATTTTTTAACGCCTAATCTCTTACTTTCGCTATCGCGACCGTTCTTTGACGAACCTACACCCTTCTTATGTGCCATTTTTATTCTTCTCCTGTTGTTTCTTCACTTTTAGCT
>SUTT01000021.1 GCA_015152565.1 Cyanobacteria bacterium SIG27
TTTATTCTTCTAAAGTAACTGTAAACCTAGAAGCAAAATCAACAATTGACCCTAACCAATTTTGGAATTCAATGGAATTAATCGCAGTTAACCACAAAGCAATGATTAACTTCCGTGTAAAATAATTAACAGCACTAAAAGAGTAAAATAGAGGAAAATAAATTTAGACCCACACTGTTTAAGATAAAGTGTGGGTTTTGGTTTTCTCTTCTAAATATTTCATTAAGCCTGTAGCCAGTTGATCAGGGCAACTTGTTTTTTTAGCACCACAAGTAATACCTTTTAGTTTTTCAACAACCTCAGATATTTTCATTCCTTTTGTTAATTGCCCAATTCCCGATAAATTTCCTTGGCAACCGCCAACAAATTGAACATTTTGGATAACATCTTCTTCAATATCTATAATAATTTGTTTTGAACAAGTTCCAAATGTGTTATAAATTATTCGCTCCATTGATAAATCCTCCTTTTAACGATATTTTACCATGGTATACTTTATTTATGTTTAAAATTAAAAAAATTGAAAATAAAACCGTTTATTATTCAGATATAATGCCAGTTGAGCATTTTTTTACAACAAGAGAATTAGAAGTTAGCGAAAATGTCGATTTAATTAAAAATTATTTAAATGTTGATTATTTAATTAAACCAACCCAAGTGCACGAAGATAACATTGAAATTGTTGATGATAGATTAGATTATCCATCGTGCGACGCTTTGATTTTAAATCAATCTAATAAAGCAATATATCTTAATTTTGCAGATTGTACGCCACTTATATTTTATGATGTAAAAAATAATATTTCAGCAATTTCTCATGCCGGCTGGCGTGGAACTGCGCAAAAAATCGCCGCTAAAACTGTTTTAAAAATGAAAGAAAAATTTAATTCAAATCCAAGTGATATTATTGCTTTAATTGGTCCTTGCATATCATTTAGCGAATTTGAAACATCTTTTGAAGCAATAGAAATGCTTAATAGAACCGTTAACGATAAAACAGGATTATTTAATGGTCGCAGGGCTGATTTAAAAGGAATAAACAAAAGACAGCTTGAAGAACTTGGTGTTAAAAAAATTGATATTTGCCCTTTTTGCACAGTTTTAGATAACAATAAATTTTTCTCATATAGAAAAGAAAATAAAACAACTAAAAGGCATAGTGCTGTAATTAAATGTAATTAAAAGCTTCTTAATTGAAGTGCTTGCGCAACATGAGTTAATTCAATATTTTCTTTGTTGTCAAGGTCAGCTATCGTTCTTGAAATTTTTAATATTCTATCATAAGCTCTTGCAGAAAGATTAAATTGATTTATTGCATTTTTTAAAAACTGCTTAGTTGAATCATCAATTGCACAATATTTTTTAATTAATTTTGATGTTAGCTCGCTATTTGTAATAATTCCATCATTTTTATATCTTTCAAGCTGAATTTTTCTTGCATTTATTACTCTTTTTCTAATATCAGCTGAACTTTCAGCCTGATTTAAGTTTGATAAAAGTTCTTCATCTGTTAGTCTTTGAACTTTTAATTGAATATCAATTCTATCTAATAATGGACCAGAAAGACGAGATTTATAGCGATTTATTTGAAATTCGCTACAAGTACATTTTTTCTTGTTATCTCCTAAAAATCCACAAGGACAAGGGTTCATTGCCCCAATTAAAATAAAATTAGCAGGATATTGAACACTAGTTTGTGCTCTTGAAATCGTAACAATGCTATCTTCAATTGGTTGTCTTAAAACTTCAAGCGTTTGTCTTGGAAATTCAACCATCTCATCTAAAAATAAAACGCCTCTGTGTGCTAAAGTAATTTCCCCTGGTTTTGGATTAGAACCTCCCCCGATTATTCCCACTGCGCTTGCGCTATGATGAGGCGAGCGAAAAGGGCGAGAAGTAATCAACGGTTTTTTTCTATCTAATAACCCTGAAATTGAATAAATTTTAGTTAGCTCAATTGCTTCTTTAGTTGTTAATGGCGGTAAAATCGACATAAAAGCTTTAGATAGCATTGTTTTACCGGAACCTGGAGAACCTGACATTAAAACATTATGAGCGCCAGCGGCTGCAATTTCAAGAGCACGTTTTGCGATACTTTGCCCTTTAACATGAGAAAAATCAACACTAAAATTGATTTCATCATCGAGATAATCTTCAATATTTTGCTTTAATTTTTTAAGTTCGCAGTTATTATTTAAATATTCAACAATTTGAGATAAATTATCAGCGCCTAAAGTTTCAATGTTTTCAATAAAACTTGCTTCTTGAAGATTTTCATTTGGAATAATAACTCTTTTAAAACCAAGTTCTTCTAACCCGCAAACAATAGGTAAAATCCCATTTACTGCACGAAGTGAACCATCAAGTGATAATTCGCCAATAAAAGCTGTTTTATCAAGGTTTGTTTCTTTAATTGTCCCCTCTTTTAATAAAATTCCTATTGCCATTGCAAGATCATAGCTTGAACCTTCTTTTTTAAGGTCAGCTGGAGCTAAGTTGATTACAACTTTTGTTGAAGGAAAAGAATAACCCGAATTTTTAATAGCTAATCTAAGGCGCTCCTTTGCTTCTGAAATTGCAGTATCCGGAAGCCCAATAATTGAAACTTGAGGAATTGAATTAATAGTATCAACTTCTATATTTATTTCATAAACATTTAAACCGATGATTGTGGCGCTTTTAGTAGTAATTACCATTATATTTCCTCGTTTATTGCATCAGGAATTAATTTTAAAAGCCTTTTATTTGCAATTTCAAAATTAGGATTTAAACTCAATGATGTTTTATAAAAATATATCGCTTCTTTTGTTTTACCTGTTGCTTGATTATATAAAGCGCACAAATAATAATAGTAGTAGTTTTTTTCTAATGTAAATGATGCGTTATAAATCAGCGCTTTTGCAAGTTTATAGTTTTTGTTTTTTAAATGAAGCTCGATTAATTCACCAAGTGCGTTTTCATGTAGCGGATTAATTGATAGTGCTTTTTTTAAGAAATCTTCTTTTAAAACTGCATTTTTTTGTGCAATGCTTATTGCGCTATTATAATATACACTATATTCATTTTTTGGCATTTTATCTAGCAGTGTTTCAAGTTTTTTAATTTCTTTTGGTTTTTGCGCATATTGTTTTTGAGCAGTTGAGAGTTTAATTATTGTTTCATAATTTTTCTTATCTTTTTTATATGCTTTTTTATAAGTCTTAACTGCATACTTATAATCACCATGAAGATATCTAATATCCCCCAAGCCAATTAGGGTATCAATATTATTTTTTTCAATTTTATATGAATTAACAAAATAGTTATTTGCTCTTTCGACATTACCAAGCGCAAGCTCAGATTTTGCATAAAGAGAAATAATTTTATCGTTATCTTTATCAAAATTTAAAACATTTTGGCAATCTTTCTTTGCTTTTTCAAAATTACCCTCTTTAAAGGTTTTGTTAATTGTATGATATTTTTTATCTTGAATATTACCTGTTGAAGCTGCCAAAATTGCTTCTTTTTGAAGCTCAATTTCAGTTGAAAAAGCAAGCAAAAGTTTATTTTTTTCTATTTTTTTAATTAACTTTTTAGCTTCTTTAAATTTTTTATCTTTAATTAAAATCTCAACTTTAAAAACTTGATAGTTAATATTTGCTGGATTTAAATGAATTGCTTTGTTGATATAGTTCAAAGCTAAATTATATTGTTTTGTTTCAAGATATGCTCTTGATAAAGTAAAATTAAAAAAGTCATTTTTTGAATGATGATTTTTTTGAATTACAAGCTGAGAAGCAACTTCTGCTGCATTATTGTTAAAATAAATATCTGCATAATTTTTTGCATAGTTTATTTCGCTTTCAGCATCTAGCAGCACTTTTGGCTTATAACTTGTTTCTAAATCTAAAATATTATCGTAAAATTGATTTTTATATGTTATTTTTTCAATTGCTTTATTTGCAAGCGAAAAATAACCAATTTCATATAAAACTCGAGATAATGACAAAAGGGAAATATCATTATCGATTTTATCAATTAATGCGCTATACTCGTCATAAGCAACTTTAGCGTTTCCTTGGTTAAATTTTGAAGTTATTGAAATAAAATCTTTTCTGATTTTAGATTTATCATCAATTGCGCTATCATCTTGTTTTGTTTCGTGCGTTAAAAAGCTATCAACAATATTTGCCAAATTAAAATTGCTTGTTGGTTTTGCTTGTAAAATATTATTTTTTACAGGAATCAAAAGGTTATCATCCTGTCCTAAAGTCGGTTTTAGGATTAAAAAACTAAAAAACAAAGATAAAATTATTTTATTTTTTATATTCAAAATTAACCTTCTGATTTATAGTGATAATATTTATCAAAAGCTTCAATTAAGCTTTTTTGCTTTTGTGTGATGGAATTTTCTTCAATATTTAGAATATCATACAATTGGGATAAATTGAACTCTTTTAGCAAAATTTCATCTTGCGAAAAATCGCAAGTGACATCATTTACGATAATTTTTAAAATATCGTAAGCTGAAATATTCATAAACGCATTAACAATATTTTCATCAAAATGCGTATTTTTGCCCTCTATCATGATAGTTAGGGCGTCTTTAATTTTCATCTTGTCACGATAGTGTCTTTTAGATGTTATCGCATCAAACACGTCAGAAACCGCTAAAATTCTTCCGCCAAGAGGAATTTGCTCTCCTTTTAAGCCTTTAAAATAGCCTGTTCCATCGTATTTTTCATGGTGAGATGAAGCAATGCGAGCAACATCTTTGAAATTGTTTGTAATATAAACTTTAGATAAAATATTGTGAGTTAAACGAACGTGTTCTTTAATGTGTTCATATTCTTCCGGGGTTAATTTTCCCTCTTTTTGTAAAACAGAATCTTTAATTCCGATTTTTCCAATGTCATGCAACAACGACGCATTTTTAATTATTTCTTTTTCATCTTGTGATAGTTTGCATTTTTCACAAATTAAATTAGCATACAAAGTTACACGCTTAGAATGACCCGATGTAATTTTATCTCTTGCGTCAATTGAAACTGAAAGAGTATTGATAAAGCTAGAAAAAAGCTTCTTTTGCTCTTCAATTAATTTTTTTTGTTTTGAGAACAAATGAGCATTCTCTAAGGCAATTCCAGCACTTGAACCAATTGCAATCAATAAATCTTCGTCTTTTTGGCTAAAATCGCCGTTGAATTTATTTAAAACTTGAAACACACCAACAATCTGATGGGATAGATTTCTTATTGGCATACAAAGGATGTTTCTTGTTTTATAACCTGTTTGTAAATCTATATCTTTATTAAAATATTCGCTTTCATAAGCGTTTTTAATATTAACCGTTTCGCCACTCATTGCAACATGACCTGCTAAACCTTTATTTGCGCTAAATCGAATTTCTTGCATTTCAAGCCCAAGTGCAACTTTGCTCCAAAGCTCGTTATTTTCTTCATCAAGCAAAAATACAGTACATCTATCGGCTTGAAGCGCTTGTTGAATTTGCTGAGCAATGATAGTTAATAAACTATCAATGTTTGTTTCGATTGCTATTGTTCTTCCGACTTGTAAAAGCGCCAATAAAGCGTCGTCTTTAATTTCATTTGGGATAAAAGAAGGTGGCGTTGAAGATATTATTTTCTTTTGATTTTCGTTTTCAATTTTTTGTTTATATTTTAAAATCGCTTCATCGTAGTTATATTCTGATTTTGTTTTAATATATAAACTTGCTTTAATTAAATTAAGTGCAATATCAATGTTTTTTTCATAATATTCAACCAAACTCATACAAAAAAGGTTGATTTTTTGAGCAACTAAATCACCGGATGAACTTGCTAAAATTTTAGCATCATTTAAAAGATTTACTGTTTGATAATATCTTGCACCTTGGCGATAGTTATTAATTGCAAGATAAGACATTGCAATTGAAACGGTATCAAAACTTTTATGGGCAATTGAAGCTTTGTGAATATTGCTTAATTCTTTATTATTCATAAGCTTATCAGAGCAAACATACTCAAAAAAAGAGTTCAAAAGAAACTCTTTCATTTTTAGAAAGTTTTTATCTTCAATATTTTGCAAAATTTTGCTCATTTTCTATCCCAATAATATTGTAAAATCATTATTACACCATGTCAATTTGTAATAATATTTTTAGACTAGACGATATCTTTTGGCGTTAATTCGCAGCACATTTGACAAGATGAGAAAAGTTTTGAATATTTTAAATTTTTTCTAAAACAGCAATATTTTGTTCCATTGATTATTTCTTTTAAACTTTGCTCTTTTAAATTGCCCATTTTATATGATAAACAAGGGTAAACATCTCCTGATGGATTAATTATCGTATTTGAATAAGGATATAAACAAGGTTTATAAATTTCATCAATTTTTTTATTAGGGTATTCTAAAAAAAATTTTTTAATTAAATCCAACTCTTTTTTATAATCAGAATTATCAAACTTCGGAGAAAAACGAATTTTGGTTTTAGAATATTTTTTCATTTTTTGAATTTCAAGATAAATTTCTTCAAATTTATCTAAATCAAAATAAAGCTCTATTGGATAATTTGGAACATAAAAATCTTCAACAAATGAGCTAAAAAGTTTTGAATTTTGTTTTAAATTATTGTTTCTTAAAAAAGAAATTGAAAAATAATCCATTCCTTTGTTTGTACAATATTGATAGAGTTTTAAAATGTCTTCTAGATTATCTTTTAAAACGATTGTTTTAATATCAACCATTAAATTTGAATGGCGCTTTTTGGTTTGAATTTTTAAATTTTCAAGGTTATCTAAAATCTTATCAAAAATGCCATTTTTTCCTCGATTTATGTTGTGATTTTCTCCCCAGCCATCTAAAGAAACACTCAGTAAAAGCATTTTTGATTTTATAAAAGCATCAATTATTTTATCATCAATCAAAACCCCATTAGTTACAACGTTAACTTTTCCAAAAGTCTTTTTAGATGTTTCAAATAAAATATCGCAAAAATCAGGACGAATTAACGGCTCTCCACCAACTAAAGTTACAAAAGAATAAAACGGAATTTGTTTAATAATATCAAACCATTGAGCCGTGTTTAGCTCATTTTTAACTCTGTCTGAACCAACATAGCAATATGGGCAATTTAGATTGCATAAATGAGTTAATTCAAAAAAATATCTTAATGGAACAATTGCCCTATTTCTTTTTTCCATAAATCGAGAACGATTTATCGCCCCATAGGCGTTTCTAACAAAATCAAAAATTTTAGATGGGCTTAAATCCATGGGTTAATTATACTCTATTTTTCAGCTAATTAATATGGTATTATAAGAAAAATTACAAAGGAGATATTATGAATCACAAATTTAAAGTAGATTATGAAAGATGTATTAAATGTAATCAATGTATTGAAAATTGCCCAACAAAGGCGTTAGCTCCTGATGATTATAATTCTCCTAAAATGGACAAACCAAAAAACTGCATGGAATGCCAGCACTGTTTAGCAATTTGCCCAACAGCAGCAATTTCAATCATGGATAAAAACCCTGATAATTCGGCTCCAATTCATCCAATTAACCCTGATGATATGTTGAATTTAATTCAATCAAGAAGAAGTATAAGAAAATATAAACAAGAAAACGTCGACAAAAACACAATTCAAAAATTAAAAGACATGTTGAATTATGTTCCAACAGGAAAAAATAATCATTCGCTTTGCTTTTCATTTATTGAAGACATAAGGGTTATGGATGATTTTCGCTCTAAAGTGAATGAAACAATTATAAACTTTTTCAATAAAAAACCTGTTAAATTTTTATCTGAAAAATTTTCAAAATTTATGCACATGAAAAACGCAATTGAAAGCGGAAATGATGTGATTTTTAGAAATGCTCCGCATTTAATTGTTGCTTCAGCTCCGATTAATTCTTCTTGCCCTAATCAAGATGGAATTATTGCACTATCTTATTTTGAACTTTACGCTAATTCATTGGGTTTAGGAACTTGTTGGTGTGGTTATGCGCATGCAATATTAAAAATGTTTCCTGAATTTGTTGAATATCTTCAAGTGCCAAATGGATATCAACCAATTTATGTTATGCTTTTTGGCTATAAAGATATTGAATACAAAAGAACAACTCAACCAAATGCATATACTTTTAAAACCATTGAAAAACAAGAGCTTGAAGTTGATTTTCTAACAAAAGCAAAAAGAACTTTTTGGAATTTTATAAGATAAAAAGATAAGATAAACTAAGCTATAGTTGGGTCATTGAAGATAATTTTAGCATTTTTTAAAATGTTATTTTCTTTGACCTGTCTATAATAATCTTTTGCTAAAATTTGACTTTTTGAGATAAATTCAAAATGATTTTCATTTAAAATCGCTAAGAGTTCTTTTGAATTCATAAAATAATCTTTAACTTTAATATAAAGGTTAAAGCTTTTGTGCTTGTGTTTAAGCTTTGAATAAACAAAGCGAATAGCATCAATTATATAAATGTTATAAGCAAAATTGATTGAAAAATTAATGTAAAAATCATGGTTATTTTTTGTTGCAACTTCAAAATAACCTAGAAGTTTTGTTTCATCATCATTATAGAAAACATATTTTTGACAATTGTTATTAAATTGATAGTTTTCTCTTGAAAACATTGGCTTGTTATATGAATTAATGTTTTCATTATAAAACTTGCAAATTTCAGAAATATTTTCTTTTTTAAAAGGCTTCAAAAAGGTTGTTTGGGCGTGGTTTAGCGAATTAATTTTATATAAATATTCAAAGCCTGAAGCTCTAAAATTCATCTCATTTTTAAAAATGTTTAATAAATCTGCTTGTTTTTCATCAACAACAACATAAAAAGATGTCGCTCCTTGAGCTCGATATTTTGAAATCACATAATTAATTAATTGAGGCGCAACTGAAGCAGAAAATTGTTCCAAGATTAATTTTGTAATTTTAAAACGAGTATGGCTTTTTGAATCTTTATCAAGTGTGACAAGAGCAGATTTTTTATTATCGACAAGAGCGATATAGCTTTCGTTGGCAAATTTTAGCCTTAAAGGCAACAAGTGATTTATAAAACACAAAAAGCATTTTACAAAATTTAAACCACCGGAAACAAAAACAATGTTTTTAATTTCAATCATATTCTTATTTTAACTTATTTTTGAAATTTTTGATATGCCCAGGCATTGTGCGAATGGATTGATTCAAAAGCTTCCATTTCAACTTCGTAGAAATTGATTATTTCGTTTTCATTCAACTTCGTAACAATGTCCCTAATAACATCTTCCACAAATTTAGGATTTTCATACGCAGTTTCTGTAACAAATTTTTCATCTTCACGCTTTAAAAGAGGATAAATCTCGCAACTTGCGCAATTTTGAGCCATTTGAATTAAATCTTCAAGCCAAATATGCTTATCGTTATCATAGCTAACTTTAATTTTCAACATTGCCCTTTGATTGTGTGCACCATATTTAGAAATTTCTTTTGAACAAGGACAAAGTGTTGTTATGGGCACTTTTGTAATTAAATAAAATTTATATTCATCATTTTCATCAACTTCACCCTCAAAAGCGCAATCATAACACATTAAAGATTTCAAATTTGAAACAGGTGCGTGTTTTTCAAGAAAATATTTAAATGAAAATTTTAAATATGCGTTTTTGGCGTCTAACTTTTTTTTCATATCAAAAAGAATTTGCTCAATATCTGTTGAAACAAGATTTTCTTTTTGATAATCGTTTAAAATCTCGATAAAACGGGACATGTGTGTCCCTTTATATTCACAAGGCAAGCTAACAGACATTTTAGCTTTTGCATAAACTGTTTCTAGTGTTGAAGTGTTATCAGGCATTTTTCTTTCAATGCGAAGAGGAATTTCAACATCTTTTACTCCAACTTTTTGAATTGGAATATTTCTTAAATCTTTTTGGTTTTGAACATCTTTTATCATATTTTTATTCTATCATTAATAAAATTATAATTTTCATTTTTATTTTTTTATTGTAAAATTAGGTTTAATGAGCATGCTCATTAATGGTTGGATGATATTAACATTTAGGAAATAGCTTTTGAGTAACTTACAAAACAAAAAAGAGCTTGAGGCGTGGGATAATTTTCTATCAATTTTAGAAAGTAATCTTCCGGGGTTTGTTAAGCCTTGGATTAATTCGCTTGAACCTGCACTGCCTTTATTTGAAGAAAGCGAAAATGGTATATTTTTAATTAAATCCAACCAAAGTTTTGGTATTCAAGTGCTTACTCAAAAACACCTCAAGGAAGTTGAACAAGCGCTTTTTGAAGCAACAAACATTAAAAGAGCTGTTAGATTTGTTTTAGATGAAACTATTAAAAAGAAAAAAGTTGCTCCAAAACCAACAAAAGAACAAAAAGAACACATTGAAACCGCTCAAAAAATGGAACATTTAGCCCAAATGCATTCTTTTTGTGGGTTGAATTTAAAATATACTTTTGAAAATTTTGTTGAGGGTGAAAGCTCTAAATTTGCATATAAAATTGCTCAAATGATAGCAGAAGCCCCAGGACAAAAATATAATCCTTTGTTTTTATCGGGCTCTGTTGGGCTTGGTAAAACCCACTTAATGCAAGCGATTGGGCATAAAATTTTAAAAAATTTCCCAAATTTAAAAATAAGATATACAAAAGCAGAAGACTTTGGAAATAAATTAATCGAATCGTTAGCATCTTGTAAAAATTCAGGTGATGTTAACGAAAAAATGCGCAAATTTAGAGATATGCACAGAAATGTCGATGTTTTATTGATTGATGATATTCAATGGATTGACGGCAAACAAAGAACAGAAGAAGAAATTTTTAACACATTTGACGCACTTTACCACGCCGGAAAACAAATCGTTTTTGCTTCTGATAGACCACTAAGTGCATTTGAAAAAATTCCCGATAGATTAAGAAGCCGTTTTGAATGGGGAATTGAAGCTAATATTAAAATTCCGGATTTAGAAACTCGTATGGAAATAGTTAAGCGCCATGCGATATTATCACAATATCCAATATCAGACGATGTTGCACTGTTTTTAGCTAAAGAATTTGATACAAACATAAGAGAATTAGAAGGTGCATACAATAAAGCTTCAGCAAGAGCTTCAATTGAGGGGGTTGAGCTGACTGTTGAATTAACAAAAGAATATTTAAATTTTTCGCAAAAGAAAAAGAAAATCACAGTTAATGATATTTTAGAAACTTGCGCTAAATATTTTTGCGTTGACACTAAAGAAATTCTTTCAACTGCAAGAGCTAAAGAAGTGGTAAACGCTAGAAAATATGCAATTTATCTTTCTCGTGAAATTTTAGATTTAAGCTATCCTAACCTAGCAAAAGAATTTAACAAAAACCACACAACAATTATGTATCAACACGAAAAACTTAAAAAAGATATCGAAACTAATAAAGCTATGCAGATAATTACAGAAGAATTGTCTGAATTAATTAAAAGATAGTTTGTTTAAGTATGTTGAAAAAAATGAATAGTAGGGTATAATATAGATATAGGGGGAAGCCCTAAAGAAAAGTTGCTTCTTTTGGACTTCGCTTTGTACCCTATAACCAAATAGATAAAATTTTAAAAACCGCTATAGTTACCGCTATTGCGGTTTTTATTATCTTTTTAGCCATTTAATCACCTCCTTTGCTAACCGATTTCTTTGTATAATCGTGTGTGTTAGCAGGAAGTTGAGGTACTTACCCTATAAATCTATAAAATTAAACTCTTTGCCCAATTCTTCATCTAAAAGTTTTCCAAATTCTTCAAATGTCAAACCGAGAGCTTTGGTGATTTTTGCAATATTGACAAACGTTGCTTTATTTTTAGCATTAATAATATCATCATAAGTTGATGTAGGAATATCATTTTCATAGCACAAACTTGTATATTTTATGCCTTTTTTATTTTTTATTTTGCATAAAACAACAGAAACAGCTTCATATAATTTTTGTGTTTTGTCTTGCATTTATTTAACTATAATGCTAATATCAAATTGATTTGCCCGATTTTTCGGGGTATATTTTAAAGGAGAATTAAAAATCAAAAAATACCTTAATATTTACGTTTAGGGCTTTGGCAATATCAAATAGAACGCTGATTGGAATATTTATTTCCGCTCTTTCTACCATTCCGATGTAATTTCTTGTTTTGCCAATTAATTCAGCTAATTTTTCTTGGGATAAGTTTTTGTTTTTGCGTTCAAACTTAATACATTTGCCAAGTTTTTTTAAAGAAGCTCTATTCATTTAATTATAATGTTTTATTTTTTTACCCTTTTCTACCAAGTGAGAGTGGTCAAAATATTTTCAAACACAAGCTATAAGGAGATTATAATGCACAACAAACCACTATATGCAATAGGAATAATGTCTGAACTTCTAGAAGTTCATCAAAGAACTTTAAGGATATATGATGAAAAAGGATTGTTGTGTCCAAAAAGAAATATTAAAAATAGAAGATTATATAGTCAAAATGATATTGAAAAAGCAAGACTTATTCTATATTTAACAAGAAACCTTGCAATGAATTTATCAGGAGTAGAAACAATAATAAGTATATTTGAAGAATTAAATGTTAAACCCAGTAATTATATTTCTCTAATTAAAAAAATAGCAACTAAAAACAAAGTAAATGAAAGTGAAAATATCTTAAAAACTAAAAGAAGAGGAAGAAAAAAGGTTGAATGTATTTAGCTTTCTAATACGTTACTGTGAGGGAGTGAAACGACCGTGGTAGTCCAGTAATAACGCACAAGTTCAGTATAGATTTTATAAAAAGATAAATGTTGAAAAAAATGAATAGTAGGGTATAATATAAATATAGGGAAAAGACCTCAAGAGGTCGCAACTCTTAAGGTCTTTCTTCGTTCCCTATAAGAACAATAAAATGAAATTCAAAATCGCTATTATTGCCGTAATGGCGATTTTTATTATTAAATTGTTCATTTTACCTCCTTTCTAGCCAATTCTCCGAGATTGTCTGTGCTAGCGGAGGTCAAGGAACTTACCCTACATATCTATTAAGCTAAAATCTTTGCCTAACTCTTCGTCCAACATTTTTCCAAATTCTTCAAAAGACAAACCTAATGCTTTAACAACCCTTGCAATATTTGAAAAATATGTCTTTGTGTCACCTTTTTCAATCGTATTTAGTACCGATGTAGCAATATCATTTTCGTAGCAAAAAATAGTAAACTTTAAATTCTTCTTTTTTCTTTCTTCGCGAAGAATTTTTGAAACTATGCTATAAATTTTTGCATCTTTTTCTTGCATTAAATTAATAATAATGATAAATTAAATTTTAATATTCCATACGTATGGAATTTATATGTTAAGGAGGACTAAAAATCAAAAAATGCTTTAATATTTACGTTTAGCGCTTGAGCTATATCGAAAAGCACATCAAGACTTGGTGATTTTTCACCTCGTTCAATACAACCAATATAATTTCGAGCACTCTTAATTCTAAAACCAAGCTCTTCTTGGGACAATTTTTTAGCTTCTCTTATATGTCTGATGTTTTGCCCCAAAATTATATGATATTTAAAATGTCTTGACTTGTCTTTATTCACACCACCTATTTTGGTGCATTTTTTAATTTTTCTCTACCACCTATTTGGTAGCATTAATCTACACAAAGGAGTCACAATGAACAACAAACCACTAATACCTATATCAATTGCAGCTGAACTTTTAGAAGTTCATCAAAGAACTTTAAGGATTTATGATGAAAAAGGATTGTTGTGTCCAAAAAGAAATATTAAAAATAGAAGATTGTATAGTCAAAATGATATTGAAAAAGCAAAACTTATTCTATATTTAACAAGAAACCTTGCAATGAATTTATCCGGAGTTAGAACAATCTTAAGAATGTTGAACAAACTTAATGTTAAAGAAAGTGAATATATGCCTTTAATTAAAGAAACATCGGTTGAAAATAACATTGATGAAAATGAGAATATTTTAAAAACCAAAAGAAGAGGAAGAAAACCAAAATTATCAAATTGAAATTTATAAAATAATATATTTTCTCTAAAACTCTGTGCTATCATAAAGCTATGGAAAATTTTAAAAACATTGGAATAATTTACAACACAAATGTAGAAGAGTCATATAACCTTGCTAAAAAAATTCAAGAAAAAATACCAAATTCTTGTATTTTAAATGTTGATAATATGACAAACGATATCGATTTAGCAATCGCAATTGGCGGAGATGGAACGTTTTTAAAAACAGCTAGATTTTATTCTTCTTTTGATATTCCAATTTTAGGCTTCAACGTAGGTAGACTTGGTTATCTTGCCCAAGCAAAACCAGATGAGATTGATGAAGTAATTGAAAAATTACAAAATAACGACTACAATATCGAAACTCGTCTTATGCTAAAAGCAAACGACAAAACCGCACTTAATGATGTTGTTGTTAAAGGAGTTAACTGTACAAGAAGTTCTACAATGGATTTATATATTAACGACAAAAAACTTTGTTCTTATGTTGCAGATGGTTTAATTATTTCAACTCCAACCGGTTCAACTGCATATTCACTATCCGCAGGAGGTCCTGTAGTTTCTCCTGATGTTAAATGTTTTTTAATTATTCCAATTTGCCCTCATACTCTTAATATGCGCCCTGTAGTTATTCCAACTACAGATAAAATCACTATTAAAAACGAAAAAGAAAATCTTCACGTTTCTTTTGATGGACAAGTTGATATAGTTGCAAAAAATGAAATTACTATTGAAAAAAACGATAATCTTGCTAAACTTTTAATTTTAAATCAGAAAAAAGACAAATTTTATGATATTTTAAAAGAAAAGCTTCACTGGTCATTATCGCCAAAAAAATAATATGCTAAAATCACTCACAATTAAAAATTTCATACTTTTAGAAAATGCTACTCTTAATTTTACAAAAGGGTTTAACGTTTTGTGCGGCGAAACAGGCGCTGGTAAAAGTATTATAATTAAAGCTCTTGATAGTGTTTTAGGTGCAAAAATATCTAAAGAAGTTATTTTAAATAAAGATTTGCCTTGCTATATTGAAGCGGTTTTTGAAAACAATAACGAAGAAACCGTGATTTCAAGAGAAATTTCATCTCAATCTAAATTCAGATTAAATGGAATAATGACTTCAATTGATGAAATCAAAGAATTGCGTGAAAAATTAGCAGATATTCACTCTCAACATCAAACATATTCTTATATTCAGCCAAAAAATCATATACATTTATTAGATAACTACATTATTAAAAAATCTCCTGAATTTTCTGAACTTTTAAAAAATTATAAAGAAAACTACCTTGAATTTAAAGAAATCGAAAAAAAATTAAATTCTCTAAAAGAAAATTTGCAAAACAACGAAAGAGAAATTGAATTTCTTACTTTTCAATTACATGAGCTTGATGATGCAGCCGTTAAAGAAAATGAAGAAGAAGAATTAAAAGAAGAACTCGATATTTTATCGAATGTTCAAGAGCTAAAAGAGGGTTCATATTCAAGCTATTACGCTTTATATGGCGATAATCAGAGCATTGTTGAAGCACTGGGGAAAATAAAATATACAATTTCATCTTTGGCTGAACTTGATAAAAACTTAAACGACGCACAAAGTGCACTTTATGACGCATTTGAAAATTTAAAAGACGCAGCAAATTTTTTAAGAGATTATTCCTCAAATCTAGAATTAAACCCAGCTCGCTTAGATGAATTAAACGAAAGAATTTCTTTAATTCAAAAACTAAAAAGAAAATATGGCGCAAACCTAGATGAAGAACGAGATAAAATCGCCAAAAAACTTGAAGAATTAACAGGCTCAGATAACAATATTGAAATTTTAGAAGAAAATTATAATTCATTATTATCTTCACTTGAAATTTTATCTGAAAGTATTAGCGAATATCGAAAACGCTATAGTACAGAGCTTTCAGGTTTAATTGTTGAAAAATTAAAAAATCTCGAACTAAAAGAAGCGCAATTTGAAATTTCAATTAAAGAAATTTCAAAAAATGAATTTGGAATAGATAATGTTGAATTTATGATTTCAACAAATAAAAACCAAAGCCTAGCACCGCTATCGCGCATTGCTTCAGGTGGTGAAATTTCAAGAGTAATGCTTGCTCTTAAAACAATTTTTGCTCTTGTTGATAGCGTTCAAACGGTAGTTTTTGATGAAATTGACACAGGAATATCAGGAATAACATCAAATTCCGTTGCAAATTCTATGCTTGAATTAGCTTCAATGTCACAAATTATCTGCATTACCCACCAACCAATAATTTGTGCTAAAGCTGATAATTTTATCTGGATTACAAAAACACATAGTAATAACACAAATATTAAAATCGAAATTTTAGACGATAATAAACGTCTTGAAGCGTTGGCGCAATTAGCTTCTGGCGAAATAAGCCAACAAACAATAGATTTTGCAAAAACATTAATAAAATAAACACTGAAAATGGGTCTGAAGCTTATCACGACCCATTTATAAAAGTTGTTGTTTCTCCTTGGCTATTGTTATAATAACCCACTCATTCCGCGCAAATTTTGTGGTACAACCTCTACTTTAGCATTGAATCCTTTTGCACCGAAGCAATCATTCAATAATCATTTGACTTATTGTTGATTGGTAGATTATCTCTACATATATATAAAGTATATATTCAAACAAAAATTGCGAAATAGGTTTTCCTTTGTTACAATTCTTAATGTAATGTTTCAAAATGCGCACCGTTATTGTATTTTGGTGTTAGAGGTTAATATGAAAATAAAAAATGCCAAGTTTTTAATAAGCTCCCCAAATTTAAAATTGTGCCCTGAATTAGATATGCCTGAATTTGCGCTTTTGGGGCGTTCTAACGTTGGAAAATCTACTTTTATTAACACTTTAACCAACCAATCAAAACTGGCTAAAACTTCCAACACTCCAGGAAAAACAAGGCTAATTAACCTTTTTGAAATTCAAACAGATAAAAAACCTTTTATTTTGGCCGATTTACCAGGGTATGGCTATGCTAAAGTTTCTAAAAAAGAACAAGACACTTGGCAAAAAAATCTTGAACAATATCTTTTAAAAAGAGCTTTAACTTCCACAATTCAATTCATTGACGCTCGTCATGATATTCAAAAAAATGATATTCAAATGCAAGAATGGCTAATTTTTAATAAAATTCCTTGCATTAATATCTTAACTAAATGCGATTACATTTCTAAAAACGAAATCAATAAAAAAATCGCCCAACTAGAAAAACAATTCGGTAACAAAACTCTTGCTTTTTCATCAAAAAATAAAATTTATGTTGATGGTGTTTTAGCGCATATTTCAAGCTTAATCAATTAATAATTGCTTCCAAAATATGGATTATATTTCTTTTCATATCCTATTGTGGTTTTATCGCCGTGTCCAGGATAAACCGTGATATTATCATCTAATTTAAAAAGCTTATTTTTAATACTTTCTTCAATTTCAGTCATAGACCCACCCCAAAGGTCACATCTTCCAATTGAACCTTGAAAAAGTGTGTCGCCTGAAAATAATATATCGTTAATTAAATAACAAACTCCACCTTTAGAGTGTCCTTTTGTATGTATGATTTCGATTTTATTTTCACCCAAAGTTAAATTATGACTTTCATCTGTAATAAGAGCGTCAATGCAAGGAATTTTAATTTCTTCAATTCCCGCCATAGCACACTGGGTCTTAATTTCATCTAATAAAATCATATCTTCTTTATGAATTAAAATTTGAGTTTGAGAAAAATTGTTTTTAACATCTGAAATACAATAAACATGATCAAAGTGTCCATGGGTAATTAGAGCATATTTTAAATTAATCTTTTCTTTTTCAACGATTTCTTTAATTTCATCAATCGCACAAGTACAATCTACAATTGCACCTTCTTTTGAAATTTCGTCATATACAAGATAAGTAATCGCTCCATAAATTCCGTTTGGAAAACTTTTAATCTTCATAAATTCTTTCCTTTAGTCTTTCAATATATTTGGATTTTACCATAGAAATCCAAGTTTTAATAAAGCTAAAAGGACTTAATTCTTTATATACTTTATATAAAATCATGCGCATTTTATTATCAGGCAAATCAAAATGCCTTTGAAGTTCTTTAATATATTTATTTATATATTCTTTAACTCTATTTTCTTTATACGTTTGTTCAAGAATCTTATTTTTATTAAAAAACTTTTGCATAATACACCACTTTTAAACATATTTTAAAAATTTTTCGTTATTTTTTCATTAGAATATTTCCCAATATAGAATACTGTCTTTAAGTTTAAATAAAATTTTGTGTTAGAATTATTGGTAATGGGAGAAATTAAACTAAAATTTAAAATATTTATTTTATTTTTTGGATTATTTTTTGCACTTTTTGGTGCACAAAAAGCCCAAGCAATTCGCATTGGTTTAAATGAGGGTATTTTTAAGACTTACGTTGGAAGTTCCCAAAATGCTAATTTTATAGACGGAAACACAGGAAAGCTTCTTTTTGTTTCTCGTTCTTATTTCCCATATCAAATAAAAGCTTATGGTAATTCAATCGCAATCAAAGTAAAAGGAAGATATTACGATTGCGCTACAAATGCTGTTTTTGTTCAAAACCCCGAAAGCAAAGGTTTTTTAGCTACAAAAAGAAAATGGTATCGAGGAGATATTGTAATATATAACATTCAAGGAAAATTGACTGTTGTTAATTCTCTTCCATTAGAAGAATATTTACTTGGTGTAGTTCCATCTGAAATGCCATCAAAATGGAATATAGAAGCCCATAAAGCCCAAGCAATCGCAGCAAGAAGTTATGCTATTGCAAATTTAAACAAAAGAAATTCTCACGGCTACGATTTAAAAGACACACCGCTAGATCAAGCTTATGGTGGAGCAAGCAGCGAAACCCCTCAAACAACAAGAGCAGTTTTATCCACTCGTGGCGAAGTTTTAACTTATAACAATAAAATTATTCCTGCTTATTACCACGCTTCGGCAGGCGGAAAAACAATTTCAGCTGGCGAAGTTTGGAACCATGACTTACCTTACATTCAATCTGTTAATAGTTTTGATTGGGGCATAAGAAAAAATGGTCATGGCGTTGGAATGAGCCAACATGGCGCAAATAATATGGCAAACAAAGGCTATAGTGCTCGCCAAATTTTAAGCTATTTTTACAAAGATATTAATTTTGCAAAATTAAGAACAAAAACTTCGCAAGATTAAAAAACTATTTCTTTTGAGTTATATTTTTCAATTAAATCAGAATATCCGCCAATATTTTTCCCGTCAATTATAATTTGAGGAAAAGTTGCTAAAGAATTAAGATTATATTTCTTTGTTAGTTCAAGGCGCATTTCTTCTTCATTATCATCACAAGAAATTTCACTAAACTGAACCCCTAATTCGTCAAGAAAAAACTTTGCCTTTTGACAATAAGGGCAATAATCAAGAGTATAAATTTCAACTTTTTTCATTTTATTTTATCCTATTTAGAACTTGTCGAGCCTGCTCTTTTTCTTCTTGCGGGATATCCAATTCCAAATAGTCTTCAAAATATTCAACTGCTGATGTTTTATCACCTCTACCAAGGAATAAAATTCCAAGTTTTTTATATGGCAGTGGAAATTTTTCGTTTAACATTGTAGCTTTTAGGTAAGCTCCAATTGCTTTATCAACTTGTTCATCTGCTTGATAAGCCTCACCTAGCATATAATATAACAGGTGATTTCTTGCACCATCACAAACTAATTCTAAATTAGAAATTGCGCTAGAGTAATTACCCATCTCCATAAATATTCGGGCTAATTCGTAATTGTAATCTATATTATCAGGTTCTTCATCAGTTGCAATTTGTAAAAGTTCCAGTGCATCATCATATCTACAATCTGCAATTAATTCTCTAATATAATCTATTCTTGAAATTTCTTGTTCCATGGTTTTTCCTTATCTTGTATTTAATTATAAAATAATATAAACTAATTTTAAAGAGGAATTAAGGAGTCGGAAGTTAAATATGAAAAAATTAATTATAGCCATAGCTATTTTATTGTTTTGTTCTAATGTTTATGCGGAAACCACTTTTAAACTTTCAGTAAACAAAGAAGATGTTTTAAAAATAAATCGTATTGGATATAATATTTTAAATGCTAATCGCATTAAAGAAAAAATGGTTTTTGAATTAGTTGATAAAAATTATGTAAACGCTTGTACATATTATTCTACTAACTTAATTTCAGTGACTGACGAATTGCTAAAAATTATTGAAAAAGAAGACGAACTAGCAGCAATTTTAGCTCATGAAATTTCTCATGGGGTTGATTATCGCCAAGGAATTTTAAAAGGATATTTTTCTTTTATTGCAACTAGCTTAAATTCTAAAAAATATGAATATAAAGCTGATAAAAGAGCAGCGGATTACCTTGTTAAAGCAGGCTATAACCCTTTAGCGTTGATTGTTGCACTGAATAAAATTGCTCCTCAGCTAAGATTTGACTCTAGCCTATCTCATCCTTTAACAAGCAAACGTATGGCAGAAATTTATGAATACATTTATGTAAAATATCCTCAATATTTAGTTCAAAATGAATATAAAGACAATATTTATTACCAAAATTTCTTAATTACTTCAAAAGAAAATAGAAAAAAATTAGAAAATAAAATCAAATCTAACTCTAAAAAGAAAGTAAATTATAAATAAATTATGAAAAAATTATTTTCTTCTTTTTTGCTTTTTAATATTTTATTTTTCAATTGCTCTTTTGTTTACGCAATTGAAGATAATCTTGTTGAACTTTTAGATAAAAATTTAAAAATTCAAAAAGCTAAACAAGAGCCAATTATTGATGATTTTGTTTTAAAGACTCTAGAGCCTAATTTAAAAATTAAAAAGCAAAATAAAATTATAATTACTGATAACTTAGTTAATAATTTAGACAAAAATTTAAAAATTCAAAAAGAAATTCAAAAACCAGTTGTTGATAATTTAGTATTCAATTTGGATAAAAATTCAACTAAACCTTTAAATAAAGCGGAAGTTAATGTGAAATATGATGGAGATAAAATCAAAGTCGCTCCGCTCAAATATTACACAACCAGAAAAGATTTATTTGAAGGCAAGATTATTGATTTTATTTTAGTTCAAGATACTAAAATTAATAATAAATTATACAAAAAAGGTACAATTATTAAAGCAAGGGTTGAAACACTTTCTCAAAATGGAGCTTATGGAGTTCCTGCGGATTTAGTTGTTGGTAATTTTACATTACCCGATAATTTAACTCTTCATGGCGATATCACAAAACAAGGGGCAAACAGATCCCTTTGGGTATATCCAACAGGTTATATTTTAACGCCATTTTTCCTTATTGGTTTATTAATTTTTCCAATAAGAGGAGGTCATGTTAAACTAAAACCTGAAAAAGTTTATGATATCGAAATTTAATAACAAAAAGTTTTCTTCACGCTTTTTATAAAAATATGAACATTAATCCTATATCTTTTGGTAAAAAAATCCCTCTTGCAAGATGCAAAGTTTTAGATAATCAAAAGCAAGAGTTTGTTGACGCCACTTTTTTTGAATATGATTGCAAAGACCATAAAGACAGCATAGAAGTTTCATATTTAAGCGGAAAGTGGGCCTTTAGACAAACAATCGCTACAGGAATGGAGCGAAAATTCAGACGCCATTTAAGAGGAAAATTTCAAGAACCTTATGTTTATTATGGGCTTCAAAGGGATGATGGCAAAATTTTAGGTTTATGTAATACTTGCGAAAACCACACAACAACAGATATTGAATATATTACACGTGATTTAAGCCTTGATTATAGATATATTGGTCAAACAATGTTAGCTCAATTAGCAAAACAAACTTTGGTTGACAATAAAAAACAGTTAGTAATTAGAAATGCAACAAATGAAAACCAAGATTTATACGAATATTGTGGTTTCAGAATGGTAAACGACCGTTGTTCAGATATGATTATGGATAGAAACGAAATGAGAGATTTTGTGGTAGATGTGGAAGATAGAACTAAGTGTTCAATATTTTAATTAAATTTTAAAATAACTTTTTTTGTTATAGAATTAATCTATGCTTTTAGTAATAGATATTGGAAATACAAATACTTCATTAGGTGTTTTTGAACAAGACAATTTAGTTCATACTTTTTCTCTTTCATCTGATATTAAAAAAACAGACGATGAATATGGAATTAATTTATATTCAATTTTAAACCATAATGGAATAGTTTCAAAAATCAAAGGAGCAATTGTTTCTTCCGTTGTTCCTCAATTGTGTGAAATTTATAAAAATGCTATTAAAAAATATCTAAAAATAGAAGCATTGACACTTTCTTATAAATCAAAATTACCAATTAAATTAAACCTAGCTAACAATAAAGAAATCGGCGCAGACAGAATTGCGAACGCTTGCGCTGCAACTTTAAAATATAAATTACCTGCAATTGTAATTGATTTTGGTACAGCAACAACTTTTGATATTGTGGATGAAAATGCTAATTTTATTGGTGGTTTAATTACTCCTGGGCTTAAAATTCAAGCAAAATCATTATCGCAATTCACTTCAAAACTTCCAAAATTAAAAATCGAAGCCCCATCGAACGCAATCGGAAAAGATACAATTTCTGCTATGTTATCAGGGATTGTTTTAGGTCATAGATGTATGATTGAGGGTATGATTAAAAAATGCGAAAATGAATTAGGCAAAAAAGCAACAGTAATTGCCACAGGCGGTTATTCATCCATATTGTTTGAAAATATGGATAGCGTAATTAATTATATTGATAAAGATTTAACCTTGTTTGGTTTAAAAGAGTTGTATAAGTTAAATATTTAACTTTTAGGTTTTCTACCTCTTTTTGATGTTTTTAAAATATTTTCATTTTCATCTATATTATTTTTAAGAGATACTTTTTTAATTAAAGGTATGTAATCTTTTGCTTCAACTTTTAATTCGTCAAATATACCTAATATTGTTTTAACTCCGGATAGGTTTATTGCTAAATTTCTTGTTAAATATAAAATCAATTTTGCTTTTTCAAGGTCGTTACAGCTATAAAATCGGCGGTTTTTCGTGTTTCTATTTGGGCAAAGCAAACCCTCTTTATCATATATTCTTAACGTTCTTTGATGAACCTCTATAAGTTCGGACATTACTCCTATTGCAAACATTGGTTTATTATTCATTAAAATCTCCTTTATTTAATACAAATAACACGCTGGGTTTGTTTATTTTAATCACATAAAAAATTAGTATTTTTTTTATGGACAGAAAGCAAAATCTTTTAAAATTCGGGAAAAGATTAAAAGAAATTAGACTTAGGAAAAAATTAACTCAAGCAGAATTGGCTGAAAAAATTGAGTTATCTACAAATTTTGTCGGTATGGTAGAACGTGGTCTAAGAAATACATCAATTGAAAAACTTTTTTCAATTGCTAAGGCTCTTAATGTAACTTTAGAAGAATTTTTCAAAAAAATGTAACCTATATTGATAACACTCTCAGTTATAGCATAAAAACTTCAAAAATAACACTCCCAGTTTGTTTATTTTGTCCTTAAATCCAACCATAATTTAAAAATGGATTTGCAAAAAGACATTGATAAATACGGCAAAAATGTCAAATATTATAGAGAAAAATTAAATTTAACCCAAGCACAGTTGGCAGAGTTAACTAATTTATCTACCAATTATATTGGTATGATAGAAAGAGGAAAAAGAATTATAAAATTGGATAAAATTTTAAAAATCGCAAATTCCCTAAACACCCCAACAAGTAAATTTTTTGAAGAAAATAAGTAGAAAATGCATTATGAAAATCTAGGAATCTTTATAAAACAAAAACGCAGTGAATTGAATATTTCACTAAATCAATTTGCATTTTCTAACGATATTGACCCAGCTATTTTATCTAGAATTGAAAATTTAAAACAAGGTGTAAAAGTAAATATTTTAGAAAAAATTGCTCGTGGCTTTGATAAAACCCCTGCTGAATTTTTAGCTGAATTTGAAAAAGCTAATTTCTAAACTTCTTTCAAATCTTTTTTATCTGTTATAAAATTCTTATATAGCTTAAATAAGGAATAATAACTATGGAATTAAAAATTAAAAAATTACCTAATTTTGTATCTATGCCAGAATATAAAACAACAGGTGCAAGTGCTATGGATTTAGTTGCTGCAATTAATGAAGATGTTATTATTCCATCAGGCGAAATTAGAATGATTCCAACAGGAATAGCAATTGAACTTCCGCACAACACAGAAGCCCAAGTTAGAAGCCGCTCAGGACTTGCTATTAAATCAGGAATTGCTGTAGTTAATGGTATTGGAACAATTGATGAAGATTATAGAGGCGAAATTTGCGTTGGTTTAATTAATCACTCTAAAGTTGATTTTAAAATTTCAAGAGGTGATAGAATTGCTCAAATGGCAATTATGGAAGTTTTAAAACCAACAATTGTTATTGCAGACGATTTATCAGATACCGTTCGTGCTACAGGCGGCTTTGGCTCAACTGGCGTTAAATAGCGATTATATATAAATAAGCGTGGAATTAAATAAATAGATGTATGGTTTTAATTTTGAATTAGATGATTTTCAAAAACTTGCCATTGAACATATTCAAAATGGCAAAAGTGTTGTAGTTTGCGCACCAACTGGAGCAGGAAAAACTTGTATTGCTCAAAGTGCAATTCATTTGGCTTTAGAAAAAGGAGAAAGGATTTTCTATACTACTCCACTTAAAGCTTTATCTAATCAAAAATATAATGATTTTTCACGTATTTATGGTGAAGACTTAGTTGGTCTTTTAACAGGGGACACAACAATTAATCGTGACGCTCAAATTGTTGTAATGACCACTGAAGTATTTAGAAATATGCTTTATGGTACAACATTTGGTGATTTAAAAGACAATTTAAATAATGTTAAATATGTTGTATTAGATGAGGTTCATTATATGAATGATGAATCTCGTGGAACCGTTTGGGAAGAAAGTATTATCTATTGCCCAACAAATATTCAATTAATTGCGCTTAGCGCAACAGTTCAAAATTCAGCCCAATTAACTGATTGGATTAACACGGTTCATTCTAAAACAGAATTAGTTTATACTGATTTTCGCCCAGTTCCATTAAGGTTTTTCTATTATGATTCATCTAAACCAAATACAATTTTGCCACTTTTAACTCCTGATAAAAAATTAAATAAAAAAATTAGACCAGAGAGCAAATATAAATATTTTAACAAAAAAGAAAAAATCAAAAACCCCACAACAAGCGTTGTTCAAGTATTACATGAAAAAAATATGCTTCCTGCAATTTATTTTACTTTTTCAAGAAAAAAATGTGATGAAAATGCAAGAAAATGTTTAAAACTTGAACTTTTAAATAAAGATGAAATTTTAGAATTAAATAAAATTATAGATGAATATATAAAACTCTATCCTTATTTAGAAAATAATCCTCAAATGGATTTAATTAAATCAGGAATTGCTTCTCACCATGCAGGTTTACTTCCGGGGTGGAAAGCATTAGTTGAAAAGTTATTTCAAAAAGGTTTAATTAAAGTTGTTTTTGCAACCGAAACACTTGCTGCCGGAATTAACATGCCAGCTCGTACTACAATTATAAGTTCAATTTCAAAAAGAACAGATAATGGTCATAGAACACTATCTGCTAATGAATTTTTACAAATGTCTGGTAGAGCTGGTCGCCGTGGAATGGATGAAATTGGCTATGTTGTAGTTATTGGAACCCCTTTTCAAACTCCTGATGAAGTAGCTCAACTTGTTTTATCAGATTCAAACCCATTAGAAAGTAAATTCAGCCCAAGTTACTCTATGGTTTTAAATCTATTACAAAGATTTTCTCTTGATGAAGCAAAGGAATTAATTCTTAAAACATTTGGATACTTTTCATCTACAGATAGATTAACTCCATTGTTAAAGAAAAAAGAAGCACGCCTTGAAGAAATTAAACTTCTTCATGATTTTAATTGCAAATGGAATTTAGAAGATATTGATTTTGAAAATTACAACAAATTAAAAAATCAGTTTGTTCAAACAAGAACTTTGTATAAAACCCTTAAACGTCAAGCAAAAGGGAAATATAAAAACCCATCTGAAGCTCCAGAGGTGATTGAATTTTATGAAAAATCGAAACATCTTCAAAAACAAATAGAAAATTATGGGTGTAATGTTTGTAAAATTTACAAAAAACATAAAAAATGCCTTGAATTAACTGAAAGATTTAATAAAGAAATTAAAAAATTAGATAAAGAAATCGAATTTCAAAAAGATGTTTATTGGCAAAAGTTTTTAGCTCATAAAACAATATTAGAAACAACAAACAATCTTGTTGATAATTACCCAACAGACAAAGGTAAAATCACAATGGCATTACGTTGCGAAAATGAGCTATATTTATCTGAAATTATTCAATCAGGAATTTTGGATAATTTAAACGTAGTTGAATTAGCTTCTGTAATTTGCGCAATAATATCAGAAGACGTTAGAAAATCTGATGAAGAAATGGCAAAACCTTGTTGTAAGGTTGTAAGAAAAACTCTAAATCAAATCAAAGATATTAGAAGAAAAATTTTCTTACTTGAGCGAGATAATAATATTGAAAATCCAATGTATATTAATCCATTTTATTGCTATTTTATTGAATATTGGATTGGAGCTAACTTAAACCCTGATAATCAACCAATGGTTACTTGGGAAGAAATGTTTTCTGATAGCGAAGTTTCGCAAGGTGATGTCGTTAGAACATTTAAAAGAACAATCGATGTTTTAAGACAACTTTTAATTTTGGATAATATATCTGAAAATGTAAAATTTAACGCTAAAGAAGCAATTAAATTAATTAATGTAGAACCAATTAATGTGGACTAATATGCAAAAAATTGAAGTAGGAAAAATTTATAAACATTATAAAGGTAATTTATACAAAATTATCGCTTTAGCAAAATGCTCTGAAACATTAGAAGATTTAATTGTTTATAAATCAATAAAAGATGATAAAACTTGGGTTAGACCAAAGAAAATGTGGAATGAGATTGTGGATAATAAAAACACTTTGCGTTTCACTTTAATAGAATAAATCATATTAAAAGACCTTTTAAATAAGGTCTTTTTTATTTAGATAAATTAGTATGATAAAAAATTTAATTAGTTCATTTTTAAACTTAATTTATAATCAAAAATGCCTTGTTTGTTCTTGTGCAAAAACTGATGAATTGTTGTGTAAAAGTTGTTTAAAAGATGTTCATTATTTATCCACTTTTCCACAGCGAATTTTTAATTCAACAGAAATTTATTGCGCAACAATTTATCAATCAACAATTAAAAAACTAATTCAATTACTAAAATTTTCACATAAGAAAAAAGCTTCAAAAGCCTTGGCTAATATACTTTTTGAATATTTTAAAAGATTGAATTTAAATAAAGATTTTATTATAGTTTATCCACCATCATTTTTTGTTAAAACCGCCCAAAGAGGCTATGAACATATGTTTTTAATAGCTAAAGAGTTTTCAAAGTTGACCGGTTTTAATGTTTATAAAGATTTAATTATTAAATCAAAACCTACAAAACCTCAGTATAAAGCTAAAAACAGACATTCAAATATTAAAGATAGTTTTAAGATTAATCAAAAATATGTTGAAGAATTGAAAGATAAAAACATTCTTTTAATAGATGATATAACTACGTCTGGCGCTACTTTAGAAGAATTAATTATTTGTTTAAAAAAATCAAACTTAAATAATATAACTTGTTTAACAATCTCAAAAGCAGGTTGTTGATAACCTGTGGAAAAAATTAACAAGTTTTGAACATGTAAAAAATAAGCTATATCAAGAGTTTTAACCCTTTTTGCACAAATATTTTGTCTTTAATATTATTATTATATTTTTAATTAAATAAATATATATTTATATAATATAAACAATTTTGAAAAATCCAATTAGATAGGTTTGTAAGAATTTTTATTTTTATACTATAATTTTAGAAGATACAATAAGGAGACTTTGCCAGTGGAAATAGTTTTAAATAAAGAAGATTTTTCAAATGGAATTAAGATTGTTGAAAAAATCACATCTCAAAAGGCAATTCAACCTATATTATCAAATATTTTAATTGAAACAGTTACATCAGATAGAATTAAGTTTTGTGCAACTGATTTAAATCTTGCAATAAATTATAAAACTTCAGCTGAAGTTATTAAAGAAGGTTCTATAACTTTATCAGCTAAAAAAATCTCTGAAATTGTATCAAAATTATCTTCAACAGAAGTTACTTTAAAAACCAGCGAAGAAACAGATAATATCAAAATTAAAAGTGGTAAAACAGAATTTGATATGATTGGTTTATCTGCATCTGAATTTCCTAAAGTTTTAGATGATACAGATACTCCTGAAACAAAAACAATTATTTTAAATAAAAACGAATTTTCAAAAGCTATCAAACAAGTTATTTTTGCTGTTTCTCAGCAAGAAACGCAAGCTGTTTTAACAGGTGTTTGTTTTAATATTGAAAATAATATTTTAGAACTTGCTGCAACGGATGGAAATCGTTTAACAAGAATTCAAAAAGAAATCGATACAACTGTTGATGAACTAATCAATTTTATAGTTCCAGCTAAAACTTTAGCAGAAGTTCAAAGAATTTCTTCAATTATTGAAGATGAAAATATTACTTTAAAAATTCAAAAAAATAAAATCTTATTTGAATTTGAAAACTTAGCTTTTCAATCTCGTTTAATTGACGGTATTTATCCAAAATATCAACAGTTAATTCCAAATGCTTCTGAAAAGAAAATCGTAATTGATAGAGCTGAATTAATTAACTCAATTGAAAGAGTTTCCATCATGGTTAACGATAGAACAAATGTTGTTCGTTTTAATTTTAGCGCTGGTCAATTAGAAATTATGGCAGATACACCAGAAGCAGGAAGATCAAAAGATTATATTGATATTCAATATGAATTTGATGATATGTTAACAGCGTTTAACTATAAATATGTTTTAGATGGTCTTAAAAATATGGATTCTAAAAATGTCGAAATTGAAATTTCTGATGTTTTAGCAGCTTCTATTTTTAAACCGCAAGATGATAAAAATAATTACATTTGTTTAATTATGCCAGTTAAAGTTCAATAGGATAGAAGAATGAAAGTAAGTGTTAAAACCCCAGCAACAATAGCTAACCTTGGATGTGGATTTGATTCATTTGGTTTAGCTTTGCCTTTATATAATATTATTTCTGTTGAAGAAACAGTTTTACCTGGAACAGGAATTGAAATTAATGTTATTAATGAAAAAAATAATGAAGATAAAGATTTAACTGATGTTCCAACTGATAAAAATAATATTGTTTATAAAGCAATTGAGCTTTTATACAACTTTATCGGTCAAGTTCCTAATGAACTTAAAATTACAATTAAAACACAAATCCCTGTTTCAAGAGGACTTGGTTCATCATCAAGTGTAATTGTTGGTGGTTTAATTGCGGCAAATGAATTACTTGGCCGTCCTGCGGATGAAAAAGTTTTAATGTCTATCGCAACAGAAATTGAAGGACATCCTGATAATATTACCCCAGCTTTTACGGGTGGTGTAACAATGTCTTCTTGGGAAGAAGATGGTTCAGTTGTATATAGAAAACTTCCTTGGAATGATGAATGGAAATTAATGGTTTGCATTCCTGACTATGAATTAAATACTGAAATTTCTCGTTCAGTTTTACCTAAAGAAGTTCCTATGAAAGACGCTATTTATAATTTAAAAAGAAGTGCAATGTTTGTTGATGCACTTTATAATAAAGATGAAGAACTTTTAAAATTAGCTCTTAAAGATAAGCTTCATCAACCATACAGAGAAAAACTTGTTCCTGGTTTAGCTGATATTATGAATAATTTAAAACACGTAAATGGTGTTATTGGAACTGTTTTATGTGGAGCAGGTCCATCTGTTTTAGTTGTTTATAATGGAATTAATGTTTCTGAAATTAAAGAAGTGGTTTCTAATTCTTGGAATTACTTTAATGTTAAATGTAATTTTATGAATCTTCCTATTGAAAAAGAGGGAGCAGTTATTCTTTAATGTCTACTTTAGAGTTTAATTTTGATTGTATAGTAGTCGGTGCAGGTCATGCTGGAATTGAAGCTTCAATTGCAGCTTCAAGGCTTGGTTTAAAAACTCTTTTAACAACGCTTGATATTGATAATATTGGTTTAATGCCTTGTAATCCAGCAATTGGTGGACCCGCAAAATCTAACCTTGTTAGAGAAATTGATGCACTTGGTGGCGTTATGGCAGAATTAGCTGATGCAACTTATCTTCAATTAAAAACCTTAAATTCTTCAAAAGGACCTGCAGTTAGGGCTCTTCGTGCTCAATCAGATAAAAAAGAATATAGAGCAGTAGCTAGAAAATATATTGAAAACGAGAAAAATTTAACCTTAAAACAAACTCAAATTGTTGATTTAATTGTTGAAGATAATGTTATTAAAGGTGTTATTGATGAACTTGGAATTAACTATCTTGCTCCAGTGGTTATTTTAACAACAGGAACAAGTTTAGAGGGTAGAATTTTTGTTGGTTTAAAATATTTTGAAGCTGGAAGATTAGGCGAAAGAAGCGCTGTTGGTTTATCTCAAAAATTAAGAGAACTTGGTTTTAATGTTAGAAAATTAAAAACAGGAACTCCTGCCAGAGTTGATGGCAGAACAATAGACTATTCAAAACTTGAACTTCATCCGGGTGATGAGATTGTTGATGATATGCCACGCTTTTTTAGTTTTAAACCTAATCGACCAATTAGAGAACAATTTCCTTGTTATTTAACAAAAACAAATGAAAAAACCCATGAAATTATTAAATCAAACCTTGATTATTCACCTCTTTATCGTGGATTAATTAAAGGAGTTGGACCTAGATATTGTCCAAGTATTGAAGATAAAGTTGTTAGATTTTCACACAATCCATCTCATCATATCTTTATTGAACCGGAGGGTAAAGACACTTACGAAGTTTATATTCAAGGCTTTTCAACAAGTTTACCTATTGAAGCTCAATTTAAAATGATTAGAAGTCTACCAGGGCTTGAAAATGCTTCAATGATTAAGCCAGCTTATGCTGTTGAATATGATAGCGTTTGTGCTCTTGAATTAGATAATGGTTTAATGACTAAAAAAATAAAAGGTTTATTTTTAGCAGGTCAAATTAACGGAACATCAGGTTACGAAGAAGCAGCAGCTCAAGGACTTGTAGCTGGAATTAATGCTAAAAATTATTTAGATAATAAAGAATACATTGAGTTAACTCGCTCAAATTCATATATTGGAACATTAATTGATGATTTAATTACAAAAGATATTGATGAACCATATAGAATGTTGACTTCAAGAAGTGAATATCGTTTAATTTTAAGACAAGATAATGCTGATTTAAGATTAATGGAATTAGGTTATGAGGCTGGACTGGTAAAAGTTGAAGATATTTTAAGAAAAAGATTTAAAGAAGCTCAAATTGAAGTTCAAATTGAAAGATTAAAAGAATTTAAAATTTCGCCAAATGAAAAGAATAAAGAAATTTTGGCAAAATATAATGAACCGCTTGAACTTGGTGTTAGTGCATTTAATCTTTTAAAACGTCCTAATATTGAATATAAAATTTTAAAAGAACTTGGTTATAGTTCAAATATTCAAGTAGATGATAAATATTTAATTCGTGATATTGAAGAGCAAGCTGAAATTTTAATTAAATATGATGGTTATATTAAACGTCAAATTGAACAAATTAATAATCAAGATAAGATAGATAATATTAAAATTCCTGAAAATATTGATTATTCAACAATTAAACAAATTTCTACAGAATCAAAAGAAAAATTAATAAAAATTAAACCTAAAACAATTGGTCAAGCTCTTAGAATTGGCGGAGTTAAGCCTGCGGATGTTTCAGTTTTAATGGTTTTGATTGAACAACACAAAATCAAAAAATAATATATTACATTTTATAACATTTTTTCAATAAATTTCACCTTTTGAAAATTATAATTTATAATATTAGTTGTAGAAAAATATTTATGGACACAAAGAGGAGAGATTCGTGCAAGAATCGTTGTTAAGTACAGTTACTAAAATGCAAAGTGAAGCAAAAATACACGTTGAGGAATTAGAAGTTTTATTAAACAGCGATATTGAAGAAGTTGTTTCTTTGTGTAAAAAAGCTTGTGTTAAACCAAAAACCGATTCTATGGGTAATGCATATTTTACAAAAAATGACGTTGATATGCTAAGAAAAATGAAAGAATTATATTCTCAATCTCAAAGTGTTCAAAAACAAAATAACGCTACAAATTCAATTTCTGAAGTTTTAACAAATGAAACTTTAGACAATCCAAATAATAAAATTAACTTTTTAGAAAAAGCTAAAATTAGAACTAAAAACGATAGCGCTTTAGCTCTTGCGCAAGCCCATCCTGTTAATCAATTAGCTAAAAAATTAGATAATATTGAAAATAATCTAATTGCAAAAATGAGCGAAATGTTAAGCGAAAAAATGGATGGTTTTGACGAGATTATTGTTGAATTAATTAGAGCTAAAACAGAAAATGAAAATTTAAGACAACAAGTAAATAGCTTAAACAAACAAGTTTATATTTTAAAAAATGAATTAGCCTCTTTCAAAACTCTTGGTTTTGGGCTTTATACAAAAAAAGAAACCGAACAATTATAATTAAATTATGAGTAATGCTCTAATTAATTTTTATCATAATTTAGAAGAACCTATCATAATTTATGATAAAAAACAAAATATTCTTTATCATAATTTATCTTTTAAGAAAATTTTTGGAGAATTTAATAATTCTAAGGGTTTTGATTGTTTATCTAAATTGAGCTATAAGTTTTCTTATCAGATGTGTTTTTTAAAATCTGAAGATTTAAGAACTTATAATCCTATAATTTGTGCTATTGATAAAGAGGTTAATTTTGTTACTTATGCGACTTATCAAATGAATGAAGATAAGTTTTATCATTTTATGATTAAGGCTTTTAGTGTTAAAAAGCGTTATAGGATTATCTATTTTTACGATATAACAAATGAACTGCAAACTGAAAGATTAAAAGAAGAAAATGAACGCTTAAGAATACAAAACATTGAATTTGCTTCAACAAATTCAAAAGCGCAAAACCAAGCTGTTAAAATGGCTCTTTTGAATAGAATTTCAATTAGTATTAAAAACGAATTAGATATTAAAACTTTAATTGAAAAATCATTAAAAGAATTAAGTATTGTTTTTGGTGCTAATAAAAGTTATTTTGCACAATTAATGAAAGATGATTTTGTAATCAAATATACTTATCCAGAAGTCTATGCTCCTCAGATTGGTGAAAAAATCGTTTATTCTAAAAACTTAATTGATGATTTACATAATGGAATAAATTCTATTCAAGCTTGCATAAAAGAACATGAGGGCGCTTCAATTCCGCTTTTAAATTCTACAACAAGAATTATTATGCCAATTATTAAAAATGAACAGTTATATGGAATTGCTGTTATTTTTACTCCTAAAAAAGAAATAGGCGAAATTGAAAGAGAACTTCTAGTCGGCATTTCAATGGTTGTTTCATCGTCATTAAGTCAAGCAAATTTATTTCATCAAATTTCACAAAAAAAAGAAGAATTAGAAAATGCAATAAAAGAGTTAAAAGAAACACAATTGCAATTAATAAATTCTGAAAAAATGGCTTCATTAGGTCAATTAGTTGCTTCTGTTGCTCATGAAATAAATACTCCACTAGGAGCAATTAATGCTAACAATGAGATGATGAATAAAATTTTTGAAAAATATAATAAAAATTCTCTTGATATGTTGCATGAGATTAATTTAGTTGATAAAGAAGCAATTAAAAGAATAACAACGATTGTTCAATCGCTAAAACGTTTTGTAAGGCTTGATGAAACAATTCAACAAGAGGCAAATATTAACCAAGAGCTTGATTTAACCCTTGATTTAATTCATCACAAAATTAAAAATGGATTTAAAATTGAAAAAGAATATGGAGAGTTACCTTTGGTTAACTGTTATCCAAATATGCTAAATCAAGTATTTTTAAATATTTTAATGAATGCGGTTCATTCTATTGAAGATATGAAATTGAAAAATTCTTCCTATGTTGGAAAAATTAAAATTAAAACAGTAATTTTGGGAGATTTTTTAAGAGTAAGTATTTTGGATAATGGAAAAGGTATAAAAGAAGCTGATAAAGAAAAAATATTTGATGCAGGTTACACAACGAAAGATAAAGGCAAAGGAACAGGCTTAGGGCTTGCAATTTGTAAAAAAATTATTGAAAAACACAAAGGTGAAATCCATTTTGAAAGTGGAAAATTAGATTATGAAAAAGGATATAAAACAATTTTTAGAATTGATATACCTTTATTTTAAAAAAGTGCTTGCATGATGTGTTTGATTTGGTATGATGTATTTGGTTGACAGCCGGTAATTTATTACTGAATTAAGCCCTGGTAGCTCAGCTGGATAGAGCAACTGCCTTCTAAGCAGTAGGTCATGCGTTCGAATCGCATCCAGGGTAGACTTAAAAAAGACCCGCATTGAGCAGGTCTTTTTTGCGTTTAAGTCCACCAAGATGACTCTTCTCAGCATCCCCCATTAACGCAACTCTAATGTGAGTTTGAGACTATTTCACAAAATGGGGTCCCTGTTCGAATCGCATCCAGGGTAGACTTAAAAAAGACCCGCATTGAGCAGGTCTTTTTTGCGTTT
>SUTT01000022.1 GCA_015152565.1 Cyanobacteria bacterium SIG27
AAATTTCTTTTTGAAATTTTCGAGTGATTTTTTCTTGTTTTGTTTTAATTCTTTTAATTTTGTATCAAATTCGTCTTTTGTTTTTTTTGCTTTGTCCAGATTTTGTGTTGCTTCTTGTTCTTTTTTAATTAAGCTTTGGTTTGTTTTTTCAATTTCTAAAAATATTTTTGAATTTTCGCTTTTTCCATCGATTAAAATTTCTCGAGCACGATTTATGATTTTAGAATTAAGCCCAAGTTGAGATGAAATATCAATAGCATTTGATGTTCCTGACATTCCTACAATTAAATTATATTTAGGTTTTAGCGTTGCAACATCAAATAAAACTGTGGCGTTTTCAAAGTAGCTATCTTCATATTTTAGAGTTTTTAGTTCACCTAAATGGGTTGTGATTATTCCTTTGGTATTTTTTTCTTTTATAAATTCTAATATTGCTCTTGATAAACTAGCGCCTTCTGATGGGTCTGTGCCTGAGCCAAGTTCGTCCAATAAAATTAAATCGTTATCGGTTATAATATTTAAAATATCGGAGATATTTTTAATATGGGCACTAAATGTTGAAAAACCTTGTTCCAAGCTTTGTTCTTTTGAAATGTCGCAGTATAAATTTTCAAATGGATAGATTTTAGCACCCAAAGCTGGAATATGAAGCCCTGCTTTTGTCATTAAAACCATTAAGCCTGCGCATTTTAGGGATATTGTTTTGCCGCCGGTATTTGAACCTGTTATTAAAAGGCAATCATAATTTTTTCCAAGAATAAAATCATTTGCAATAACATCTTTTTTAACTTCAACTAGTAAAGGATGGCGCATTGCTTGAATATCAATGTATTTTTCATCAATTATTTCAGCACTTGTTGCGCTCAAATGGATTGAATATTTTGCTTTTGCGAATATAACATCAAGTTTTAGAAGAGTATTTTGATTTTTTTCAAGTTCACTTTTGATTTCTTTAAATCTGTTTGATAAAGCCATTAAAATTCTATCTATTTCGGATTGAATTTCGATTTCAATTTGTCTTAATTTGTTAGACAATGGCACAAGCGAGCTTGGCTCAATAAAATAGGTCAAATTTGTTGATGAAATATCATGGACTATTCCTGAAACTTTGTTTTTGCAACTTGCTTTAACTTGAAAAACGGGGCGATTATCACGAATGGTTACAACGGTATCTTGCAAATTTTCAACAAAAGAATGATTTTGCAAAAGTGAATTAATTGTTGTTTTTAAATTGTCTTTGTTGTCTTTGTATGAATTTCTTAGACTTTTAAGAGTGTCAGAAGCGCTATCTACGACGTTTAATTCATTATCAAAAGTTTCAAAAATTTCATCTTCAAAAGCTTTATCAATATAGAAATTTTTAATTATTTCGTTTAAATTTTTTGCTTGTTCGTTTTTTGAAATATAATTTTTAACTACTCTTGCACAACGTAAATTTTTAGCTAGTTCAACAATTTCTTCGGCGTTAAAATAGTTTTCGCTAAATATTTGATTAACATCTAAAATTTCATCAATTGGAGCTGACGAGTTATTATCATCAATTATTTTTTTAGCTTCATCAACCAAAGTTAGTTCATATTCAATCTGTGCTTTTTTGGAATAAATTTCAAGATTGCAACAAGCATTTTGAGCCAGTTTTGAATTGGCGTATTTTGAAAGATTGGATAGAACTTTGTCAAATTCTAGCGCTATATGATGGTCGTTTAAAAATTCAAAAGTTTTCATATTTAAATTGTAGCAAAAATATCTTTATGTAGAAATTTTTTAACGGCGGTCATCTAAGGTCTTCACACTCGTCGCCAGCTCAACGCTGCCGCCGTCGTGCTTCGCACAGTATAGCCTTCGCCTGCGTTCGGCAAGCTCGGCAGAGCTAGCCTTACTTGGCTCAGGATGCTCCTGAGGGCGCAAGCGCCCACGTCGCCTTGGTACGGTTTTCGCCCTGTCCGCCAGACCTCATCGGTCTGCCGTCACGAGCTTCACACACCTATGCCGTTCGCCTGCGTTCGCTAAGTGCAGTCGCACTAAACTCACTTGGCTCAGGATATTTTATAGCCTTGCTCGAATTTTTTTGGTAAATACTCACCAATTGTTGTAATTAAAATATAGTTTTGAAAATTCAAAACCATTAAAGTATCATTGGAAGCATATTTTTGACGAATTCTTCCAAGACTTTTAATTGAAACAAGCCCATCATTATAAATTTCGCCATTTTGTACTGATGATTCATCTCCAAAATATGCTACAGCGCTTATTGTGGTGTTATTTCCGTATTTTTCTATTGCCTTTGAGGCGCAGATTTCAAGCGCTTCCGTGTTCCATCTTTTTGTCCAATCAATCTTTGAAGCTGTTATGATTTCATTGTTTGCAATAATGGAAGCAGAAATATTTTGTTTTGAAACATTGGCGAAATTATTCTTTTGATAGTTTTTGTAAGTTTCATTTAATAATTCAAGAATGTCGTTTGGTTTAAGGTTAAATTTAACTAATGATACTTGGGAATTTTTAGAAAATCTTATTTCTTTATTTAAGCTAAAATCGCTTGATGTTGCATAAGTTTTATATGGTAAAAAATTTACTAAACGAGAAGCTCTAACCACAAGTTCTTTATTTTCTAATCTTTCAAAAGAAAAAACTAAAGTATTAAAGTTAAAATACCTGTTGGTATTTAACCAAGATAAACAATCTTCACAAGGAGCTATCATACTAGAAGTTTCTTCTAATTCAATGTTAGATGCCATACAAAGATATTTAATTTTGAAATCAAATTTGCCTTTCGGTCTTCTTGAATATCTTAAAAGAGCTTCATTATATGACGCTAAAATTGCGCTTCTTTCGCCACAAACTGATGAGATATCATTTCTTGTATTGTTGAAGTTTGTTCCTAATGACCAAGCTCTATCAAAAGTGCAAACATTTGTTGCAAAACCACGCCCTGTGATGTTTCCAGCTAATACGTTGATTTTTGCAAATTCGTGTGCTTCAATGAGTTTTTCAACAATGATATATTTTTCTCCTAAGCCTAGTTCAATATCGTCATCATAGACAAAAGGAGTGTTTAGAATATTCATTCCGTATTTATTTAAAACAGAGTTTTCTGTAGCAACATCAAAAGTTGCATTATTATTTTTGTTAATAGCCATACTAATATAAAACCACTGAAAAAAAATTTTGTCATGAAAAAATAAAAAATTAATCCACTTGATATCAAGTGGATTTTCCCCAAATCTAGTAGTTAACCTAATTTAAACTTTTTTCGTTAATAATCTTAAATAAATAATCTAGTTCATTCCTATACTACTCAACCTCTATAATTAAGCCATCACTCCTTCCGTAAAAGTGTTATGTTGTGCGCTTCTTGACTATATTTCTATTCTATTCCTAAGGGGTTTTATTGCAAGTTAAATACATGTTAAAAAACTTTTACAATGGCTAAAATTTATATATATAGTGTTAAAATTCGTGTTTACAAACTTAATATATTAACTTTTTCTTGACAAACGCAAAAACAAGAGCACACCAAACTTTTTAGCATGCTCTTGTTTAAAATACAGCAATATGTTAATTCTTAAAAACTTAATTCGCTTAAATACAAATCGTAATCATACATTCCTGCATAATCACTGTTGCCGTTTCCTGATAGACCATTTCCGCTAAGTTCGGTTGGTTTAATTTCAAGTTCGTCAAAATTCATTAATTCATTATTCATGGTTTTTACCCTCGATAATATTCTCTTATATATAAAAAGTATATTTCGTGGATATAATTGCTAAAAAATAAAACTTCATTAACAAAATTTAATAATCACACCAACAATTGCAGCTATCATCATATATATAATTGGATCACGGCGCAATTTGAAAGTTAAAATAAATAGAATAACAACTAAACCTAAACCTAAATAATCGATGTTTGAAAAAGATAAATTGTTTTTTAAAATTGAACTATAAAACAAACGTAAACCTACACCAGCAATTAAAGCACAAGATGTTGGTCTTAAAACATATAAAATCGATTTAACTAATTTACTTTCGCTAAATTTTAAATAAATTCTAAATATTAATGATGTTATTATAATCATTGGCAACACCAAAGCTAAACTTGATGTTAATGCACCTAAAATACCTAATGTTTTAAATCCTGCAAAGGTTGCCATATTAAACCCAATAGGACCTGGGGTAATTCCTGCTATAGCAATCATTTGAGTTAATTCAAAGCTTGAAAACCAATTATAGTTTTCTATCATTTGATATAAAAATGGCAGTGAAGCATATCCCCCGCCAAAGGTAAATAAGCCAACTTTTATAAATTCAAAAAAGAGAAGAAAATATGAGTTAAGCATTTTTTTCTCCTTTAATCAAATGTAAAATTGCCCCAACTAATATTGATGAAATTATTAAAATTACAGGACTAACTTTTAAAACAGTTAAGATTAAAATTAAAGCAAACCAAATTGAGGAAAATAAATCAACAATGCTTTTTTGCCACATTTCTTTTAAGGCAAGATAAATTAAAACAATAACAGATAAATTTACTCCCCAAAAGATTCCATCAATAAATGGTATATTTGAAATTTTATTTAATATATTTGCAATTAGTAAAATAATAATGAAAGGAGAAAAGCTCATTCCTAAAATCGACGCTAAAACTCCTTTAAACTTTGCCAATTTATAGCCAACCAAAATTGACATATTAACAGCAATAATACCAGGTAAACATTGGCTAACACAGTAATAATCGCAAAGTTCTTGTTCATTAAGCCAGTTTCTTTTTTCTACAAGTTCACTTTGCATAATTGGGATTATGACATATCCTCCGCCAAGCAGAATTGCGCCAATTTTTAAAAAAGTGATAAATATGTTTATAAAATTAACTTTCATTATTTATTTTCAAAACCCAATGAACCAACAAAATCTGAAATGATTTTAGGGTTGAATGCTTTATGATGTACGACATAAACAATTAGTTTAGTTGAAGCTTTTTGGTTTTCATCTTGTGTTGAATAAGCACCAATTACCCCAATTACATCTTTGAAAGGAACATTTTTAACATTGGCGCTAAATTTTAAATATGGAATAGTTTTGTTTTTAGCACTATACTTTCCTTTTTCCAAAATTTCAAAGTCTTCGTATGTAATTAAAGAATCTTTTGTTTTATTTAAAATTTCTTCGATTTTATCATTAATCTCGCCTGTATGAAAATCACTAACGGAAATTAATTCTTCATCTTTTAAATCGTATATTGCTATTTTTTGACTTGTTGGAAGATATTTCGCAACTATCTTTTTAAATCCAAAAAAATTAAAACAACGGCAGAGCTGATAATCGCCCGAAACATTGGCAAAATCTGCGAATTCTTTTTCAGTTTCAACAAAAACTTCCCTCGGCGGGTTTTTATATTCACTTATTTTTTTCTTGCAAAATGCCCAACCACCAAGCGTAAAAAATGCTGCAATAAGTAAAATTATTAATATTTTTTTCAATATGCTCTTCAAACAACCCATTTTATCCTCCTTAAAGCCGACAGTGGGACTTGAACCCACGACCTACTCATTACGAATGAGCCGCTCTACCATCTGAGCTATGTCGGCACAAAAATAATATAGTTTAAATTAAAACAAAATACAAATTTGTAAATTAGTTGGCATGTGGATGAACTGTTTGATAAACATCTTTTAATCTTTGAATTGAAACGTGAGTATAAATTTGAGTGTTTTTAATGCTGGAATGCCCTAGAAGCTCTTGAACAATCCTTAAATCAGCGCCATTTTCGAGCATTTTAGTGGCAAAACTGTGGCGAAAAACGTGCGGAGTAACATGTTTTGTAAAATGAATGTCAGCTAAGCAAGCTTTAAGAGCTTTTCTAATGCTTTGATTTTGCAAACGATAGCCGTTGTAGTTGATAAATAGCGGCGAAGATGATGATTTTGTTGTTTTGCAGATTAAATCAGAAACATTTTCGATGTAGTTAATTAATGCTTCTTTTGTTTTATTGGGAATTAAAACAATTCTTTCTTTTGCGCCTTTTCCGAATACTCGAATTTCATTTTGTTCTAGATTTAAATTTTCATAATTTAGTGATGATAATTCAGAAATTCGCATTCCAGTCACCCAAAGAAGCTCTAAAATTATTCTATTTCTATAACCTGCCGGAGTTTCAATCTTAATCCCTCTTAAAATATTTTCTACTTCATCTTCATATAAAAAGTGCGGCAGAGTTTTATTTTGTTTTGGAATTGAAATAGAATCGGCAGGATTGTACTCCATTAGTTCTTCTTGATATAAAAACTTGTAAAAAGCACGAATGGAAGCGATTTTTCGAGCAATTGTTGTTTTAGTGTAGTTAATTTGCGAAATAAAATGAATATATTCACTAAATTTTTCAGGTTCAATTTCAAGAGGATTTAATTCTCCAATCCATAATAAAAAAGTGTAAACATCAGCACAATAAGCCCTTATTGTGTGAAGAGAAAAATTCTTTTCGCTCTTTAGGTGGATTTTAAAATCTTCTATAAACTCTTGCTTCATTTGATAATTATAAACTATTTTAGAAAAAGAGAGCAAATTTTTTATTGCCGAAAAATAAACTTGAAAATATACAATTTTTTGTTAGAATGATTTAAGAAACATTTCAAGTGGGGCTATGGCAAGGACTCCGCGAGAAAGATTAAATAATGGGGCTATGGCGCAGCGGTAGCGCAGGGGACTCATAATCCCTTGGTCGTGGGTTCGAATCCCTCTGGCCCCACCATTAAAGAGAGTAGTGATACTCTCTTTTTTTGTTGCCATTCGGGATGCGACCTTTGGAGATAGTCTTGCAGGTTGAGAATTTCAGACTGCAAAACGAGAATTTTTCTTTTGAATTTGAACTGTCCAACACGTGAAATTAAAAAGTCGGACAGTGAAAGTAAAAAGCCGTTAATACTTTTAATTGTCGACAGGAAACCCCATTTTTATATATTTATTATCCTGTTTGTATGGCAAATAATATTCATTAAAATCTGTTTTTTCGGTATTATTGCAAATTTCAAATAAATTTAGGTGTAAAATTTCTAACATTTCTCCTATATTTTTCGAGATAATTATTAAATCGTCTATTGATAGAATGTTAAATTCTGCCCTTAATAAATTTTCTTCTTGATTTAATTGCAAAATAGATTTTGCAACAGCTGGAGTAAGATGAGGTATACAAATCAATTTTTTGCTCTTTGCGGTAATTTTAGAAATTTCAGTGTTGTCATAAATCATCAAATACCCTTCATTGGCTTCAATTGAAGATGGAGTTTTGCTTCCATAAGGGTTTAGGGCAACCGATAAACCATGTTTATATTGAGAATAAAACTTTTCGTATTTTAAATAAAAATCAACAAATTTCGCAAGATTTTCTTGTAAATTTAATATAGCTTTTTTATACATTAAAAATAATTCTTGTGCATTCTGCCAATCTTTATTTATATCAAAATAAGGAATTTGATATTCGCTACAAATGTTTTTCAAATCATTAACATTAAATTTTTTAATATACTGATATACCTTTGTGGCATTATATCTAATAACATTTTTAACAAAATATTCAATGTTTTTTGACAATAACATCAAAGAAAATAAATCTTCAATATATTGCATTGTTTCTGCAAGTGCAGAAAAGATTAATCCATTTTTAATTTCTTTATTAAGCGTAATTTCGCCAGTTGCATCATACGGTTGTTTAATATCTTCAATAATATTGGAATAAAAATTTGGCATATTTTTTAATATTTTGGAAATAGTTAAAACTTGAACATGTCTCCATTTTGGATACTGCGATGCTAAATAATTTTTTAATTGTTGTTTGCCGATTTTTAGACGATCTTTTTGATTCATTATAAAACTATACTTTTGTATTTTGTGCTGTATTTATAACAGTTCCCATTTGTGACATTAACCCTTCAGCTTGTGCTGCACCAATTTTTTTATGCAAATAGTTTGCCCTATCTATAACAATATTATCTTGGAGATTCCGAAACACTGAGGCTGTTTCTACATTGTTTAAATTCATTGTCGCATCTTTTTGGTATTCATCTTTAATAATAGTTATTTTTGCATTATTGGAAATTACATTTTTACCTTCTATGACTTTAGTTTCTGGAATATTTTGAATTTTGCTTTCGAACCTATATATAATTCTTTCTTTTGCTTCTGTTGAATATGTAATTTGCACATCAAACCATAATTCGACTTGTCTGTTATTGTCGAGCTGTTCCCATAATTTCTTCCTTTGTTCATTATTATGAACTCTTAAGATAAACTCTTCGCCACCCCGTAATAATTTAATATTGTTATTATATTGTTCTTCAATTATTGCATTTGATTCGGTTGTTAATTTAGTTTTTATATTAACATTTAACGCATGTAAGTTATTTCGACTTTCATTTTTAACACAAAACAATCTGTGATTCTCTGTGTATAATTTTTCTGAATCATCATAAAAATCAAAACCGTCTTTAGGCGAAGAAAGCACTAAAACTCGCTCCCTGTTGTTATATGTGATTAACTCATCTATTACATTGCCAAAACTACAAAATTTAAGATATGGCTTAATAATAACTAATTTATCTTTTTTATATTGATAATCTTTGTCTTTTTCATACGTTTCAATAGTTTTTTTATGAGTATAAATTACTGCAACTAAAGTCGCAGTGGCAGTTAATAGTCCTGAAAAAATTGTGGCACCAAAAATCCACCAATCCGTAATAAAAATAGTCTGATTCACCATTTATGATACCTCCTTTGACTAACTTGCCAAAACTAATTTAGCGTTATTTTGCAGGTTAATAACAGAACTTAAATCTTCCATTATTTTACTTGCTAATGCATAAGCCATATTTACAGGAACTGCATTTCCAACCATTTTGTAACCATTTATTAGATTTGAATATTTAAATTCAAAATCATCAGGGAATGTCTGAATTCTTGCACATTCTCTCAATGATAATCTTCTGTATAAATGCTCTTGCCCTTTAACAAATTCTCTTTTGTTTTGTTCTACAAAGGTCATTTTAGGCGCTTGTGGATGAATCGGTGCGTGTCGTCCACCTGCTTGTATTGTAAATGAAGGCTCATCCCAAGCTCTAACACGATTTCTTGACATAAATATTGTGGAAAAGCCACCTATCATATATTCATGATTTGGAACAATGCATTTTGAACCATTTGTATAATTTTTTTCTTTAGCAGGTAAAGCGGATTCTTTTAAATCCCAAATGGCATCCTTTAAAACTGGTTTATATTCTTGCATTTCAGGAAATTCAAAAGTTATATTTAAATCGTTTCTGTACCCAACAAAAATTACACGTTTTCTATCTTGCGGTACATTGTAATTGTTTGCATTTATCAATCTAAAACTTAAATTATAGCCAGATTCTTTAAATAGTTTTTTAATATTAGATAAAGCTTCTGAATGTCTTTGTGCTAACATTCCTTCAACATTTTCAGCCAAGAAAAACAAAGGTTTTTTATCTCTTAAGATTCTAATAAATTCGTAGAATAATTGCCCCCTTGAGTCGTTTATTCCTCGCAAGGCACCTGCTTCACTCCAACTTTGACAGGGCGGACCGCCAATAATTCCGATACAGTCTGGAATATCTTCAGATGGAACATTTCTAATGTTTCTTCTATCAAGAACAGTATTAGGGAAATTATGTTCAAATGTTTCCCAAATAGTTGAATCATATTCATTTGCCCATACAATATCAAACCCAGCTTTTTCGAAGCCTTTATCTAACCCCCCTGCACCTGAAAATAAACTTACAATTTTTTTAGTCATAATAAAACTCCAAAAATTTGATATTTTCTAAATTAGCAGGATTATTTGGATTTTTAATTTGCAAACTTGAAATAAAAAATTTATTATTATCAACTAAATTTTCTAAATTATTTCTATCAATTTCACAAAAAGAATTGTATTTTTCTTCTTTTATTACACAATAAAATGCAAAATTTGAATTTTCTTTTTTCTTTGGAAGATAATCAAATACTTTTTTAGGTTGAGAAAGCAACCACATTCCTCGAACCCTTAAACTTGTAATACCAAGTGGATCAACTTTATTGATTCTCCCTAATTCATTAGTTTCTGCTAATTCGATATTAGGAATAGAATGTAACCCCTCAGTAATAGTATTTTTTATTCGCTCATATATTTCCTTATCAGCAGCATAACAATCCCCATATACAAACCAAAGTTCTTTTAAACTGTTATCATCCGTGTGCCCTATGATGTAAATAATATCTTTTTCTGTCCATTGTTCACAGTTTTGGCAAGCACGATTTATCATTCGACTATTTGAATACAATTTCGCTTTAGGATATGAACTATTTAACTGTAAATCAATCGAATTACTTTGCACTTTCTTAACTTCAATTGCATCGCCATTTCTCAATATAATATCAGGTGGATTATTTTGATTTCCTGTATAGGAAAATACTTCATTATAAGTCTGTATTCTGCAATAGTCATTATTGCAAGATAATGTATTTGCAAATAAATCTTTGATATATTTTTCTAAAGCATCGCCAACACCATTAGCACGATTTCGTCCTGAATAATGAGAAGTTAATTCGATTACAGGGCTTTCTACTAGGTTTTTAATTGCGATTAAAATATTTGAACTCACACTTCCCCCTTGTATAAGTTAATTATACATAAAAATAACCATTTTTACATGTTTGTAAAGTTTAACTAAATTATTAACTTGACTTCCAAGCACTTGCAAGTGATGTATGTCACAACCTAAAAGGAGGTTGTGTATGGAAGAAAGATTTGTTATCAAAAGAAAAGATTTTAAGAAACTAGAAAAATATGCTGAAAATATTTATAACACAGCAGTTGTGATTGATTATTTTTGCTCATCACAAAAGGAATACGAAGAACTATATAACTTAGCACCAATTGTGAAAAATCTTCGTCGTGATGCAGACCAAGTTAATGCGTTTTTTATAAATTATCCTGAAAGTATAGACTAATAATTTTTAATTTTGAATTACATTTTGAATAAAATTTTCAAATAAATTACATTCAATAAATTACATTGGTGGAATAATTATTCCTAAATTTACTTAATTTTGTAATTTTAACAAAATTAGGTTCAAAGTCTTTCTGCAACTCATTTTCAACCAGATTTATCCAAATGTAATTAAAGCTCAATAAATTACATTTGATGTAATTTATTCAAAACTTCCCTCTAGGTCGGAAGTTGTTATTAGGAGAGGGAAGAAAGTATTTCCCTTGAAGTGGGAAGTAAAAAACTAATGCAATTGAAAATGTAATCGAAAATTTTCGATTACATTTTATAAAAACACTAAAATTTAAATATATAAAGGACATTTGAGGGACAAAGCTAGGACAAGCAAAGGACACAAAACGGACATTTCGTCCATCACTACTTTGTCCAACCAAAACCGAGGGAAGCAGCCTCAATCTCAAATACCAAGCCAATCTCACTTCAAAATTTCAATTACATATTTTTCAAAAATGTCCGTTTATCTATACAGAAAAAGACATTTGGTTTTTAGTTTATTTTTTTTAAATTATAAAAAAATAATTAAGAAATTCCCAAAAATAAAATTTTAGTTTTAATATAATATTATGAAATACAAAGACTATTATGAAATACTAGGCGTTTCAAGAAGCGCTTCGCAACAAGAAATTAAATCATCATATAGAAAATTGGCTCGCAAATATCATCCAGATGTTAATAAAACATCTGATGCACAAGCGAAATTTAAAGATATAAACGAAGCTTATGAAGTTTTAGGAGATGAAGCCAAAAGAAAAAGATACGACCAGCTTGGCTCTGCTTGGTCATCTGGTGCAGATTTTAATGTTCCTCCCGGATTTGAGGGCTTTAATTTTTCAAATTTTGGCGGTGGGCAATCAACCGGCGGTTTTTCAGACTTTTTCTCTGCAATTTTTGGGGACATGATGTCGTCTCAAATGGGCGGCAGTTCAAGAGGATTTAATCAAGGCTTTTCATCCGGAGGCTTTGGAGATTTTTCACAATTTAACCAAGGTAACCAAAGAAGAAATCAAGCGCAACAGCAAAAAGATGAATCTCTTGATATTATTCAAAATGTTGTTTTAACACTTGAAGATGTTGTTAATTCGCCTAAAAAAACTGTTACAATAACAGCTTATCAACAGTGCAGCGTATGCCATGGCTCTCGTCAGGGTTTTTGTTCAAATTGTTCTGGAACAGGTATTGAAAAAATAACCAAGAATATAACTTTTCAAGTACCAAAAGCCGTTAAACAAGGGCAAAAAATTCGTTTAAAAGGTGAAGGCAAAAAAGACGCCTATGGAAGAGTTGGAGATGTTTATCTGACGGTTAAAATTGAAGATAGTGAATATGAAATTAACGGTACAACTCTAATTAAAGATGTTGAGCTTTTGCCATACGAGGCGGCTTTGGGTTGTGAAAAACAAATTCAAACACCATCCGGAAAAGTTAAAATCAAGTTTCCTCCTAAAATGTCAACCGGCAAAAAGCTTCGTTTAAAAGAAATGGGTTTACCATCAAAAGATAATAAAAAAGGTGATTTTGAGGCAAGAGTTAAAATCATTATTCCATCTGAATTATCAAAAGAAGCAATTGAGTTGTATGAAAAACTCAAAAAAATTAATTCTTAATATTATTTTACAATAATGTCAATTAAAGTTTGAAAATATCCTTTATATATACAAGAGAGATAAAAATAATTGAAAGGATATTTTATGAGCTTTACTGATATGGCGATTAGAACCGGTACTTATACACCAAAAGCGTTAGATTCGAATAATAATGGTGTAAACGAATTTAAACGAGTTACAAACACGCAAAGTGGCGTAATTGAATTTGAAGATTTTGATTTTGATGAAAACGGTGCTGTTGACTATCGTAGAAGCTATTCATATACAGAAGACGGTAAAATGACATCGGAAGAATTTTTCACTAATTCTCCTCGAAATAATGAAAAAGTTTGGATGGAAGAAAAAACACCTTTTGATAAAATTTTAAATTCTTTAGGAATTGAAACAGAGTTAACTTTAAGCGATATAGACGTAGAGGCAATGAGAGCACAAGCCGATGAACTGACAGCTCAGTATGTTTCAGAATTTGGCGAAGAAGAGGAAATAAAAGCTGAATCTGTTGCAATTATTAAGGCGCAAATGGAAGCTGCAAAGGCTGCTATAGCTAAGTCTATTGATGAGTTGCCATTTAAGCTAGGTTAAAATTTTAACTAAACATTACAGACTTTCTTTTTCTTATACTTTTGTCTATTATGATATAGTTAAGTCAGATGTATAATAAACTTATGACTAACTGTCGAATAGAGGAAAGTAAAATGGAAAACAAAGAACATCTTAAATTAACAAAAATTCGCTTTTGGGCAATATTAATTCTTGCATTAGTTGGTATTGGTTTATGTATAGAACTTGGTTATATTTTTTATAAAACCAACTTTTTATCAACGTTTGCACCAAGTTTTTGTGCGGTTTCGGAATTAATTGATTGCGATGGAGTAGCTCAAACAAGTTATGCATTATCCATGGGTGTTCCAAACGCTGTTTGGGGTTTGATATTGTATCTTGTTATGATAATGCTTTTGTTTGTTGATAAAATTCAAGCAAAATTTAAAAACACAATTTTTGACGTTTTTGAAAACCCAAGAAGCTATATTTCTTTTTTTGGTATTTTATCGTTCATTATTTCGATGGTTTTAGCGTTTATTTCAATTTTTAAAATTCAAAAAATTTGTGCGCTTTGTTTTGTTACTTATTTTATTAATTTTGCAATTGCACTTTTAGCTAATACCAAAGGCTTTTTTGTGCAAGATATTATCATCACTGTTCGTGATTTTTTAAAAGGTGCAAAAAAACATTTTATCTTGTTTTTGATTGTTTTGACTGCTTTTATTTCAACATTGGTCTATTGTCAAAACAGCCTAATTTTTTCTCCAAAACTTAAAAAAGAAAAAATGCAAAAAGAATTTTTTGAAGCAACTAAAAACAAATATCCTGTCAAAGGAAATATTTTAGGCAGCAACAATGCAAAAGTTGTTATATATGTATATAGTGATTATAACTGTCCATTTTGTAAAGTTGTACACATGATGCTTCATAAAGCAGCCAGAGAAGAAAATATTAAAGTTGAAGAAGTTCATTTTCCGCTAGATACAAGTTGTAATACAAAAATTGGCGGAACATTGGGCGGGCATGAGAATTCTTGTGCATATTCAAAATATGCTATGGCAGCCAAAAAACAAGGATATTTATGGCCAATGGCAGATATTTTATTCTATAAGCGTCCAATGAATCTAGATGAAATGAAGCAATATGTTAAAGAAGCAAAATTGAATATTGACTTTGAACAGCTTGAAAAAGATTATCAAAGTAAAGAGATTGAAGAACAACTTCAAAAAGATATAGATAGAACTGTATCTAAAGGAATTATGGGTACTCCTAGCCTTGAAATTAATGGCGTTGTTTATGTTGGTGCTATGCCTTATGATGAATTAATTAAACAAATTAAACTTGCTAAAAAAAGAGCAGAAAATTAATAGGAAGTTATGAAAAAAATAATACTACATGCTTGTTGTGCACCTTGCGCAAGTTATCCGATAAAAAAATTAATTGAGGATGATTATGAGCCTGTAGTATTTTTTTATAATCCGAATATTTTTCCTTCTTGTGAATACGATATCAGAAGAGTTGAGCTTGAAAAATATTGCAAAAAAAATGGAGTTCAATATTTTGAGGGTGATTATGAAATTAAAAGATTTTATGAAGCTATAGATGGTTTTGAAAATGAACCAGAAAAAGGAAAGCGTTGTTCAATTTGTTTTGATTTAAGGCTTGATAAGAGCGCACAGTTTGCAATTTCTAAGGGTATAAATTGTTTTACAACAACTCTATCAGTTTCGCCACACAAAAATTCTATTCAAATTTTTGAAGCAGGAAGAAAAATTGCTCAAAAGTATGGTGTTGAATTTTTAGAATACAACTTCAAAAAACAAGATGGTTTTAAAATTTCTCGTGCTATTGCAAGAGAAAATAATATGTACGCACAAAGCTATTGCGGGTGCGAGTTTAGCAAAGATAAAATAAGTATTGAAAAATAGTAAAATTTGAGGATTAAATATGAATAAAAAAATATTTTTCTTGTTTTTAACAGCTTTTTTGATGTTAAACTTTCAAGTTGGTTTTTGTGAAAAACAACAGTTGCAAGAAGAGAGCTCGAATGAAACTTTGAGTGCTAATGTTGTATTTAATCTTGATAAAAAAGATACCAATTTGATTAAACTTGAAAAAATTAAAGCTGTCGATTTAAAAAAATATAATCAAAAAATAGCAAATGATTATAAAATTTATCAAGCAAATAAAGGTAAAATTAATGATGATATTTACAATCTATACATAATTTTAGATAGAATTTTAAGGGCAAATAATCTTCAATATCAAAATTGGAGAATTGGTTTAGATATTGAAACCGACGATCCAAATGCTTATAGTGCTAATGCAAATTTAATAATTGTATATAGCTCACTATATGATAGTTTATATCAAAACCCTGATGCTTTAGCTTTTGTTGTTGCGCATGAGCTAGCGCATTTAATTTTGGGTCATGGTCAGATTGTTTTAGAAAATAATATTAAAATTGAAAAGATTAAAAGGGATATTTCAAAAGCAAGATATAGAGCCGAGGTCGACGAGCTAACTTCTACAATTAAAAAGTCATACAATTATAGATATGATTATGGCTACGGATATGGATATGGATATAATAATTCTTATTCTATTATGGCGGATGGAATTTCAAGTCTTGGCAATACTGCTATTGTTGCCATGCTTAAAAAAGAGATGGAGCGTATTTATGCGCAAGAAAGAATGCTTGAAATTGATGCTGATACCGAAGCTATGGTGCTTTTAACAAAAGCTGGTTTTGACCCTCAAAAAGCAAAAACAGCAATGGAATTTTTTGAAGGCATTCCAAACGTTGTTACAAAAAGAAGCACACATCCCGATGTTAAAACTCGTTTGGTCAATATTGACGAACAAATAAAATTAAATGATGTTGAAATATTGAAAAATCAAGGAAGAAAAGCAATTATTGATTCAAAAGTGCTACCTGTTAAAAAATCAAGTGATAAAAAAACTGTAGTTTTATCAAAAGAAAGCAATTGTTCAAAATTTAAATACGTGCCAATTTCTAAAGAAGAAAAATTGATTAAAAAAGCTTATGTAAATTATTTGGAAAACAATAATACAGAAGCAAAAGATTTATTTGAACAAGCGTATGAAATTAACCATGATAATTTTATACCAGTGCTTTATTTATCATATATAAATGAATATGAGTTTAAAATTAATAAACAGAAAAAATCTCTTAAACAAGCTGGAAAATGGGCAAGAAAAGCGCACAAATTAAGCCCTGAAAATAAATTTGTTAAAAAGCAAAATGAAGACATCAAAGAAATTTTGGTTAGTTTAAAAGAAGCAAAGAAAAAGAAATAAAAGAAAAGAGTAAGTGCAGTCGCACCAAGCTCACTTGGCTCAGGATGCTCCTGAGGGCACAAGCGCCCACGTCGCCTTGGTACGGTTTTCGCTCTGTCAGCCAGACCTCATCGGTCTGCCGTCACGAGCTTCACACACCTAAGCCGTTCGCCAGCGTTCGCTAAGTGCAGTCGCACTAAGCTCACTTGGCTCAGGATAACCGCCTGTGAAATCAAAGATTTCTTCGCTCCTTGCGTTTCACTACAGTCGCAACGGCGGTCATCTAAGGTCTTCGCACTCGTCGCCAGCTCAACGCTGCCGCCGTCGTGCTTCGCACAGTATAGCCTTCGCCAGCGTTCGCTAAGTGCAGTCGCACTAAGCTCACTTGGCTCAGGATGCTCCTGAGGGCGCAAGCGCCCACGTCGCCATAGTACGGTTTGAATTAGCCCACCAAGCTCATCGCTTGCTGTGCTAATTCAGCACACACTTCTGCGAGCCTTCTCAATTTAAGTGCAGTCGCACTAAAAATTGAGTGCGGCTCGTACTTTTATTTTTTTAAAGATAACGAACTAATCTAAAAAAACGATTTTTTACTTAGAGCCTACGTATTTTACACGATTTTTTAAAAATTTCAAGTCTTTTGTAAAATTTTGTAAAGCCGAAATATTGACCCTTGTAATTCAGCCTATATAATTAATAAAGTCAAATAAAATGTTGCATTATGGCATAAAATCGCTTTTTGATGGATAAACCCTTAAAACAAGCTAATACCGCCACTTTTGCACAATTTGAAAACAAAATGTAATTACATATATTAGAGGTATTTAGATGACAACTACAAAAAAAGCAAGCCGTGTTACTCCTCAAGGTATTCCGGGTACTCGTCTGACTGACCTACCTGACTTGATTGAAGTTCAAAAGAAATCATTTGAACAGTTTTTAAAAGAAGGCTTAAAGGAAGAATTACTGTCATTTAGCCCTATTAAGGACTATACTGGCAGATTAGAATTACACTTTCTTCCAAACTATACTTTTGATAAGCCAAAATATACTATTGAAGAAGCTCGCATTCATGACGCAACTTACGCTAAACAATTGCGTGTTATGATGAGATTAGTTAACCGTGATAGCGGTGAAATTAAAGAACAGGAAGTTTATATCGGCGATATTCCTACAATGACAGACAAAGGTACTTTCATTGTTAATGGTGCAGAACGTGTTATCGTTTCTCAAATTGTTAGATCTCCTGGTATTTACTATAAAAAAGAAGTTTCTCCAACAGGTAAACGTCTTTACAATGCTACTTTAATTCCAAACCGTGGCGCATGGTTAAAAATCGAAACAGATTCTAATGACCTTGTTTATGTAAAAATTGATAAAAACAGAAAAATCTTAGCTACAACTTTATTAAAAGCTTTGGGTATTACTCCTGTTGAAATGGAAACATTGTTCACTCACTTTGATTTCTTAAAGAAAACACTAGAAAAAGATACAGCATCAACAACTGATGAAGCTTTGGTTGAAGTTTATAAAAAACTAAGACCTGGCGACCCTGCAACTCCTGCTGGAGGACGCTCTATTTTAGAGGCTCGTTTCTTTGATGAAAAGAAATATGATATCGGTAAAGTTGGTCGTTACAAATTAAACAAAAAATTAGGTCTAAACTTACCTGAAACACAAAGAACAATCACAATTCAAGATATCGTTGCAGGTATTGAATATTTAATTAATTTAACTTACGACGAAGGTCAACTAGATGATATCGACCACTTAGGTAACCGTCGTATTCGCTCAGTTGGCGAATTATTGCAAAACCAATTCAGAGTTGGTTTATCAAGAATCGAAAGAATTGTTAAAGAAAGAATGACTCTTCAAGATTCAGACACTTTAACACCATTAAATTTATTAAACACAAAACCATTGGTAGCTTCATTAAAAGAGTTCTTTGGTTCATCTCAATTATCACAATTTATGGACCAAACAAACCCACTAGCTGAATTAACTCACAAAAGAAGAATTTCAGCTTTAGGACCTGGCGGTTTGATGAGAGAACGTGCAGGTTTTGCTGTTCGTGATATTCACCCATCTCATTATGGTCGTTTATGTCCAGTAGAAACTCCTGAAGGACCTAACGCAGGTTTGATTAACTCTTTGGCAACTCACGCTAGAGTTAATGATTATGGTTTTATTGAAACTCCATTCTTTGTTGTTAAAGATGGTCAAGTTACCGATGAAGTACACTATTTAACAGCTGATGAAGACGAAAACTATCGTGTAGCTCCAGCTGATATCGAATTAACAAAAGATAGAAAAATTAAAGATGAATATGTTGCTGTTAGATATCGTTCAGAATTTACAATGGGCGAATCTACAAAAGTCGACTACGTTGGTGTATCGCCAATCCAAATCATCTCTGTTGCGACATCATTAATTCCATTTATCGAACACGATGATGCGAACCGTGCACTGATGGGTTCAAACATGCAACGTCAAGCGGTTCCTCTTTTGGTAACTCAAAGACCAGTAGTTGGAACAGGCTTAGAGGGTCGTGTTGCAAAAGACTCTGGTATGGTTGCTGTTTCAACTGTTGATGGTAAAGTTGTCAAAGTTATGGGTGAAGAAATTCACGTAAAAGATAAAGAAGGCAATGTTCATCAATATCAATTATTGAAATATGTTCGTTCAAACCAAGACACTTGCATTAACCAAAGACCTATCGTTAAAGAGGGTGATGAAGTTAAAGCAGGTGACGTTATTGCAGATGGTGCTTCAACAAATTGCGGTGAACTTTCATTAGGTAAAAACGTTCTTGTAGCGTATATGCCTTGGGAAGGTTACAACTACGAAGATGCTATCTTGTTAAATGAAAGATTGGTATATGATGATGTGTTTACATCATTACATATCGAAAAACTTGAAATTGATGCTCGTCAAACAAAACTAGGACCTGAAGAAATTACTCGTGAAATTCCAAATGTTTCTGAAGATTCAATCAGACACTTGGATGAACGTGGTATTGTTCGTATTGGTGCTAGAGTTTATGCTGATGACGTTTTAGTTGGTAAAATTACTCCAAAAGGTGAATCTGAACATCCTCCAGAAGAAAAACTTCTTCGTGCAATCTTTGCTGAAAAAGCAAGAGATGTTAAAGATAATTCACTTCGTGTACCTCATGGTGAAGGCGGTCGTGTAGTCGACGTTAAAGTATTTGACAGAGAAAAAGGCGACGAACTTCCACCAGGAGCAAATACAGTAATCAGAGTTTATATTGCTCAAAAACGTAAAGTATCAGTTGGTGATAAATTATCTGGTAGACACGGTAACAAAGGTATTGTTTCAAGAATTCTTCCAAAAGAAGATATGCCATTCTTGCCAGACGGTACTCCAATTGATATCGTATTAAACCCACTAGGTGTACCTTCTCGTATGAATGTTGGTCAAACTTATGAACACTTGCTAGGTTTAGCAGCATACTTGACAGGTAACCACTATGAATCTCCATTATTTGATGAAATGTATGGAGCTAACCAATCAGAACAAAATACCAAAGCTGAATTATTAAAAGGTATTAAAGAACGTGGTATTGATTGGGTTAGAGAAGATGGTAAAGTTATACTTTACGATGGTAGAACAGGTGAACCATTTGATGAACCAATTGCTGTTGGTGTTTCTTACATCCTTAAACTTGTTCACTTAGTTGATGATAAAATCCACGCTCGCTCAACTGGTCCATACTCATTAGTTACTCAACAACCATTAGGTGGTAAAGCACAATTTGGTGGTCAAAGATTTGGTGAGATGGAAGTTTGGGCTCTTGAAGCGTATGGTGCAGCTTATACTCTTCAAGAAATGTTAACAATTAAATCAGACGATGTTAACGGTAGATCTCGTGCTTACGAAGCAATCGTAAAAGGCGACAACATTCCAAGACCTGGTATTCCAGAATCATTCAAAGTATTGGTTCGTGAACTTCAAAGTATCGGTCTAGATATTGCGGTATCTAAAAAAGGCGGAGAAGAAGTTGACTTAATGAGTGATACTGATGATTTAAGAAAATCAGCTCCAAAAAGAGTACTTTCTGATATAGATTCAGAATTACTTAACATCGACTTTTTCGACACAAGCGCAAGCTTTAAAGACTAATCGTAAGACTGATAATTAGATTAATAAAATCAAAGGAGAATAAATGTCTACAAGTATTGATTATTTTGATTATATAAGAATCTCAATCGCATCGCCTGAGAGAATTCTAAAATGGTCATACGGGGAAGTTACAAAACCCGAAACAATTAACTATAGAACACTTAAACCTGAAAGAGATGGTTTATTCTGCGAAAAAATCTTTGGACCTACAAAGGACTGGGAATGTTTTTGCGGAAAATATAAAAGAGTACGTCACAAAGGTATCATCTGCGAACGTTGCGGCGTAGAAGTTACTGATTCAAAAGTAAGACGCCACAGAATGGGTCATATTAAACTAGCAGCTCCAGTTTCTCATATCTGGTTCTTAAAAGGTATTCCATCTTATCTTGGTTTACTTTTGGATATGACTTTAAAAGATTTAGAACAAATCATCTACTTTAACAACTATGTTGTAGTTGATGGAGCCGATAGCCCATTTAAAAAATTCCAACTTTTAACAGAAGAAGAATATGAAGATTTCATCATGGAAAATGAAGAATCTAAATTAAAAGTTGGCATTGGTGCTGAAGTAATTAAAGAATTATTAGCTGAAATTAATCTTGATGAATTAGCAAATGAAATCAGAACAGAATTAGACGCAGCAGGCGGTTCAGTTCAAAAACGTGCTAAATTAATCAAACGTTTAAGATTGGTTGAAAGTTTAATTGAATCCGGAACAGAACCAACTTGGTTTGTAATGGATATTTTACCTGTTACACCTCCAGATCTTCGCCCAATGGTTCAATTAGATGGTGGTCGTTTCGCAACATCAGACTTAAACGATTTATATAGACGTGTAATCAATAGAAACAACCGTTTATTAAGATTATTAGAAATGGGTGCTCCTGAAATTATCGTTAGAAATGAAAAACGTATGCTTCAAGAAGCAGTTGACGCTTTAATTGATAACGGTAGACGTGGAAGAACAGTAGTTGGTCCAAATTCAAGACCTCTAAAATCATTATCTAATATCATTGAAGGTAAACAAGGTCGTTTCCGTCAAAACTTACTTGGTAAACGTGTTGACTATTCTGGTCGTTCTGTAATCGTAGTTGGTCCACAACTTCAATTAAATCAATGTGGTTTACCAAAAGAAATGGCGATTGAATTATTCAAGCCATTCGTAGTTAATAAATTAATTGAACGTGGTTTAGTTCAAAATATTAAATCTGCTAAGAAGAAAATCGAACGCTCAGAAGCAATCGTTTGGGATATCTTAGAAGAGGTGGTAGACGGACACCCAGTAATGTTGAACCGTGCTCCAACCTTACACAGACTTGGTATTCAAGCATTTGAACCAGTTTTAGTTGAAGGTAGAGCAATTCAGCTTCACCCATTAGTATGTACAGCATTCAACGCTGACTTCGATGGTGACCAAATGGCTGTTCACGTACCACTTTCAATTGAAGCTCAAGCAGAAGCAAGAATGTTAATGTTAGCTACAAATAACATCTTAGCTCCTGCAACAGGTAAACCAATTATCACTCCAACACAAGATATGGTACTTGGTATGTATTATTTAACTATTATCAAAGATCCAAATGCACCATTAAAAGGTTACTTCCATGACTTTACAGATGTAATGGCAGCACATGCTACAGGCGTTCTAAAATTACACGATAAAGTTATTGTAAGAGATGAAAATGGTAACAGAATTGAAACTACTCCAGGAAGAATTATCTTCAATGAAGCAGTTAGAAAATCAGTTCTAGCATAGTTTGTTAATAGTAAATTAAACAAAAGAGGTAAATAAAATAATGACTACAATAACTCCTGAAAGCTCAAAAAAGAAAAAACACGTTGAGTTTATCAATAAGGTAATGAATAAAAAAGCTCTTAACCAACTTTTATCTCAAGTTTATCTTGAATGGGGTGGAGCGAAAACGGCTGAATTAGCCAATAACTTAAAAAACTTAGGTTATAAATATGCAACTAAATCAGGTACAACTATTTCAATCCACGACTTAGAAGTACCAACAGCAAAAGCACAACTTCTTCAAGAAGCTCAAGATGAAATTGAACGTTCTACTCGCCGTTATTTAAAAGGTGAAATTACAGAGGTTGAAAGATACACAAAAGTTATCGATACATGGTCTGAAACAACTGCAAAATTAACCGAAAAAGTTGTTGAAGGTTTCAACAGATTGAATCCAGTATATATGATGGCATTCTCTGGGGCGAGAGGTAACTTATCACAAGTATCTCAATTAGTTGGTATGCGTGGTTTGATGGCAGATGCACAAGGTCAAATCATCGACTTGCCTATTAAATCAAACTTTAAAGAAGGTCTATCTTGTACTGAATACGTTATTTCATCATACGGTGCAAGAAAAGGTCTTGTAGATACTGCCTTAAAAACAGCTGACTCTGGTTACTTAACAAGACGTCTTGTTGACGTTGCTCAAGATGTAATCATCAGAGAAGAAGACTGTCATACTGAAAAATATATCAACTTAACAGCAATCACTGATGGTGAAGATGTTATCGTTGCACTAGAAGACAGGCTTTTAGGAAGAACTATTGCGCAAGACGTATTAGATGCCGATGGTAATGTTTTAGTTGCTAAAAACACAACAGTTGATAGAGATGATTTAGAAAAAATTAAATCTGTTAACTTGAAAGAAATTAAAGTACGTTCTACTTTAACTTGTGAACTAGAATATGGCATTTGTCAAAAATGTTATGGTTGGTCAATGACTACTCAAAGACCAGTTGATATTGGCGAAGCAATCGGTATTATCGCTGCTCAATCAATCGGTGAACCTGGTACGCAATTGACAATGAGAACATTCCACACAGGTGGTGTATTCAAAGGTTCTGGTGTCACTCGTCAAGCAAAAGTTACTGTTGATGGTGTAGTTAACACTGAAGTTAAAACTAAAGAACAAAGAACTCGTCACGGGGATGTTGTACAAATTGCAATTAAAGAAGCTGATGTTGAAATTAAAGGCAAAAAAGATTCTGAAAAAGTTCACATTCCAATGGGTGCAAGAGTTTTAGTTAAAAAAGGTGACGAAGTAGTTGCAGGTCAAGCAATTGCTGAGTTTGACCCAGCTTCAAAAGGCGACGGTTCTCGTTTAACTGAAAAAGCTCTTAAAGATATCACTTCTGATATTTCAGGTGAAGTTGTATTTGAAGACTTTGTTGCAGACGAAAGAAAAGATAGACAAGGCAACATTTCAAGAATTGCTAACAAACAAGGCATTGTTTGGGTTCTTGGTGGCGATGTTTACGCTCTTCCTGCTGGTTCAAAGGTTTTAGTTGAAGATGGTCAAAAAATTAAAAAAGGCGAAAAACTTGCTGAAACTTTAATTATTTCTGAACATGGCGGTGAAGTTCGTGTTAATGATGCTCTTCAAATTGAAGAAGTTAAATTTGAAGGAAAGAAAATTAAAAAGATTGTTTCAGGTAAAGAACTTACAATCGTAATTGCTTCTATTCAAGCGTCAAATGCTGTATTTGAACAAACTAAAAAAGAACAACTATGGACAGTTCCAGAAACAGGTGAAAAATATATCGTTAAATGTCCTATTGATACAACAGTTGAAAATGGCATGATTATTGCTGAACTTATTGATGAAACATACAAAGTTGAATCATCTGGTGAAATCAGATATAACGGACTTGAAGTTGATGAAAACCAAGTTGTTATTACTCCTGGTCAATTGGTGTTTATTCCTGAAGAAATTCATCAAATTTCAAAAGATGCAAGTCTTAAACTTGTTGAATCAGGAACTTACGTTGAAGCAGGTACCGAAGTTGTAAAAGATATCTACACTCATATTGCTGGTATCGTTGAAATTAAAGAATTTAACGATATTATTCATGAAATCGTAGTTCGCCCTGGTGAATTACATACCCTTGATTCAATTAACGATTTAAAAGTTGGCGAAGGCGAAGTGGTTAAAGCAGGAACTGTTGTTGCTGGTAAAATCAAAGCTAAAGTTGATTCTATCGTTACAATCGTTGAAAACGAATCAGACATGATGGAACTTGATGATCTTGATGAAGAATTAACAGAAGACGTTATGGATGATGAAACTCCAGATGGACAACCTGTTCAAATCTTAATCAGACCAATTCAAGCGTTTGATATCAAACAAAAAGAAGCATCAATTAAGTTTGAAGCAACTGATGAAGCAATTGAGCTTGTTCCAATTACCCAAGTTCAATTTAAAGATGGTGCTAGAGTTAGAAATCTTGATGGTGCAGTATTAACTAGAACATCTCTTGTATTATCAATGTCAGGTTACATTTCACACTTAAAAGGTATGGTTGAGCTTGATAATAAAGGTGATTTAAAAATCGTTGTATTAGAAACTCTTATTGTTCGTCGTGAACAAGAAGATGGTTCTCGTGGTTTATCATCTACTCAAACAGAACTTTTAGTTGAAAATGGTCAAATTATCGGACCAAAAACTCCTGTAACAAAAACTCAAGTATTAGCAGTTAATGATTCTGTTGCTTCAATTAATTCCAAAGACGCTGATTTAAGAAGACTTCTTCTTGTTTCAGATAATTACGAAGAAACAATTAAATTGACTTCAAAAGCAATTGTTAAAGTTGGCGAATACGTAACAATTGATCAAAAAGTTTCAGAAAACGAAACTACACCATTCTCTGGTAAAGTTGTTAAAGCAGACGCTAAATCAGTTGTTGTTAGAGTTGGTCGTCCACACTTAATCTCTCCTGGGGCAATGCTTCAAGTTGATAACTCTGCATTAATCCTAAGAGGCGACTTGCTTGCAACATTAGTATTTGAAAGACAAAAAACAGGTGATATTGTTCAAGGTCTTCCTCGTGTAGAAGAACTTTTAGAAGCAAGAAAACCAAAAGACAGTGCAATTGCAGCTGAAGAAGATGGCGTTGCTGTTATTGAATATGAAGATGATGTTTTAAGACTATACATTGAAAACGAAAATGGCAGAACAGAAATCAAATATCCAATTGAAGCAACTGTTATTGTAAATAATAAACAACAAATCAAAAAAGGCGACGCTTTAACTTCTGGTTCAATGAATCCACATGACGTTATCAGATTAAGAGGCGCTAACGCTGCTCAACAATATCTTGTAGACGAAGTTCAAAGAGTATATCGTTCTCAAGGTGTTGAAATTTCTGATAAACACGTTGAAGTTATTGTTCGTCAAATGATTAAAAAAGTTAAAGTAGTTGATTCTGGTACAACAAAACTTCTTCCTGGCGAATTAGTTGAGCTTAAAGTGATTGAAGCTGAAAATGCAAGAGCGAGAGAAAATAATGGTCAAGAAGCAACATACGAAGCATTGTTGCTTGGTATCACAAAAGCTTCATTGAACACTGAATCATTTATCTCTGCTGCTTCATTCCAAGAAACAACCAGAATTCTTACAGAAGCCGCTGTTGAAGGCAAAAAAGACTTATTAAGAGGTCTTAAAGAAAATGTAATCATTGGTAGATTAATTCCAGCTGGTACTGGTTACTATCATTTGATTAATGCTTCTGAAGAAAAGGAAAAAGAGGCTCTTAAACGAGCAGCTCAAAAACATCAAGCAAGAAAACCTTCTGCAATTTTGGAAGAAATAGAAGGAATGTTTGGTGTTGTTGATCCAGATATGCAATTCTAATAAGGTATAAAGCGCAAGTTCTTTTTACTTGCGCTTTTATTTTGTTGAATGTTATCTTCCATTAAGGAATTGGATGTAAATAGTATTGAAAGCTCGACATTAATTGAGTATCTACGCATAAAAGGTGAAAATCCTGATTGCGTTATCTTATTTCAAATTGGTAAATTCTTCCTTACTTTTTTTGAAGAAGCGAAACTTTTCTCTCAATTGACGGGCTTTATTCTTAATGCCAGAACTTTTAAAGGAACTGGCGATATAATGCAGTGCGGATTTAATGCTAGTAGTAATCCAAATGTGTATATAAAATTATTATTAAAAGAAGGATATAGGGTATGTTTATGTCCTGAGTATAAAAATGAAAATGGCAAAAGTTTTAGAAGATTAACAAGAATTTATACTGCTGGCACAACATTTGAGGCTGATTTTCTTGATTGTGATGAAAATAATTATATTCTTGCTGCTTGCAAAAGTGGTAAAGAGATAAATATTGCTTATGCTGATGTATCAACGGGTCAATTTTATAGAACAAAAGGCGAATATGCGGAAGCTAAAATTGAGATAGAAAAAATTGAGCCTAGCGAAGTGTTGATTTTGAAATCTCAAAAAGAACATTTTGAAAACATAATTAATAAATATAACACCATTCTTCTTGACGATAATTTTAGTCCTGATTGCCCTAAGTTTAATATTGAACAGTATTGCAAACTGACTCAAAAAGATTTTTGTTCAAAGCTTGATGAGATTATTGATTATGAAATTGATAACTATTTGTCAATGGATGAAATCACAAGAAAAACTCTTGAACTGACAAAAAATAAACGTTTTTTGAAGAAAAAAGGAAGTTTGTTGTGGTTTTTGGATTATACAAAAACATCGATGGGTGCTCGACTTCTTAAAAAAAATATTAATGAGCCGTTGTTAAACATTAAAAAAATTCAACAAAGGCAAGAAGCGGTTCGAGAATTATTAAATAATCCTAAAATTATAGAATCTTGCATTGAAGTTATGAAAAAATTCTGCGATTTACAAAGAACTTGTAGCAGAATTTCCAATCAAACGATTTTGCCTAAAGACTTATTATCCTTGGCGCAAAATTCAGTCTTTCTTGAAGAATTGAGTTTAATTTGTGCTAATGTTGATTCATATTTATTGAAATTAAACAAAAGTAAAGTTGATAAAATTCTAGATTTTGCTTACGAAATTCAAACAGCAATAAAAAATGATGCTTCATCTGAATTAAAAAATGGCAATATAATAAAAGATGGCTATAATGGTGAATTAGATTTCATTAGAAGTCAGCTTTATAAATATGACAAGGAATTAGACAAGTACGAACAAGAGTTAAGACAAAAGTATGGCATTAAAAATTTAAAGATTACAAAAAGTATAGGAATTGGTTTTTGCGTTGAAGTGACGCCTTCAAATGCGCACAAACTGATTGATAAATTTTATAAAATTCAAGAAATATACAATTGTATTCGCTTTACTAACGATAAATTAAGAGAAATACAAAAAGAATATAGTGACTTGATTTTAAAAGCTAACAAGCTTGAATATAAATTATATTGTGAAATTCGTTTGTTTTGCACTCAATTCGTTGGAATCATAAGAACACTTGCGCAAGAAATTGCAAATATTGACGTGTATGTTTCTTATGCAAAAGCCGCACTTGATAATGGTTTGGTTTGCCCTAGTTTTAATGAAGATGGAATATATATCCAAAATGGTTTTCATCCGAGTTTGTTGAAGCTTCAAAATGCCGTGATTAAAAACGGAACAAATATGGATAATGGTAATACTTTTGTGATTACAGGCGCTAACATGAGTGGAAAGTCCACTTATTTAAAACATAATGCAATCATTGTATTATTATCTCAAATTGGTGCTTATGTTCCTGCTGATAAAGCCGATATATCAATTGTGGATAAGATTTTCTTTAGGCAAGGCTCAACAGATGATATTGTCAATAGCAATTCAAGCTTTATGATTGAGATGAATGATTTAAAATTTATTCTTGAAAATATTACAAATAATTCTCTTGTATTGTTGGATGAACCTGCTAAAAGCACAAATGCAAAAGAAGGCGGTGCCATAGCAAGAGCAGTTTGCGAATATTTGATTGAAAATACAAATGCTAAAATAATGGTTGCAACGCATAATTTGGAATTAGCCAAAATGGAAAAAATGTTCCCACAGCGTGTTTATAATTATGTCATTGGCGAAAGTGATGCTTCTAAAGCAATCATTTTTGATCGAAAACTTCGCCGAGGAGTTGTTGATTCGAGCTTTGCAATAAATACAGCAATTTTGGCAAAGTTTCCAGATAAAATAATCAAGCTTGCAAAAAAATATGCTGCAAATTAACTTATTATAATTTATTTATTAGCTCTTCCGTAGATATCTTTATATCTTATAATATCTTCTTCGACTAATTTATCGCCTTTTTGAACTTCGATAATTTTTAGTTCACTATCGTAAGGGTTAGCTAAAGAATGAATTGCTTTAATTGGAATATCAATTGAAGAACCGGCTTTAAGCATATATACTTTATCGTCAAGTGTTACTCTTGCAATTCCTGATAAAACTACCCAATGCTCAGAGCGATGGTTGTGAGATTGCAAGCTTAATTGACCTTTTCTTGAAACACAAATCATTTTTGTTAAGTAGCCATCACCTTGGTTTAATACAGTATAATAACCCCAAGGGCGATAAACAGTTGTGTGGATTTTATGAGCGTCATTTTTCTTTTCTTTGAGTTGTTCAAAAATGTGTTTAACATTTTGAGTATCGTTTTTATCGCAAGCTAAAATGGCGTCTGGAGTTTCAACTATTATCACATCTTTTAAGCCAACACCTGCTACGGTTCTATTTGATGAATATAGCATTGAATTTTTGCAATCGGTTTCTATGACGTTTCCAATTTTAACGTTTCCGTTTTCATCTTTTTTATTAGTAGCATAAACCGCATCCCAAGAGCCTAAATCTGTCCAATCGCATTGCATTTTAACCATTGCGATATTTTTAGCATGTTCTAATACGGCATAGTCAAATGAAATTGATGGATATTTATCAAAAGTCATATAGTTTATATCGTCTTGAATTTTGAAATTAAATTCTTGTGTAACGTTGTAAATATCTGAAGCTACGTCTTTTAAAGTTTCTATTAAAATAGAGGCCTTAAAAACAAAAATGCCTGAGTTCCAAAAATAGTTTTCATCGTTTAAATATTTTTTTGCAGTTTCCATATCCGGCTTTTCTTTAAAACATTCGACACTGTAGCCGGTTTCTAGTTTTTCGCCTGTTTTAATATACCCAAAGCCTGTACCTGCTTGAGTTGGTTTAACGCCAATTGTCGCAATGTAGCCTAGTTTTGCAAGTTTTTGAGCCTCATCAATAGTTTTTCTAAAATTATCTTCATCTTCAATTAAATGATCAGACGGTAAAACCAATATTATATCGTCAACTCCGCAATCTAAAATGAATTTTGTGGCTATTGCAATAGCAGGAGCTGTGTTTTTGGCTGCTGGTTCTGCCATGATTCTGACATCTTTGTTATATTCGCTTAATTGCATTCTAACATCGCTAACATGTTTAGCGTTTGTAATGGCTAAAATGTTGTCGATATCCATTATTCCCATTAAGCGTTCGTAGGTGCGCTCTAATAGGCTTTTTTTGGAATTTAATTTTAGCAATTGCTTAGGGTAAAGTTCACGAGATAAAGGCCACAATCTTGAACCTGAACCGCCTGCTAATATAATTCCATGCATTTTAACACCTCTTTATTATACTAATTAGGTTAATTATAGCATAATTTAGAGCATGGGGAGTGATTATTTTTTAGCTAAAAGATAATCAGATAATGAATTTTCCCAATTAGGGAGAACATCACCACTATCTAAAACGCAATATCTTGGTCTTAGCGCCGGGCGAGGAAAATCACTTTTATCTATTGCACTAACAACAACATCTCTTTTTTTAAGTTCAAAAATTTTCTTGGTAAAATCAGCCCAACCAGCACTTCCTGATGAAGTTACATGGTAAATTCCATAGGGTTTATTTTCTTTTATTGTTTCAATGATTTTTTTAGCTAAATCGGCTGCGTTAGTAGGACAACCAATTTGATCATCCACAACTGAAATTTCTTTTCTAAAATTAGAAAAAGTAAGCATAGCATCAACGTACCCACCAACACCATATAACCAAGAAGTTCTTAAAATATAGTGTTTTTTTGTCGCTTTTATAATTTCTTTTTCGCCAGCAAGTTTAGATTTACCATAGATATTTATCGGGTTTGTAGCGTCAGTTGTTTTGTACGGTTTATCTGAATTTCCATCAAAAACATTGTCAGTTGAAATATAAAGTATTGGAATATTGTGATTTTTGGCAATTCGTGCAATGTTTTTTGTACCGAGTTGATTAACGTTATATGCTAATTCAGGGTTATCTTCTGCTTGGTCAATATTCGTGTAACCTGCTAAATGAATAATGAAATCAAGGCTAATTTTATTCATAATTTCATTAACCATTTTTGTATTGGTTACATCAAAAATTTTAGAATTACAAGCCCAATATTGCCAGCCTTCTTCGTCTAGCAAAGGACATAAGGATTTGCCTAATAATCCTGACGCACCTGTAACTAAAATTCTCATCTATGCTTCGCCTTTAGAAAAAATCACTCTACTTTAGACTTTTTATATCATTTAATTATGATAAAATCAATATTATGAAGAAATGTGTTTACTTAATCTTAATATTTTTATTTTTGATTGGAATTAGCTGTTTAATTTTTAAAAAAGATTATGGTTTTGATGAAAACCATGCTGAAATCCATGAACCGTTAATTGTTCAAAATAGCTATGTTCCTACTGGTAAAAACGTTACAATTGATGGCGTTGATTATTTGCAAACCCAATTACCTATTGGTAAATTTGGCGGAGTTTTTACATCTAGCATTTTAGGAGATCCTAAAACATTTAATCCATACAATGCAAGTGACGCTACTAGCACCGAATTATCTGAAATTATGTATGATGGTTTAGTGCAAACAAATCCAACAAATGGTGAAGTTATACCAAAATTAGCTAAAAAAATAGAAGTTTTAAAAGATAATAAAACTTATATTATAACTTTAAGAAAAGGTATAAAATGGTCTGATGGTGTTGAAATTACGGCTGATGATGTTTATTTTACATACAACACCATTATTTTTGGCGGTTTTGGAGATGGTTCAGCTAAAGATGTTATGACAATTGATGGCAAATTACCAAGTATAGAAAAGATTGATAAATACACGGTTAAATTTACAACTCCTAAAATTTTTGCACCGTTTTTAAGAAATTTATCGGCTTCAATTGTTCCAAAACACGTATTTGAAAAAGCAACAAATAAGGGAAAAGAATATTTCTTAACTTTTCAAAGTATTGATACTAAACCTAATAACATCATTTATAGCGGAGCTTTCTATATTAGTGAATATATTCCATCTCAAAGAGTGGTGTTAAAGAAAAATCCTAATTATTATTTAATTAATAAAAATAATGAAAAATTGCCTTATATTGATAAGTGGGTAAGTATAATTTCGGGTGATACAAACAATCAAACTCTTAAATTTGAATCAGGTGCAATTGATGTTTTGGCTGTTAACGGAGCTTTGGTTAACCGTTATCGAGAATTAAAAAAACATGGTGATTTTGAATTATATAACCTTGGGGCAAGCACAAATACAACTTTTGTTGTTTTTAATCTAAATAATAGAAAAAATAAAGATGGAAAATATTATGTTAACCCAACAAAACAGGCTTGGTTTCATGATAAGAATTTTAGAAGTGCAGTTGATTGGGCAATTGATAGGCAAGATTTAGTTATTAATATTTTTTCTGGACTAGCGCAGCCTTTGTATAGTGCTGAACCAATAAATAGTATATTTTTAAATGAAAAAGTAGCAAAAGGGCATCCAAAAGATATTGAATATGCTAAAAAGTTGCTTTTAAAAAGTGGGTTTTATTATAAAAATAATATTTTATACGATAAAAAAGGAAATAAAGTTGAATTTGAGCTTTTAACTAACGCAGGAAACACTCAAAGAGAAGCTTCAGGGGTTTCTATAAAGCAAGATTTAGAAGCTCTTGGAATGAAAGTTAATTTTAAAGCGATTGAGTTTAACAGTTTAATTAATCGAATTATGAACACTGTTGATTACGACTGTGTTTTAATAGCATTAACTTCAAATATTAATGAACCAAATGCGGGCTATAATGTTTGGAATCCTTACGGAGCTTTGCATTTATTTAACCAAAGAACAGCAAATGACCTAAAAGAAAGTGATAAAATTTTAGATTTTGAAAATAAAATAATTAATCTGTTTAAAAAAGGAGCGCTTGAATTAGATTTTAACAAAAGAAAACAAATTTATGATGAATATCAGCAAATTGTTGCGGATGAAAACCCTATGATATACTTATATGCCCCATTAAACATTTACGCTATTAGAAAAAAAGTAAAAAACGTTTATCCAACAAAAATTGGCGGTCTTTTTCATTCGATGGCAGAAATTTATATCGATTAATTTAGCTCGGGCGCATTTAATATCGCAATAAATGTCCAAAATAAAAACTGCAATTGTGGTCTAAACCAAATAGTATCAAAAAGACCGTGTCCCATTGTCGCAGCTATTAAAAGAATAATTGATAAAGCTAATACTTTTGAATTTATTGCTTTTTTGTCATTAAGACAAACTTTAAGGCAATGTCTTACGACTAAAATTAAAAATATTATAAAAGAAATCAAAGCGAAAATGCCGCTTTCAACAGCAATTTCTAATGGTACGCAGTATGAACCGAGTGCATCGTAGCCTGTTTTCATATATAATCCATAAATTTCTCTAAAGTTTTGGTTTCCAACACCAATACCCAAAAATGGATTATCTAGAAACATTTTAATTACGGCTTCATAGACGTTTAATCTAAAAGAAATTGAACTATCGGCACGAAGTGCAAAAATTGATTCGAAGCGTTTAATTAAAGCAGGGTTTGTGATTATAAAAAGAAGCATTCCAATTATTCCTGCTATAGTTAAATTTTTATATCTTTTTTTGATATTAGATAAGCCACCAAGTTGGGTTTTTGCATAATAAATTAAAGCTAAAAATAATACTGGGAAAAAGAATAAAAATCCAAGATATGCACCTCTGCAACCTGTATCGATTATTGCGATTAAATTAATAAGTAATAAAGCTAGAAATACTAAAGCTATTCTTTTTTTACCTTGTTTTAAATTAACCAAAATTAAATAAACTAAACTCGGTAAACCACAAAGCAAGTACCCTGCTAAAAGATTGGGGTTATAAGGTTGTAATGTTCCATAAGCACGAGATATGACTTGCTCTGGGTTGATATTTGTCATATCTTGCCAGCCTGAAATTTCAACCACTCCACCCATATTTTGTAAAATTGCAATAACTGATTCAAAGCTCATTAAGCCGGCTATAAAAAGAATTATTGAGGGAATTTTAGATGAATTTGTTTTAAAAAATATTCCTG
>SUTT01000023.1 GCA_015152565.1 Cyanobacteria bacterium SIG27
AACTTGGTTAGGGATTAGAAAAAATAAAAACATTGCCCTAAAAAATATAAACGATAATGAAAAATACATAAAAACAAACGAGGCTTATTTTATAAATAGTGGAATAAACTACTTAGAACCAACAGAGCTTGCAGTCATAAATGGAATTGTATTTATAAAATAAAACAGGCAGAACCTAGAATGGCTTGCCTGTTTTTTATTTCAAAGCTAATAATTAACTATTTGCTAACAGCTTCTTTAGATTTTTTACAACTGCTGTAAAAGAAGGTCGTAATAAAACAGAAGTTTTAATACAAAATAACCCAATCAAGGATTCATTGCAAAAAGTCGGCAAAGATACATTAGATTTGACAAAACAATTGATGAAATAAAAATAATTCCCCTCTCCAAGGGGGAGGGTTAGGGTGGGGGCTAATTTCTGATTAAAAAAGTAGCAAAAAATATTTTTACAGGGTTTAAATAAATGTAAAGGTGTATTATGCAAATCAACCAAATTAACAACAATCAAACAGTTTCACATAAAGCATACTTTAAACCAAATGCAGAGTTTAAAAGACTCTGCAATAGAGGTTTGCAATCTGTTAAACCTCAACAAATTGAAACACTGCTTTCTCGACCTAACCACGAGTTAGAGATTTTAGGGAGGATAATACATAGAGATGCTACAACTTTTGAGGTTTTTAATAATACAACAAAAAGGTTGTCTAATATTATATTAAGCAAAGATAAAGCAAATTTATCAGGATTAATAGATAAATTATGCAGTAATTATGGATACTTTGATTCAACAACTGATGATATTGTAAAATTTGATAAATTAACCAAGCCTCATAAATAATGAAGAACAAAATGAAAGCTGGGTAACTATACTCACTAAAAAAGGTTTGATATATGAAAATAGCTCAAGTACAACAAAATAATAGTCAAACATTTAAGGCTTTGCATTTGCAAAAGAATATTGGCAAAGAGCTTGCTAACAAATTTACACAAATGGAGCCGGAACTCTCAACTATCACAAAAGATGTTGAGCTATATTTCTTTAATAACAACTCAAGAAGAGGACAATCTTGGCGTGAGTTTGCTGAATTTGCAATGGTAAATCCAAAATACGATACTCCTAAAAAAAGAGCTAGGTTTGAGAAGATTAACAAATCATATAGAAGTCAGCGAAGAAATGAAAAGTTTAAAAACCTTTTAGAAAGATTTCCGTTACTAAAGAAATTCTTTGCAGACTATGTTTACCCATATAAACAAGGTGAATTTGTTCAAGACCAAATTGACCTCAGCTTGGTATATGCGAAAAAGGAATATCCATTAGATTACCTCAATCAACTTAAAAAAGCATTGTTTGAAACTGACCCTGAAACGGTTAAGTAACAAGGACAATCGAGGATATTGAAAATATAAAATAAAAATTACAGATTACAATTGACTACAACTACTAAACCCGCAAATTTTATTTTTACAAGGTTTATATTTAATAGTTAGTCAAATTAAAGAGGTAAAAATTATGCAAATTGCACAAATAAGTACATTGAACAAATCTCAAAACGTTAGTAATAAAAGGAATATAGCAAGTAAAAACATTACTTTTGAAGGATTAAAAGTTCCAAAAACTAAATCAATGTTTGTGTTCGATTTAGATGGAACTCTCGCAACAGCTACAACTGAACAATTAAAAACCATTTTCAATAAGGCAAAATCTTGTAATTCAGAAATGGTATATGCAACAGGAAGAACATTTAAAGAGTTTTTTAAGCTCCAGAACAAAATGGCAAACAAAGGGATTGAATTGCCAATTCCGAATTATTTGATTGCTAATAACGGACAATTTTTATATGAAAATATTGATGGTGTGTTGATTGAGAATTTAGCATACCAAGAACAGTTAATACAAAAGACCAATTATAATAGAGATATTGTTACTCAAACGATGAGAAATTTTGCAAAAAGTGATAAATATAAATATACACAAGCTGAATTAAATACTTTAGAGAATTTAAACGAAGTAAAAACTTCTGACCCTGAATTTTTCGACTCGAAAATTTCCTATTATGAATGGAACCCTAGCAAGAATATGGCTGAATACTTTTTGGCTCACGATATAAATATTGAGGAGTTTAAAAAAGAAGTTGTTGATGCTCTTGCTCAAAAAGGTTGTAAAGTTAAGTTCAGAGAAAATCATTATTCAAAACCTGTAATGGATGCTTGCAACGAAAGTATTTTATTGCAAGCTAATACACTGAGAAGATTTGAAGATGGTTCAATGAATGCTTTATTTTTATGTGCAGCAGATAAATCTGACGGCATAGATTTTATTAGAAAAAGTAAAGGCATTAATTTTTCTGAAATCTTAATGGCAGGAAATGATGATAATGATATTCCAATGGCAAAACTTGCTCAAAAAGGTGCAAAATTTATTTGCTTGAATGATGCCTCAACTCGATTGATAAATTATTGCAAAAATTTAAAAGAAAATGTACTTGTCGCAGTTAAAAATGGTGCAGATGCCATTATAGAAGGCTTGGAAGTGTTTACAAAATAACTGAAACAGGTTTTTATTATTTTATTCAAAATCCCCAAATTGGACTTTTATTACCCTCGCCCCTTGTGGGAGAGGGTGGGTGAAGCTCGGGTGAGGGGTGTATAAAAAAGGAAAACAAAGTCCATCAAAAGACCGTTTTGGTCCAATTTGAAATTTAATTTTTAACTCGCTTCTAACCGCTATGATTTAGTATTGTTGGGCAAGTATGCCCAACTAACAAGAAATTACTTCCTACCAAACTACTCATTAAAATACAAAGCACCCTTTGGGTGTGGCTTGCCAGAGGCATATTTTGCGAAACTAATCTAGAATAAAAGATAAAAATTTGCCGACGCCCTAAATTTTCTTGCTGAGCTTTTGCGAAGCTTAGAAAATGGAAGTGCCCTTGGGGTACGCCCTAAATTTTCTTGCTGAGCTTTTGCGAAGCTTAGAAAATGGAAGTGCCCTTTGGGTGTGGCTTGCCAGAGGCATATTTTGCGAAACTAATCTAGAATAAAAGATAAAAATTTGCCGATGGCCTAAATTTTCTTGCTGAGCTTTTGCGAAGCTTAGAAAATGGAAGCACCCTTGGGGTGTGGCTTGCCAGAGGCATATTTTGCGAAACTAATCTAGAATAAAAGATAAAAATTTGCCGACGGCCACTCTGCCGAGCAAAAAGATTGATTATCTTTTTGCGAGAGGGCAAGACAAGGTCTTGCTCCGGACATCTTTCTCGTATTTTAATTACAGTATTAAAAATAAAAATTTGCCGATGGCCGGACTCGAACCGGCACGTGGGGTGAACCACGTCAGATTTTGAGTCTGATGCGTCTACCAATTTCGCCACATCGGCAAATTTAATTCTATTTAGTTATCAATTGTTTCATTAAGCTCCTGAGGAAATCAAAGATTTCCACGTCGCCTACGTAGTGCTATCGTCAACCCTCAACGGGTCGCCGATTTAGCACCGGCTGCCGCATTTCACATCGGCAAATTAAATTCTATTAAATTATCATAAATTCTTCGGCTAAAGCCTCAGAATGACAATATTTGCTTGTCGTTGTCATATTGAGCGAAGCGAAATATCTTTTTGCTTATCAATTCAAAATAACAAAAACAATCATACAATGAAATAAATTATTTGTCTAATTCTTCTTTTAATAATTTATTCAACATTTGTGGATTAGCTCTTCCTTTGGTTTCTTTCATTGCTTGACCAACAAAGAAGCCAAACAGTTTATCTTTTCCACCTTTGTATGCAGCAACTTGTTCAGGATTACTTGCAACAATTTTTTGAATAATAGGAAGAATTGAGCTTTCATCAGAAATTACTGATAAACCTTTTTCTTCAACTAGAACTTGCGCGTCTTTTCCTGTATTTAAAATATCAACAATTAATGCTTTTGCAATATTATTTGAAATTGTTCCTTTTTTCAATAATCCTAATAATTTTGCAAAGTTTTCAACGGTTAATTTTGATTCAGCAATTGTTAATTTTTCTTCTTTTAAAAACGCCGCAACTTCACCCATTAAGAAATTAGAAGCGGTTTTAGCGTCAACATCTTGTTTTAATAATTCATCAAAATACATTGCCATATCCATTTGAGCAACTAAAACACTTGCGTCATATTCGCTTAAACCTTTTGACATGTATCTTTCCATTTTTTCATTTGGAAGTTCGGGCATTTTTGCTCTTATTTCTTCAACCCATTCTCTTGAAATTTCCAATGGCATTAAGTCTGGCTCTGGAAAATATCTATAGTCATGAGCATCTTCTTTACCTCTCATAGAAGATGTGATACCAGCGTTATCATCCCAAAGACGAGTTTCTTGTACAACTTTTCCACCCTCTTCTAGAATTTCTGCTTGACGAACAAATTCATATTCAATTGCACGAACTAAAGAGCGGAAGCTGTTTACATTTTTGATTTCAGCACGAGTTCCAAATTCTTTTTGTCCGATTGGGCGAATTGAAATATTGCAATCTGCTCTCATTGAGCCTTCTTCAAGGTTGCCGTCGCAAACACCAATATATCTTAAAATACTTCTCAAATTTTCAACATATTCTCTTGCTTCTTCAGAGCTTCTCATGTCGGGTTCAGAAACGATTTCTAATAATGGTGTACCTGCACGGTTTAAATCAACCAATGAATAACTTGAGCCATATAGCCCAGCAGCGCCAGCGTGCACTAATTTACCAGCATCTTCTTCCAAGTGAGCTCTTGTAATACCAATTTTTTTATTTGAAATTTGAATCCATCCGCCTTGGCAAATTGGTTCATCATATTGAGAAATTTGATAACCTTTTGGAAGATCTGGGTAAAAATATTGTTTTCTGTCAAATTTACAACGATTAGGAATTTCACTGTGAAGTGCTAGACCAGTTAAAATTGCCATATTAACGCATTCTTTATTTAAAACAGGTAAAACTCCAGGCATGCCCAAAGTAACGGTTGAAGTTTCAGTATTAGGGTCACGACCAAATTCACAACCCTCACGAGCAAAAATTTTAGTATTAGTTTTTAATTGCGCATGAACCTCTAAACCGATAACCATCTCATATTTATCTTTGTAATCTGACATTTTTACTCCTTAAATTTTTTCTTTAATTCTAGCATAAACATAATCATTCATTAAAAAAGCTTAATAATTTGTAAATTTGTACGCAATTTTTTCTTCCCTTTAACCTTTTTATTTAATATAAGGGGTAATTTATGCAAAATTATAATAGTTATTATCAACAGCCAAACATTCCAATCAGTCCAAATGCTGTTAATATCAATATTATTTCACCACAAGCTTATGGTGGTTCTGATGGTATGACTTGCCCGATTAATAATGGATATTCTTTATATGGCAATAATCAAGGCATGCCAATTTATCCATCAAACTATAATAATATGTTTGTTAATCCAACATATAATATGCAAAACCCTATGTCAAACGCCGCAAACATGCCGCAAGAAACCACAAGAATGCAGGCTCATCAAGGCTTTGCGCCAGAATATGCAACAAAACAAACGCAAGACGATTTAATAAACCAAAGAAATATGTCAAACCAAACAAATTTAATTGAAAAAACTGAAAATTCTCAAACTGAAACAAAAACACAAGAAAGCAATAAAACAAAAAAAGTTACTCCTCTGACCGATGATTATGTGAAATCTTTAGAAAATTACATGAACGATCAAAACCCAAAAGTTCGTTTAATTGGCGCAAAAGAACTTCTGGAACGATTTAAAGAAGATGAAAATCGAAAAGATAACCCAAGTTTAATGCCTTTATTAAATAAAGCACTAAGGGATTCTTCTCCATCGGTTAGATTTCTTGGTTTAACTATGCTTCAACTTGGTTACGCCGTTGGAAACGATGAAACAGTAACCATTTTAAAAGAAATTCAAACTCAAAACAAAGATAAAATAGGCGAAGATTCGCTTTTAGCTTCTGAAATTTTATTAAAAATGTCTGCTGGTCAAAAAATTGATGTCCCAATGACGCAAGCTGAAATTGAAGCACAAAATGCAAAGAAAAGCGAGGCTAAATAATGGCTAATGTAAATAATAATCCCGGAGTGCCAAAAGTAAAAACGCCAATACTTCCAAAAGTAGCAGGCGCTCTTGCTATTGCCTCAGGATTACATGACATTCATAAAACAGCCATGATTAACTCAAAAAATGCTTTAGCAAAAGCTTCAAGCAATCATACAATTTCGCATTCAATTAGATATCAAAAAGCAGATAGGGTTTCTTTTAGAGATACTCAAAGAAAAAACTGGTTATCACCAGCAAATATTACAGCACCATTTGTTGAAATGGGCGCAAGCGTAGCTGGATATATCACAGGAGCAGCAAAAAGTGCAATTAGATATATTCCAAGTTTTGTTTGTGCTACAATTGCAATTGTTGCTAAAACACCAAAGATAGCAAATATCGCAACAGTTCTTTTAGGCTGTGTGGAAGCTTTTGATTTTGCTCGACACTCATTGGGTATTGGGCAAAGAGATGACTATTTAGAATAATGTAACAAAATGTAAATCGTCAAAACAACAGTAAAATCAGTATTTTTGTTAAAATTATAATAGATAGTTTAAAAAAATAAAAAATTAGGCAATTATTTTTATTCACATGTTTTATATAGAGCGTGTGGAGATTACACAAAAGGAGAAATAAATGATTCAACCAACAAAGCAAAGCGCATACCCAACAGGCGGAGCTAATGCAGTTAACATTAATATTTTTGATCCAAAAGCGTACGCTGGAAATGCACCAGCTACTCCAACTGTTCAAGCGCCATACACTTATGAACAACCAATCTACAGTATGCCTTACATGCCAATGTATCCAACAATGAACATGCCTGAAATGGCACCAGCTGCAGATTCTTACAAAAACTTTATGCCAATTAACAACATTAATACAGCACCAGCAACTCAACCACAATTTGTTGCTCCAACACCTTCAGCAATGCCTGAAAGCGTAATGACAGTTGCTCCAGCAGCTATTGAAACTCAAACACAACAAGCTCCTGCTGCAGCAGAACAACAAGCACCTCAAGCAGTTGCACCAGCTCCTGTTGAAGTAGTTGAGCCTCAAGCTCAAACTCCTGTGATTGATGTTGACACATTAGTACAAAACTTAAAAAGTGCAGACGCTAATTTAAAAATTGATACAATTAATCAAATTGCAGCTTACGCACAAGAAGCACCGGAAATCGCTCTTCAAGTAGTTTCTGAACCAGTTATGCAAGCTTTAGTTGACGTTATCAATGAAGATACAACATCTCTTCAAGGTCCAACAGCTGAGCAAATTGCAGTAGCTGAAAAAATCGCAAAAGGCGAACAATTAACTCCTGAAGAAGATAAATTATCAGAAGAATTATCACCTCGTGATTTAGCAAACAAAAACAGAATCTTCGCTCTATACACTTTAGCAATGATTCAAAAATTACAAAGAGATGAGCTAAATCAATACATTGAAACTCAAAAAGCAAATGGACAAGAAGCAATCGCTCCATTAAACGTTCAAGACTTAATCGGTTATAACGATATTGTAAACGTTATCAAAAACGATGCAAGACCTGAAGTTAAAGTTGCAGCTATCCAAGCGCTAGACCACGTTGTTGAACCACAAGACAAAGCAACAGTAGAAGCTGTTTTAGCTGACTCAATTAATTCTCAAGACGAAGCTATCAAAGCAGCAGCAACAGAAGTTTTAGCTAAATTTGCAGCATAATAAAATAAATTGTTGATTGAATCTTAATAAAAAAGACCTGAATTTTCAGGTCTTTTATTTATGTTTAGCTGAATAAATATTTAAATATACCCAATATGAAGAAAGAATTTTTTTAATATAATTTTTAGTTTCAAGATATGGTATATTTTCAACAAAAACTTCTATTTCATGCGATTTAATACTTGAATCATTTAGCCATTTGTTAATATTTCCGTTTCCTGCATTATAAGCTAAAATTGCAAGATATTCATTACCTTTAAAATAATTAACCAAATACGAAAAATATTTTAAACCTATTCTAATATTTTCATCAGCATCTAATAAAGTTTCTTTTGACAATTGTTTATTTTCAATAAAATTTGCTGTACTTGGCATCAATTGAGATAACCCCATTGCGCCAGCAGAACTTTTTGCGTTTTTATCAAAATGACTTTCTTCTCTAATTAAGCTTAAAAATAAATATGGACTTTGTTTCTGACTTTGTGCGTAGTGATTAATTTCTTTTTCGTAAAATATTGGATAAATCAATTTTAACGCTTGGTTGGAAAAATCTATTTCAATCTCTTCTTCAATTTCTTCATCTTCTTCTTTTTTGTTTTCAACAATTTCTTTTTTAGCAATATTTATTGCAAGAGGATAATTACCTTTTTGATAAGCAATCCAAGATTTAATAAGTTCATTGTTTAATTTAAAACTATCAATTAACTCCCAATCTCCTTTATTTGCCAATTCTAATAAAGTTTTATCTTTAAAAAGAGTTTTATTTAAATTTGCTTTGTCATACTGAACAATTGCTTTTTTAACTATCATTTTATTAGCTTTTGAAGCTTTTAATTGTTTAGCAGATAAAAACGAATAATAGCTTAGCGGATATTGAGCAATAACATTATAGAACACTTCTTTCGCTTGTTGATTTTTTCTTAATTTTAAAAGCGTTCTTCCATACCAATATGCAACCCTGGGGGAATCTTGCATTTTAGAATATAATCCAACATGCTTTTTAGCTAGTTTTTGAGCATTGCCATATCTTCCCTCTTGATAGTTATACCAAAATACTTCCCATAGAGCATTCGATGCCCAAATTGAAGCCGGATAATCATTTGAAATTAATTCATATAACTTTAAAGCCCTTAAAGTAGAGCTATTTTGTGCCAATTTAAAAACAACGGTTGGAAAAATATAAGAATTTTGATAATTTGTGTAATATTCTTGTAAAAGCTGAACTTTATTTGAATTTGTTAAATTAATCAACCTATCAATTGCAACAGAAATTTCTTTTTCACCAACATCACTTATTGATAACTTAAGTCCTTTTAAAATTGTTTCTTTTTCAAGTTCTTTATCTTTTAAATTTCTATAACATTTAGAAATCTTGTACCAATTTTTTGAAAAATATGTTTTTTGAAAATATTCAACAGCATTTCGATATTGTCCATTTTCAAGCATTGAATTTGCTATAATTTCATAATCTTCTTTTGAAAAAGCTACATCTAGTTTAGTTAATTCATCAATAGCATTAAGGGAAAATTTTCCTGTTGGAGCATAAGATAAATATCTTAAATAATTTTCTTTTGCAACAGATGGAGTCAAATCTTTTGATAAATGCGCTGCTTTATACGCACTTGCTACAGCAAAATCACTTTTACTAAAATTATCTTGAATATATTTAAATTTTTTAGCAGATAATTCTTGAGTATCAAGTTTTAATTCTTTAGATAATATTGCTTCATTATACAGCGCCCAAGGCTTAATATCTTCATTTTTGGTTGTTTTCACTATTTCTTTTAATTTTAAAACAGCTGTTTTTTTATCGTCTAAATTGTTTGCACATTGATACTGTTTTAAAAGAGATAATTCATATAAATCAGAAATAGGTTTTATTTGTTTAAAGTTATAATACGCATCTGAATATTTTTTTTCAACAAACAATTTCTCGCCCTGAGAATAAAATCTCTGAGCATTTTTATCGCAACTTATTTTATAATATATTCCAGATAGCCCAATAAACGCTATAATAAGCAAAAACAAAAGGGTTTTTAGTTTGTTAATGTTCATAATTTAAATATAACTTGTTTTAATATTATAAGGCAAATTGTAACTAAACATTTAACTTTTAATAGAATAATGAAATATCAATTAATAAAAAATAAAATTACTTTATGATTATAAAATATTACTTATATTTACCATTTGATATTGTGATAATTTAAAAGCCCTCTTTTTGGGAGGGCTTTTAAATTATTAATAATTTTCTTTATCTAATTCAAAATAGCTTTGAGGATGAGCACAAATTGGGCAAACCTCAGGAGCTTCTTTTGCTTTAATATGAAATCCGCAATTTCCGCATTCCCATTCTTTTTCGGTTGGGCGAGAAAAAACGATTTTTTGTTCAATATTTTCTGCTAATTTTTTATAACGTTCTTCGTGGTGTTTTTCAATTAGCGCAACGCCTTCAAATAAAGCTGCGATTTCATTGAACCCTTCTTCACGAGCAACTCGAGCAAACTCAGGATACATTGAAGTATGCTCATAATTTTCTCCATTTGCAGCGTCTTTAAGATTATCTAAAGTATCACCAATAGCTCCACCATGAAGCAATTTGAACCAAATTTTAGCATGTTCTTTTTCATTGTTTGCAGTGTCTTCAAAAAACTTTGAAATTTGAACATAACCATCTTTTTTAGCTTTTGCAGCATAATAAGTATATTTGTTTCTTGCTTGAGATTCTCCAGCAAAAGCTGCCCATAAGTTTTGTTCGGTTTTTGTACCTTTTAAATCCTTTGAACTCATAATTTACTCCTTTATTGCATTATCACAATCTTCGCATATACCATTTTCATCTAAAGTTCTATATTTCCAACAACGAGCACATTTTTCGCCATTAGCCTTAGAAACTTTAACAATAAAATCATCTTGTGAATATTCATTCAACACTTCTTGATTGTTTTCTTTAGTATAAGCATGAGATACAATGTATAAATCGCCTAATAGATTAGAATATTTCTCTAGCAATGCAAGCTTAGCGCTATCATTTGAAGTAATAACAATATCAGCTTCAAGAGATGAGCCAATGATTTTTGGCTCAGCATTTCTTAATGGCTCAATTGCACGAGCAACAACTTCCCTTGTTTTTAAAAGTTGAGAAAATTCTTCATCAAACTCATCATTAACCCACTCATCTTTTACTTTTGCCCAAGAAGTCAACAATGCTGATTCAACAGGCTTTTGACAAGATGGCATATTTTGCCAAATATCTTCTGCTTGATGAGGCATAACAGGAGTTAAAATTGAAATTAAAGTATGTAAAATTTCATACATTACAGTTTGACAAGCACGTCTTGATAGCGATTTTTTACCCTTTGTATATAGTCTATCTTTTACAATATCAAGATAGAATGATGATAAATCTGTACTTGCAAAATTTTGAAGATGTTGGAAGTATTTATAAAATTCATAAGTTTCAAAAGCAACATCAACATTTTTAATTAATTGAGCAAGCCTTGAAAGAGCAAATTTATCAATTCTTTCTAAATCTTTATATTCAACATAATCTGTTTTTGGGTCAAAATCAAACAAGTTTCCCAGCAAGAAACGAACAGTATTTCTTGTTTTTTTGAAAACTTCAACAAGCTGTTTAATTAAATTGTCACCAATTTTAACATCGTTTCGATAATCAACACTTGCCGCCCAAAGTCTAAGTACATCTGTACCGTAAACTTTGATGATTTCTTGTGGAGTTACGATATTGCCTAATGATTTAGACATTTTTCTTCCTTCGCCGTCAAGAACAAAGCCATGTGTTAAAACAGATTTATATGGAGCAACTTCTTTAGTTGCGGTTGCAATTAATAATGAAGATTGGAACCAACCACGATGTTGGTCTGACCCTTCTAGATACATATCAACAGGAATAACTTCTTCATTATTTGATTGGAATTCTTCCGCACGTTGAGCTACAACTGCAGACCAGCTTGAACCTGAATCAAACCAAACATCCATAATATCTTGTTCTTTTTCGAAATTTGAACAACCACATTCACATTTATATCCTGATGGAATAAAATCTTTTGCTTCATATTTTACCCAAGCATCAGATGATTCTGCTCTAAATTTATCAGCAATTAATTTAATGGTTTCTTCATTTATGATTGGCTTTCCGCAATCTTTACAATAAAGGATAGGAATAGGAACACCCCAAGCACGTTGACGAGAAATACACCATTCAGAACGATTTTCAACCATGTTTGAAATTCTTTTTTCGCCACTTGCCGGATACCATTTAACATTTTTGATATTTTCTAATGTTTTATCTTTAAACATTGAAACTTTAACAAACCATTGTGGAGTGCTGCGATACATTACAGGATGTTTACATCTCCAACAATGAGGATAGCTGTGCATTATGCTTTGAGCTTTAATTAATGCACCGCATTCCTTTAATTTTTCTATAACCATAGCGTTACCTTTATAGTATGGAACGCCCTCTAAATCAGGAACTTCAGATGTCCAGCAACCTTTAGAGTCAAATGGCGAGAATGTTTCAAGACCATATTTTTGACCAACTTCCCAGTCTTCAAGACCATGACCGGGAGCAGTATGAACAGCACCAACACCAGCGTCAAGCGTAACATGTTCACCTAAAATTAATAATGATTTTTTATCGTAAAGCGGATGTTTTGCAACAAAACGTTCAAATTCAGCACCTGATAGATTTCCTAAAACTTTGATATTTTCCCATTCGACATCTTTAACAAAGTTTTCTAATAAATCAGTTGCAACAAAGTAATTTTCGTTTTCATATTCAAAAATAGTATAGTCAAAACGAGCATTCAAACAAATTGCAACGTTAGATGGAATAGTCCAAGGAGTTGTTGTCCAAATGATTGAATTTAATTTATTAGCTGAAGTAATTCCTGCTTTTTTATATAATTCTTGTTCATTTTCAACTTGGAATTTAACATAAATTGAATCAGAAGAAATATCAGCATATTCTACTTCTGCTTCAGCCAAAGCTGTTTCACAATCAGCACACCAATAAACAGGTTTTAAACCTTTTTGAACATAACCTTTTTTATACATTTGCCAGAATAGCTCAACTTGATGGGCTTCAAAATCAGGCGCAATAGTAACATAAGGATGTTCCCAATCGCCTAAAACCCCAAGGCGTTTAAAGTTTTCTTCTTGTCCTTTAAGATTTTTTGCAGCAAATTCTCTACATTTTTGTCTTAATTCAAGCGGAGTTAGTGCGCTTCTACCACCTTTGATATTTTTCACTACAGCATTTTCAATAGGAAGTCCATGTGCGTCATACCCAGGAACATAAGGAGTGTAGTAACCTAATTGTGTTTTATATTTTAAAACAATGTCTTTTAAAATTTTATTTAGAGCATGCCCAATATGGATTTTATCTGAGCTTAAATATGGAGGCCCGTCATGCAAAACAAAAGGCTTATTCCCCTTGTTTTTTGCTAACATTTTTTCGTAAATATTATTTTCATCCCAATATTTTTGAATTTCAACTTCACGCACTGCCGCATTAGCACGCATAGCAAGTGTTGTAGACGGAAGATTTAGGGTGTCTTTTAGTTGTTTTTCTTCGCTCATCTTAATCCTCATAGTATACTCGTTTATGTTAATTATACTATAAAATTCTTTTTAAAGTTTTTTGTAAATAAAATTCGTTATTTTTATACAAACATTAAAACAATACCCATAATTTATTTCTATGCTAAAATGATAAAAGACTAAACTTTGGTTGAGGAGAAAATTAAATAAAATGGCTTTAGTAGATATACTTTTAAAAATTTTTAAAGACCCGAATTTAAGAAAAATCAACAAAATCATGCCAATTGTTGATAGAATTAACGAGCTTGAGCCAGAATTTGTTGCTCTAAGCGACGAACAATTAAGAGCAAAAACAGACGAATTTAAAGAAATTTTATCCAAAAGACCAACTTCATCTGACCCTAAACAAGATAAAATTTTAGAAAAAAAAGCACTTGATGATATTCTACCTGAAGCTTTTGCAACAGTTAGAGAAGCAGGAAAGCGTGTTTTAAATCTTCGCCATTTTGATGTTCAATTAATTGGCGGTATTTTTCTTCATGAAGGGCATATTGCAGAAATGAGAACAGGTGAGGGTAAAACCCTTGTTGCAACATTGCCTGCATATTTAAACGCCCTAACAGGAAAAGGGGTTCACGTTGTAACCGTTAATGACTATCTTGCAAAACGCGACAGAGATTGGATGGGTCGAATTTACGAATTTCTTGGACTTTCAGTTGGTGTAATTTTATCTAGCGGAAAATACAACAGTTACGAAAGCAAAAAAGAAGCTTATAAATGCGATATCACTTATGGAACAAACAACGAATTTGGTTTTGACTATCTAAGAGATAATATGGCTTCTGATATGGAAGCATTAGTTCAAAGACCATATAATTATGCAATTATTGACGAAGTTGATTCAATTTTAATCGATGAAGCAAGAACGCCTTTAATTATCTCTGGGCGCCTTGAAAAATCAGCTCAAACATATCAACTTATGGCAACCATTGCACCATTATTAGAAAAAGTGACACACTATGAAGTTGATGAAAAAAATAAAAACATTATTTTTACAGAAGAAGGCGTAATTAAAGCAGAAGAACTTCTGCAAGTTGATGAATTGTTTGATATTAAAACTCAATATGCTCATCATTTATTACAAGCCTTAAAAGCAAAAGAACTTTTTGTAAAAGATACTGATTATGTAGTAAAAGACAATCAAGTAATGATCGTTGATGAATTTACTGGTCGCATTATGGAGGGTCGCCGCTGGTCTGATGGACTTCATCAAGCAATCGAAGCAAAAGAGGGAGTTAAAATTCAAGACGAAACTCAAACCTTGGCTTCAATAACATTTCAAAACTTATTCAGACTTTATCCAAAACTTTCAGGCATGACAGGTACTGCTATGACTGAAGAAGCTGAATTTGGCAAAATTTACAATCTTCAAGTTACGCAAATTCCAACAAATAAAGAAGATAAAAGAATTAATTATCCTGATGTTATTTACAAAACAGTTCAAAAGAAATTTGAATATGTTGCAGCAGAAATTGCACAAATGCAAAAAATGGGTAGACCAACACTCGTTGGTACAATTTCAATTGAAAAATCAGAATATTTATCCGAAATACTTAAAAAAATGGGCATCAAACACAACGTCTTAAACGCTAAACACCACGAAAAAGAAGCATATATTATTGCTCAAGCCGGCAGAGTTGGCGCAGTTACCATCGCAACAAACATGGCAGGACGTGGAACAGATATCCTTTTAGGCGGCAACGCTGAATATTTAGCAAAAGAAGAACTGGATAACATGGGGATTAGTCCTGAACATCCTAATTACGAAAATCTTAAAAATGAAGCTTTAACTCGTGCTAGAGAAATCACCGAAAAAGAGCACAAAAAAGTTGTTGAGCTTGGTGGCTTACATGTTATTGGAACAGAGCGCCACGAATCTCGTCGTATCGACAATCAATTAAGAGGTCGTGCAGCTCGCCAAGGCGACCCTGGGTCAACAAGATTTTTCCTATCACTTCAAGATGATTTAATGAGAATTTTTGGCGGAGATAGAATTATTCATCTGATGGATATGTTAAATGTTGATGAGGATACCGCAATTGAAAACATTTTAATCACTCGCCAAATTGAATCAGCACAAAAGAAAGTTGAAACATATCACTTTGATATTAGAAAATCTGTTCTTGAATATGATGATGTCATGAATATTCAAAGAGAAAAATTCTATTACCAAAGAAGAAAGGTTTTGGCTAGTTCAAATCTTCAATCTGATATTAAATTCATGATAAATAAAGAAGTTGAAAGGCTAACTTCTCAATATATAAGTAAAGACATGGCTCCGCAAGAATACGTTTGGGATGATTTAGTTATGTTCATTAAAGAGTTTATTTCAGTATTTCCACTTGCAAAAAATAAAATCAAAGTTGAAGATATTAAAGACATAAGAGCTAATGAAATTCTTGAAAAACTAAAAGAAATAGCAGCACGATGCTATAGAGAATTTGAAATTGAAACAGTTTCAAACTTTAATGACGTTATGACTCATTATTACGGCGATGACTTTGTTAAACAAGAACCGTTTAGAGAAGATAACATCATAAGAAATCTTGAAAAAGATATTATGCTTCAAGTAGTTGACGCTAAATGGATTGATCACCTTGGAAATATCGACATGCTTAAAGACTCAATCGGTTTAGTTGCTTATGGACAAAAAGACCCGTTAATTGAATACAAAAAAGAAGCGTATAATTTGTTTAACGGTTTAATGGCTGAAATTCAGTCTGAAACAGTACAGCACATCTTTAGAGCAAAATTTGGCGTTCAAGTTGTTGAACAATAAAAAATTAACCTAATTTTTCTCTAATCAATCTGTCTACTTCAAAAATTTCTTCTAAAGTTGGATTAGCAATATTATTTGCTTTTCCGACTTCATCAAACACAATTTTTTCAATATCTAAAAATTTGATTTCATTATTTATAAATTTATAAACAGCAACTTCATTTGCAGCATTTAAAACAGCAGGCATTACGCCTCCTTGTTTTCCGCAATCAATAGTTAACTTTAACAATGGGAATTTTTCATAATCAGGCTCTAAAAATTCAAGCTTTTGATTAAATATACTAAAGCTATTTGTTTTTATTCCTTGATATCTTTCAGGATAAGTTAGCGCATATTGAATTGGAATATGCATTGATGGCACTCCCATTTGTGCTAAAAATGAACCATCAACAAATTCGACTAATGAATGAACAATGCTTTGCGGATGAATTACAACTTTTATATTTTCGTAATTGAAATTATATAAATGATGCGCTTCAATAACTTCTAAGCCTTTATTAACTAATGTTGCACAATCAATAGTTATTTTTTTACCCATCATCCAACGAGGATGTTTAAGTGCTTCATTTGCTCCAAAAGTCTCCATCTCATCTCTTGAATTATTTCTAAAAGGACCTCCTGAAGCTGTAATCCAAAGTCTTTGAGCATTTGGATTATCGATTTTATTTAAACATTGCAAAATTGCACTGTGTTCTGAATCAATCGGAAGAATAGAAACATTATTTTCTCTTGCTTTTTTCATAACAATGTCACCTGCCATAACAAGAGTTTCTTTGTTTGCTAAAGCAATTGTTTTTTTCTTTTCAATAGCAGTTAATACCGCTTTAACACTTACAATGCCTGATGTTGCAACAACCAAAGTATCGTATTCATCAAGCTTAGCAAGCTCTAAAAGGCCATTTGAACCAAATAAAAAATTTATATTTTTATATTCTTTTTGCAATTCAAGCGCATCTTTTTCATTGCTTACACACACAAATTTAGGATTAAATTTTTCAATTTGTTTTTTTAAAAGTTGAATATTAGCGCCACATGCCAGTGCTAAAACACTAAATTTATCATCTAATTTTTCAACAACTTCTAAAGTTTGAACACCAATTGAACCAGTTGAACCTAAAATTATAATATTTTTCATAATTAATTATTTTCTTTTAATGAGTCTTTTTTAATAAAGTCGCACATTGTTTCAAGGCGCTTATCTTCCATACGATTAATAAATTCTTCAATATTTTGAATTTTACCTAGTTTTAGCGCTAATTCATACATCAAAACGCAATCGTTACATAAGCGATATTTTGAATATTGAATTGAACCAGCTAACATTGTTGTTTTAGCGCAAGCGCTACAATCAAACATTTCAAACTCAGAATCCGGATTATCCTCAATATCATCAATTTTCATTTGATGAATAACAGCTTGCATGTCCTTAATTATTTCTTCTTGATTACTCATTTTCATCTTTCAAACTAGTAAACATACCTTGCATTATATTTTGAAAATCTTCATCTTGCAAGCTTGAAGCACTTTTAAAAATGCGATTAATTGGAAGATTTCTATCATACCATCTTCTTTTATAATTTTGAGAATACAACCCCAAAACTCTATCAACCCCAAGACTTAATGGTGGTTCATCTAATTCACGTGAATTTTGCTTAATTGCTTCAATAATTTTCAAAACTTCACGCGCGATATCATAATGAGATTGTAAAGACAATTCTTTTAAAATCGTCAAAACTTCACCCGTATAAGGCTTAATGTCATACCATCTTTTTGGTGCGTAATTTCTTTGTGATTGCATGTTCTTATTTTAATTCTTAATTGATAATAGGGCAATTTTTTAACATTACTCGTTTTATATAGTTAACAACTTATAACAAAGGATTAAAAATGACTATCATCAGACCGACTAATGCACAAGATATTGCAATAAAAGCACAATTACAAGAAGCAGCAAACAAAGCAAAATTAACTCTTTCTGAAACATTGGCACTTAATATGAAATATGGTACAAATTTAGAATATGTTCCACAAAGCGATGTAGTAGAAATTACTTCTTACTTTGGAAAAAGAATAAAAAATACAGACACTTTAACTCCTTTTGAAGAAGCATGTTGTGATTTAGTTGAAACTTTTAACAAAGCTGTAATACACCACATAAGAAGAAAAGATTCAATTACAAGTTCTCTTGAAGGCAATGTAAAATCTGCACTTAAAAAATTAAAATCAGTTTTATAATTTAAACAAAATCGCAAAGTATTTCATTAGATAACAAAATCCCTTTTGTTGTTAATTTAACTCCATTGGGGGTTTTTTCCATTAAATTTAAATTTAAATACTTATCAAATTCTTTTTTATACTTTTGATAAATGTTAATATTGAATTTTTGATTAATATAATTAAAATCAATCCCTTTAATCAACCTCAAACCAAGAAAGATTTCTTCTTCAATTTTTTCTTGCAATGTCAAAGTTTCGTATTTTTTAGTTGTTGGATTTTTGATGTAGTCAATAAAATTATAAGTATTTGTATAGCGATTATTATCAATATATCCACTTGCAGAAAGCCCAAAACCATAATAATTTTCACATTGCCAATAACAAGAATTATGACGAGAAAAATATTTTTCAGATTTTGCAAAATTTGAAAATTCGTAGTGAATATATTTACTACTCAATTTTTCGATAGCTACTTCATACATTGTTGCTTGTTCATCTAAAGATGGTAAATTTTGAGGTAAATTTTTAGAATAATAAGTTCCATCTTCAATTTTTAAACCATACAATGAAATATGATTAGCATCTACATCAAGCGCAATATCAAGAGTTTTTTTCCATTGTTCAAGCGTTTGATTAGGCAAACCATACATTAAATCAATACTATAATTTTTAAAACCTGCTTTTTTGATATTTTCTAATGTTTCATAAATCTCTTTTGAATTATGGTTTCTACCAATTTCAAATAAAATTTCGTCATCAAAACTCTGCAAACCAACGCTTAATCTATTTATTCCTAAATCTTTATAAGCTTTTAATTTTTCAAAATCAACATTATGCGGGTTTAATTCAAGTGTGATTTCAGTATCAGAACTATAATTAAAACAATCTAAAACTTGCTTGATATTTTGTAGCTTTAATAAAGATGGAGTTCCTCCACCAAAATAAATTGTTTTTAAATTTTCATTTTTGTAAAGAAATTTTACTTCTTTAATTAAAGATTCAATATAAATATCTTCTTTTTTTATAAGCGAAAACGAACAAAAAGCGCAATATTTACACTTTCTTTCACAAAAAGGAATATGAATATACACACAATTTATCATTTTTACATTATAATATGAATATGAGTTATGTGATGGAAACGGAGATAAATTCTCAAGGCATAATAATCGAGAATTTAATAAATAAATATATTGTTAACTATTGTGTTTTGATTGATATTCCACTATCGATAGAAAGAATAGTTATAATTGCGAGTGGCTCAAGCTACAACGCCGCTATTTTTGGAAAATATTTCTTTGAAAACATTTCAAACATTCCAACAAGCGTTGAATATGCTTCCGAGTTTATTAATTCCAGTTTTGTAAATTATGATTCAAAAGCTCTATATATCTTCATAAGCCAATCTGGTTTGAGTGTAGATACGGTTAAAGCAATGCAATTAATTAAAGAAAGAGGTTTAAAAACTCTATCAATTACAAACAATTTAACTTCTACAATTCACAATCTTGCAGATTATAAATTTTACATTGAAGCCGGGCTAGAGCAAGCAATTGCTGCCACAAAAACCTATAGTGCAACTGTTGTTATGCTTTGGTTAATCGCAGTTAAAGCTGCGCAAAATAAACACCTTGACATTGGCGAAGAAACAAAAGACATTTATTTAATCAAAAAAAATATTGAAATGTCACTCAAAAATCTAGATAACCTTGATTTAACAGCTAAGGCTCTATCAAAATTAAACGGTTTTGCAATTTTTGGACTTGGATATCATTACGCTCTTGCTCTTGAAGCTGCTCTTAAAATTAGAGAAACAAGCTATCTGAACACAAGCGCATTTCCATCAGGAGATTTTATCCATGGGCATTTTGCGCAATTAAACAGTACAAAAGCGTTTTTAACATTCATTACATCCGATTCAAAAGAATATGAAAAAGATATATTAAAAAAAGTTTTAAAAACATACAAATGCAAATCAATTGTAATTTCGGATATTTACGAAGATTATGATTGCGACATTTTATTAAAATTCCAAAAAGGGCAATCAAAAATTGCCACAATAATCAATATGATTATTGTTATTCAAATGTTAACATTAAAAATCGCAAAAAGACTAAAAAGAAATGTCGATAAACCAAAAGGCCTTGTAAAAATCGTAGAGGAAGCAAAATGAACATAGTTGTTTGTGTTAAACAAGTTCCCGATGTTGACGATATAAAATGGACAAAGGAAAACAATCTTGATAGAGCTAATATGCTCTCAAAAATCAACCCACAAGATGAATGGGCGCTTGATTGGGCAATGGGAATTAAAAAACAATTTAAAGAAATAAAAATAACAGCAATATCAATGGGTCCTCCTCAAGCAAAAGAGGTTTTAAATATTGCTTTAGCAAAAGGAGCTGATAGAGCGATTTTACTTTCAGATAAAGCTTTTTCTGGTTCAGACACCATTATTACAGCAAAAATTTTAGCTTCTGCTATTAAACAATATGTTGTTAACTACGATTTAATAATAACAGGGCAAATGGCTGTTGATGGCGATACTGCACAAGTTCCCGTTAGCTTAGCTCAATTATTATCAATTCCGGATGTTGTTGGTGTTAATGAAATTTTTAATGCTGATAAAAATATGGCAATAGTTTCTCAAACACAAGATGAAAGAATTAACGTTTTTGAAGTTAACACCCCTTGTTTGTTGGCCATTAAATCACAAGCAAAAAAACACATTGTTCCTAAAATCGATGATTATATAAGAGCGCAAAACATAGCAATCGAAGTTTATGGCTTGGCTGATTTAGGCTATGACAAATCAGAAGTAGGAATAATAGGTTCTCCAACAATGGTCTGGAGAGCTTATAGACCAGAAATAATCAAAAAAAGCGAAGAAATCAAAGAAAATTTTACAGACAATATTTTAGAAATAATTAAAAAGGCAAAACAATGAAAAAAATAAGCGTATATTGTGAGCTAGATTTAAAAACCAAAAAATTAAAAGATGTTTCATATGAATTAATTTCAAAAGCTTACGAATTGACTCAATCAGCTTTTGAATTAAAACAAGAAGAATATATTGTTGAGGCAATTATTCTTGGCGATTCAATTAATGATGAAACAGTTCACAAAATGCACTGTGCTGGTGCTAACAACATTGTTTTTATTAAAGAAAAATGTCTTGAAAATTTTTCTCAAACAGTATATTCACAAGCATTTATTGAATATTTTCAAACTGCACCATCAGAAATAATTATCTTCCCAGCAACCCCAAGCGGAAGAATGGTCGCACCAAGAATAACAACAATGCTTGATACAGGTCTTGTTGCCGATTGCACGGGTTTGGATTTTATCATTAGAGAAAATAAACTAAACTTTGCCCCAACTCGCCCAACGTTTGGTTCAGAATTGATGGCAACAATTTTATCAAAGAAAAATCCTCAATGCGCAACTGTTCGCCCTCAAACTTTCATTGCAGATTTTAATAAAAACATCCAAGGCGAATATAAAGAATTTTACCCAACAGCACTTGAAGAAAATAGAATTAGACTTCTAAAAAGCGTTTTAGATGAAAACCATTCAGGTGTTATTGATTTTTCTAATGCAAAAATTGTCCTTGCGGCTGGTTATGGGTTATGCGAAGCTAAAAGCAGAATTTATTTTGAAAAACTAGAAGAAATAGCAAAAAAAATCGGCGCAACTGTTGGTTCAACGAGAAAAGTTGTTGATATGGGTTTAATGCCCCATGAAACTCAAATTGGCTTAACAGGAACAACCGTTGTCGCCGATTTATACATAGCTTTTGGAATTTCAGGTGCACTTCAGCACACTTGCGGAATGAAAAATTCAAAAATAATTGTTGGAATAAACACCGACAATAACGCTGAAATCTTCAACTATTGCGACTATAAAATCGTAACCGACGCAAAAGCAATAATAGATGAACTCCATTTCAAACTTTGCGCTGAATAATTTATTTAATTTTTTTCAAGCTGGATAAGAAATTAAAATGTTCAATATCACCCTCAACTTGTGTTAAAAAGACTTGAGTTTTATCGTTATCAACTTCAATTTCTGGTAAATCTTTCAATTCTGAAGCGTAATAATTTGCATCGTTTCTTGAATTCATTTTAACCTTATTGGCCAAACTTGACAAAGAAAGTTGTCTTAAAAGATTAAATGCTGTTTTTTTATCGGTTGAAAAACGAGTATAAATTCTTAAAGACGCATCATGCCTTTCTAAATCAAATTTACCTTTAATTAATGCACTCAATGACTTAGAATACGATTTAATATCAATCGGAGCTAAAACATTGTCTTTTATTTTAATTGTTCCTGAAATCTTATCAAATTTCCCCTCAGGAATTGAAATAATATCCATAATTGTTGCAGGGCTAACCATAACAATCGGGTTTCTAAACACGGAAGCAATTTTTAAAATATATTCAACAAGACCAATTTTTCCAATTGTTCCATCATTAACAACAAACTTAATATCCCCATTTAATTTTAGTGTTTTATCACTATTAAGCGCAATTAAACCAGTAGCCTTGCCTGTGATTTCTTTATCTAAATTAAATAAAGTTTTTGCCATTAAATTAGAATCGATATCTTTTACACCAAGTTTTAAATCATATTTCAATTCTTTTAAATCAGCAACCAATTTAAGAGAAGAAATTCCTTGAGCAATATCAAATCTATTTGATTTAACGTTCAATATTCCTTTATCATCTAAAGTTAAATTTGCTTTAATGTTTCCAAAATTAATATCTTTATATTTACCACTCAAAAGAGAAAAATCGCAATCTTCAATTCTAATTAAATTAGTATCAAACATGTAATCGTCGTCTTTTAAGTCTTCTTCGCTTTCTATTTTTACATCATTTTGAACTTGCGAATTTTGATTGTTTAAAGAAGCCAAAATCCTTTCAATGTCAAGATTATCAACTTCTAGATTTAAATTTTTAACAATATAAGGCGCTTTAAGTTCGTTTTTAATTTTTCCATTAAAATCGAATTTGGCTCTTTTAAAAATACCTTTAGTATCAAGTTTTATGATATTATCGTCAGTTTTTAAATATGCATGAGATAAAAACATCCTCTGTGTTGGGATTAAGGTTTTGTTAATTTCCATATCAGCATCTAAATATGGAATATCATTTTTAAATGCAACATTAATTTTGCCTTTAATTGTTCCTTTTTTAAATAACGGTTGTCCAATAAAAACGTTTAAAAATTCACAAGGCATTTCTCTACCGAAAGCAATTCCAGCTTTGTCGATTTTACCTGTTAAATCCATTAAAGCATTCGCTGTTAAAATTGGTTGAAGCTTAACTCCTCTTACGATATTTTGAGAAATATAATAATTAATATTTTTAATATCTATTTTATTTTCTTTTATTTGAAATTCACCCAAAACAGCTCTATCAAAATTTGATAATGCTGATTTTTCATTCGTCACACCAAAGTCAACGTTTTTATCAATCTGAGCAAACCAAATAATATCCATAATATTATTTTTAGATTTGTAAATAACCTTTGTTGTAGATGGTTTTGAAACATACAAAGCAGTATTATTGATTAATGGAGCGAGATAATCTTTAAAAAATTCGTTTGTAATTAAACTTTCAATCGTAATATTTGAATCAAAAGTTTTAAAATAATCCTTAATATCTCCTGTTATTTTTACTTTATTTGCCTTGTTTTTTCCGTAATATCCAATTAAATCAAGAAAATCTATTTTATCGTTTGAAATTTTAATTTTACCATCATTGATTTTAATTGGTATCAAAGAAACATCTTTGATAGACACTCCGGTGTGGTTAACATCAATAAGCCCATCAATTTTGCCATTTAAAAAACTAACATTAAAAGACACATTTCCAACAGGATTTTTCAAAGGAGAAAGCATATCAGACCCTTGGGCAATTAAAAAATCACAATTGATTAATTTAAACACGTCTTCTAAATTAAATTTCTTTGAAATAGCACTAAAATAAAGTTTTTCTAAAGCTATTTCAGAATTAATTCTAATATCTGATTGATTAATTAAAAGCAAAAGTTCATCAACAACAATCCTATCTTTTGAAAGCTTGATTTCATCATCAGCATTTACTTTAATTTTTGCATAATTTTGATTATTTTTAATTAAATCTATAACAGAGCTAAACTCAAAAAACTTTTCATTGTTAACTGTCTTTAAGTTTATATTATTTGCTTCAAGATTTAATAAAGCTTTATTTAAAAAATAAGTTATTTTAAGCTCATCAAGTTTTATTGTTGGATTAATAAAATATAATTTATAATCAAGAGGTTTTGTTTCTTCTTTTTTTTCTTGTTTTGAAACAAGAGATAATAGTTTATCTACTTTAACATTAAGTTTTTTAGCGCTAATTTCTTTTAAACCAATTTGTTTTTTGAAAATTTTGCAAAAGCAAAATTCAAAATTAAAATCTTCAAGCTCAGCTACTTTTTCACTATTATTTATTAAAGCAAACTTACCAACATAAAGACCTATTTGTGGTTTTAAGCTAACATCAAGTTTTTGATTTTCAATTACTAATTCGTAATTTAATTTTTCTTTTATGATTTTTGCAGCAAAATTTGCAACTTTTTTTGAATTAAATAAACTCGGTAAAATCAAAAAATACAATAATATTAAAACTGTAAAAATAGCAAAAATAATTGCTGCAATAATCAATGATATCTTTTTTAAAACATTATAATTAATTTTCATAACAATAGAATTATAACATAGTGCTTTATGATATTATTTTATTATGAAGAAATTATTATTCATAGCTTTAGCATTATTTATACAAAATGTTTTTGCAATAGAAAACATTGTTCAAACATATAGTGAAAACAATAAGTTTGGCTTAATAGTAAATAACGAAAAAATAACTGAACCAGTTTATAAAAAATTAATCAGAATTGGTGATAATTCTTGGCTTTTTTTGAAAAGAAACAAATATGGAATTATCTCAAATACAGGTGAAATTCTGGTAAATGACAAGTTTGAAAACGCTTATCGCTTTAGCGGAGGCAGATTTGTTAAACTTGGAAGCAAAGGGAAATATGCACTTTTTAACGAATTTGGGCAAGCTCTCACTGAACAAGAATACACAACCATTGACATTTTATATGGAAAAATGTTTTTAGTTCAAAAAAACTATAAATATGGCTTAATTAATTTTGATGGAGATATCATCCTTGCTCCAATTGCCGATGATATTTATATGCCAGAGCCAAGCATTATTAAACTAAAATTTGACAACACTTGGGTTGAAATTGAACAAAAAAACAAAGGAACAATCGAATTACCCGTTGATTTAGCTCTTGTTGGCGAAAATGATAAATTTAAAATCACCGAATTTGCAAATAAACCAATAGCCTCAACAGGCTATGGAGTTATTAGCGCAAGTGATTATTTTATTAAGCTTTTTTCTTCAATTTCACCAGCTTATGAGCAAACTATTGATGAACTAATTTTAAACCACGGCGCAGATACAGCCACGATTTTAATTAAATCTTCTTGGCTTGTAAAATTCCCTTTTGTTTATACAAGGAATTATATAAACACCCTTAAAGCTCCAAATAATGGACCATTGTCAGACATTAAAAATGATTTAAAAAATAAAATTAAAGAATAAATTATTCAATAACAAAATCTTTATCTAACTTTTTTTCAACTTCTTTAATTAGTTCACTTGGAGAAATTTCTAGCCCATCTGCAATTTTCCAAATTGTTGAAAGATTTATATCTTTACAAACCCCTAATTCAGCTTCTCTCCATGTAGATTTTGACATTGAGCACTCAGCAGAGATTAAATACATGCTTTTATTTAATTTCTTTCTTTTGCTCTTTATAACCTCACCAAGCGCCTTAATAAGCTGTATTTTATAGTTTTCAGATTTCTCTTGCATATATTTAATCCTAATGTTAAACTAATTTTATTAGGTTGCTACAGCAACCTATATTTAAAACGGATTTAAGGAAATAATATGAAAACGAAAAATTCAAAAGGGTTTTCACTTATCGAAATCCTTGTTGCTCTAATAATAGTAAGTTTGATTATGGCAGCACTAAGCCCAATTATCACTAAAAAACTTAGTTCAGGCTCAATTACCCTGGGAAGTTCATCAAATGTCAGCGACATAAGCGCCAATTGCCAAGAAAATGATAATTTTAGCTCACATTGCGAACTCTGTACTTCGCAATATTGCATTAAATGTGGAATTGAACAATGTCCAAACGGGCAATATCTTAACACTAAAACTTGTACCTGTATAAGGTGTCAAGAAAAATTTGGAGCTAACTGTACTCAATGCGATTCAAATGCTTGCAACCTGTGTATAAATTCCAATTTTTATATTAAAAATGGAGCTTGTACACCATGTCCATCAGGAAGTTATTGTAATGGCAAAGACTTATATGCAACTTGCCCAACCGAAGATGGATATTTTTGTGATAGCACCGGAGTACATAAATGCAACGAAAAATATTCTTCTTATTGCATGACTTGTAACTCTAGCGCTTGCACAAAATGCATTAGTAATTATTTTTACAATGGTTCAAATTGCCAAAAGTGTACACAGTTAGCTTGCAAAGAATGCATTAGCGAAAATTACTGCACAAAATGCGGTGAAGACTGGATATTAAATACCGCCACAGGCACTTGCTCAAATCGATGCATTGATGTTTTAACAGCTTGCAACATTTGTACTGATGCAAGCACATGCACAAGTTGTACTGGAGATTATTTTTTAAATACATCAAACACATGTACACCATGTACTATTGCTAATTGCGTACAATGCCGCAACGGACAAGCAAGTACAAACCCGGTGTGTGAAATATGTTTTGGCGGTTTTTATCTAAGTGGCAATAGTTGTTTATCTTGCAAAGCTAAATTTGGAAATAAATGTTCTTCTTGTGATGAAAACTCTTGTCTAAGTTGTATTGAAGGCTATCATGTAAAGAATGAAAGTTCGTCTAATGCTTGCATTTCAAACGACAACAAATTTGAATGCTCAGATTCGAATTTTATAAAAATTGGCAAACTATGCTTTACAAAAAGAAACATGGGGGACACCGCAATATTAAAAATTCCATCTACGGTAATCATAGCCCAAGCATCAGGCGCAGATAGTTGCTACTCTGCAAGCGAAAAATGCTGTTGGCAAGGAGCAACATCAATACTTTGCGATAGTGGCAATGGCAGTTATTCTGGATGCAACAGAACAGTATGTAACTATAGCGCTGCGCAAGAAATTTGCAACAGTTTTAAATTCGGAGGCAAAAACTGGCGTTTACCAACAAAAGACGAAGTATATAACTTGGTTGCAAAAAATTCAATTGGAATAGGAGATAATGGTTTAATGTTTTGTGACCACGATTCAGGCTATGCTTCAGCTTATTGCGGATACGAGAACACTATATGCAATGGTGCTGTAAGCAATACTTGCAAGGTATATATTAGCTGGCTTGATAAAAATTATTCTCATCAGATTTTCAGAAGAACACACTTGATAAATCAAGAAACCGCCTTATTTAACGCATATAGTGTTAGATGTGTTTCTGAGATGTAAAAAATTCATGTTATTTTAAATCGTGTTGGAGAGGATTTCCTCTCCTTTTTTTATTCAAAGAGAAGTTATAATCAGGCAACACAATAAATCTTTGCAACACAAAAAGACCCAAGGAAAACCTTGGGTCTTTTAAATAAATTTTAAAACTAGAATTGTAAACCAGCTTCTCTTGCAGCGTCAGCTAAAGCAGCAACTCTTCCGTGGAATAAGAAACCACCACGGTCAAATACAACGCCTTCAATACCTTTAGCTAATGCTTTTTTAGCAACGTCTGCGCCAACAACTTTAGCAGCTTCGATGTTTCCACCGTGTTTTAAGCCTAATTCTTTCACTTTTGAAGATGAAGAAACTAAAGTTACACCATTAACATCATCAATTACTTGGGCGTAAATGTGTTTTGTTGAGCGATATACTGCTAAACGAGGCCATTGAGCATCGCCAGAGATTTTAAGGCGAACTCTTTGGTGTCTTTTTCTAGTTTGTTCTTTTCTGTTGATTTGTTTTAACATTTTTCTTTCCTTTCACCAAAACCAATTCCGCACTTGCGGTTGGTTTATATTGGCAATTTGTGTAACTACTGAAACATAGCTTGCACTACGCTTCGCTTTATTCGGGTCTATGCTCCTGAGAAAATCAAAGATTTTCACGGCGCTTTGGTATGGTTTCCGTGCTTGCCGCTTGCTCAACGCAACCGTCAATGCACTTCACACACCTTTGCCCTCATTTTGCTCAGCTAGTGCAGTCGCACTACGCTTCGCTTTATTCGGGTCTATTTCTTACCAGCCTTACCAGCTTTACGAGCGATATATTCACCTTCGTATTTAATACCTTTACCTTTGTATGGTTCAGGTGGACGTTTAGCACGAATTTGAGCAGCAACATCACCTACAGCTTGTTTATTAGAACCAGAAACTGTAACTTTTGTATTTGCTTCAACAGTGATTGTAACGCCTGCTGGAGGTTCGATAATAACAGGGTGAGAATAACCTAAAGATAAGTTGATTGCAGTTCCTTGCATAGCTGCACGATAACCTACACCAACGATTTCAAGTTTTTTCTCAAATGGTGTTTTAACACCAAGGATAGCATTTGAAATTAAAGTTCTAAATAAACCATGTAAGCTTCTAGATTTTCTATCTTCAGCTTTACGATTTACTACAACTTCTTTTTCATTGATTACTACTTCAATTTCTGCTGGAAATTCAACTGATTCAGTTCCTTTTGGACCTTTTGCAGTTAATAAATTTCCTTCGATTTTTACTTCAACTCCATCTGGAATTGCGATTGGTAATTTACCGATTCTTGACATTTTCTTTCTCCTTTTGCTTTAAAAGCGGGAACGCATCGTATTAAACGATTTAACCCTAAGTAATAACATTTATTACATTACCATACGTAACATAATACTTCGCCACCAAGTTTGTTAGCACGAGCAGCTTTTTCAGTCATTAAACCTTTAGAAGTTGAAATAACAGCGATACCCATACCATCAAAAACTCTAGGCATGTTTTTAGCTTTAGAATAAACTCTTAAGCCTGGTTTTGATACTCTTTGAAGACCAGTGATAACACTTTGTCCATTTAAGTATTTTAAAGTTACATTGATAAATTTGAAACCGTCTTTTTCTTCAACAGTATAGCCTTCAACATAACCTTCTTTTTGAAGAACTTTAATTAATTCTTCTTTTAAGTTTGACGCTGGCATAGAAACTGATTCATGTTTAACAATTTTAGCATTTCTAATGCGTGTTAAAGCGTCGGCGATTGGATCATTGATTGTCATGATTTTCCTTTCTACTTGCGAGGAATCACCTCGTAGTTTAGCTAAGTACGCACACAATTGTGCAAAATTAATAATATTTCAAACATGATTTTTATGCAAATTTTTGTTAAGAATTGTTAAATAGCAAAATATTTTCTTTATTGACGTTATATTAAATAATGTCAAAAGAAAGGAAAGTTAATATGCAACCAGTAAGTTTTGGTGCAATGTTGAGAATAACAGACAAATATGGAAGTGCAACTTTTTTTAACCCACAACAAATTATCAAAATTGAAAGTGGTTTCTCGAATAATAAATCAATAATTCATACACCAACAAGTAATTCAAACGATTTAATATATAGCGAATATAAAGTAAATTGTTCAGCAGAACAACTTGTCAAAGCGCTTTTTGAAGCACAACAAACAACAGATAAACCTTATATTGATTTAGTTGTTTAATATGTTGAGGCTGTGATTGTATAAAATGTATTATTTTATACAAAACTAGATATATTTTTCTTTTTAGGGCTTTCGCCCTAATTTGTTTTAAAGAAACTAAAGTTTCTTGTCTACTTTTCTCTTTTTTCTCATGCGCCGACAAAAAAGAGAAAAGTAGACGGAAAAGAGAAAAACACGGCTTGATTGAATGTTAGTTTCTTCTTTTTTAAATTTTTATCTACTCAAAAAACAGTCGAGAGCTTGTAATTAAGTTAATCTCATACAAAATAAGTATCGAACCAAAACTCAACAAAAAGTCACAAGCTCTCTCCGATTTTTGATGTGATGATAAAAATTTAAAAAAGGCTAAATGGAATTTTCACGTGCACTTAGTGAAAAATAGTTGCGTGAGGCATGTCTGAGCGAAGCGAGTTGCCGTAAGCAACTATTTTGAGCTTAGTGCACCACTAGTAGCTAACAAACAAACCAAGCCCTGTTTTCTTTTCTTTTTGCTTCATTTTTCTTTTCTTTGGTGGGCGATTGAAAAAAGAAAAGAAAAATGAAGAAGTCTGAAAGACTTGAAAAAAGATATATTTAATTTTGTATAAAATAATACATTTTAAACACAAAAACACTCCCTAACAAAAGGGAGTGTTTTTATATTCATTTTCCTACTACCAAGAAGCTTTTGTAACGCCTGGTAATAAGCCACGATGTGCCATTTGTCTTAGGCAAATTCTGCAAATGCCGAAATCACGGTGGAAACCATGAGGACGGCCGCAGATAGAACAACGGTTGTGAAGTCTAACTACTGGGTATTTACCTTTAGCAGCAAGATCACGTCTTTTTTGTTCTTTATCAATCATTGCTTTCTTAGCCATTTTTAAAGTTTTCTCCTATAATTATTACTTTGTTTTAAAAGGCATACCCAAGTGTTTCAATAAAGCTCTTGCTTCATCATCGGTTGCAGCAGTAGTGATAATTGAAACATTCATACCTTTTACGATATCAACTTCATCATAGTGGATTTCTGGGAATAAAGATTGCTCTTTAAGACCAAAAGTATAATTTCCACGACCGTCAAAGCTTTTTGGGCTAACGCCACGGAAGTCACGAATACGAGGAAGAACAACGCAAACTAATTTTTGGAAGAAGTCGTACATTCTTTCCCCTCTAAGAGTAACCATTGCACCAACTGGCATACCTTCTCTTAGTTTGTATGAAGCGATTGATTTTTTAGCTTTAGTAGAAAGAGCTTTTTGGCCAGCGATTTTAGTTAATTGGTTAACAATAGTTTCAGCCAATTTTGAATTGTGTGAAGCTTCACCAACACCCATATTCAAAACAATTTTAGCCATTTTTGGAATTTGCATATCATTTTTATATCCAAATTCTTCTTTTAATTTAGCTCTTACTTCGTTGTTATAACGGTCTTTTAAATTACCGATATGTTTTGACATATTTCTTTCCTTTTTCTTAGCCTTTGAAACTCTGCTTGTTTGCCTGTCGAATTTCAATGCCCCACGTTATGTGGTCTATACATCAAGTGTTTCGCCGCATTTTGGACAAACACGAACTTTTTTACCATCTTTAACTTCGTGTTTAACTCTAACAGCTTTGTCGCAAGATGGGCAGCAAACCATTACTTTTGAAGCATTAAGAGGTTTAGCAATTTTGTTTAAACCGCCTTGAACGCCAGCCATAGGATTTGCTTTTTGAGCTTTAGTAACAACGTTCACACCGTCAACTAGAACTGTGCCGTCTTTTAAGTTAACGTCTTTAACGTTTCCTTGTTTACCTTTGTCTTTACCAGAAACAACGATAACTCGGTCGCCTACTTTTGTGTGAAGTTTTTTATTAGTAGATTTAGCCATTTTACCTTATTCCTATATTTATTATATTACTTCAGGAGCTAGAGAAATGATTTTCATGAAATTCTTTTCTCTAAGTTCTCTTGCAACAGGACCAAATACACGAGTTCCTTTTGGAGCTCCATCTTTGTTGATGATAACTGCAGCATTGTCGTCAAAACGGATAACTGAACCATCGTTACGTTTGATATCAGCTTTTGTTCTAACTACTACAGCAGAAACAACGTCAGATTTTTTAACTGCCATATTTGGAGTTGCATCTTTAACGGTAGCAACAATAACGTCGCCAACGCTAGCAT